>NZ_JACSKB010000001.1:659757-989636 GCF_018617335.1 Exiguobacterium sp. s63 | reverse complement strand
ATAATGGACACGTTGTCCGTTGCGGTGGAAGAAGTCCGACTCATTCATCTGTTGGATGAAATCGACATTCCAATTGTCCGCTTCCATCGTGTTGATGTAGCCGTACACTTTTGTTCCGTACTTTTGTAATTCTTTGATTTGCGCTGCTGTATAATAAACAGGCTCGATGATAACAAGGTCATACTGTTGCATCTTTTTGATCTTTTTCTTACTTGGAGCGTCGTAATAAATTTTGTACGACTCGACGTTTGCGAGTGGATTGCTCGCTTCGGCGACTGCTTGGTGCGGCGTTAGAAACGCCAATCCAACGAGGAATGCACAACAGATGCTGACAATTCGTTTGGCTGAGAAAATACCCATAAAAAAACCCTCCTGATAGTTATCAGAGAGCGGCTGCGGCTATTGCAGACTGGCGATCGGTATCTATAAAGATCGACGACCCATGTCTTTGCGCCCTTACTTTTCAGTAAGTTTGCCCGTCTCGATATGAAATTTTTGTCGACAATCCATTGAATGTCCTACTACTAAAATACCACGTAAAGGAATGAGTGACACTATGATTTATACCCAACATCGCACATCTATCAAATGGATTGAAATGATTGTGACTATTTTACTTATCGGCATTTTGGACTATACATTTAGTCTTTCTTTGTCGGATTGGGCGATTGACCCGCTTATTTTTTACATTCTCCTGTTTTCGTTACGATATGGATTGCTCGGTGCGTTCGTCAGTTTCGCATTGACGTGTTTCTATCATTTCTCATTCCTTTTGATGGAAGGATCTGATTTGCTTTTATTCCTTTACGACACGAATGAGTTGGCTTGGATTTTACTACACTTCTTCGTCGCGCTCAGTGCGGGTGTCTTCAGTACGTCTTATCGAGAGCGATACCAGTCTCTCCACATTCGTCAAGAAGAAGTGGTCGATGAGAACGAACAATTGAAACAGACGATGCAACAACTTCAGGAGTCCCAGGGAGAAATGCGAAAACGGGTACTCGACTCGACTTACACATTGTCCAAAATTTATGAGATTGGGCTACAACTCGATCAAGATTCGACCGATTTGGTACGTGACCATTTGATTGGAACGTTTACTCGCGTCTTCCGTGCTCGTCAGATCGCCTTATATCATTTGGATGCGTCACGACGCACGCTTCGTCTTCATGTCCGTTCAGGGGATGTGGAGCGTTTGCCACAGACACTCTTTATCGATTCGGAACAAGGGATTTTCGCACGAATGTTCCAATCCCAAAAACCGACGCTTCGTTTGGCAGATGAGTTAGATGGACCGCTTCTCGTCGCTCCGATTTGTTATGAGGGAGCGGTGAAGGAAGTATTGATCGTCCATGAGATTGATATTCTGCGCTTACGCAGCCATGAGATGAACATGATGAAGCTCGTCTTAGACTGGACGGGAACTCGAATCGAAAAAGCGGATGCACTCGAGTGGATGCTCGTCAGCGACCAGCTCGTCGACGGAACGCACATGTTCCGAATGGAAGCGTTTGAACAAAAAGTGGCCCAACAAGTGCTACGTCATGAACAATATGGTCAACCGTATAGTACGGTCACGCTACCTGTAAAAAGCGTAGACTTATCATTGATTGAGATGGAATTGATTTTAAGACAGTCCATGCGTGAGATTGATGTGATCGGATATGACGAAGACGAGCGCATCCTTCACTTCCTTCTCCCAGGAACACCGATTGAGTCGGCAGAACGATTCAAAGAACGGATTGAACATGTCTTCTATGTGAAAGGTGGGAAGCGTCTATGACCGGTTGGATGATTCTCCTGTTCTTTCTTCTTCATGCTGTCATCTTATTTGTCATCTACCGTCTTGTCGTCCGAACGAAAGTCGATGTGTCCGAGAAGGGTGTTTGGTTTTCCATTTTTCTCGTCAGTGCCGTCATTCCGGTGATCGGTGAGCTGTTTGGCTTGATCGCTTACGCCATCGCCCGTCGCTTCGCCTCGTCGAAGACGCTTCTCGACTATGACGAATACATCCATTTCGATACAGTCAACGTGGAGCGATTGCAACAGCAGGCAAAAGAAGACCTCGATCTCGTTCCGTTAGCGGAAGCCCTGCAGATGGATGGGAAGAAGCGGAAACAGTCGATCACGCAACTCATGTCGACACCGCTCATGAATACGGAGGAGTACTTAAACTTAGGTCTCGAACATGAAGACACGGAAACGGTCCACTATGCGGCGACCGTCCGGAACACGTTGTTCGAACGATATGATGTGATGTTTAAACAGCGAATCGCACAAGTGAACTCCGAACGACCAGAAACGATTTATCCGGTCATCGAGACGGGTGTTTCCTTTTTGGGGAGTGGTCTTTTGGACCAAGATATGAAAGCGCGTATTCAGCAGCGTACGTTGTTTCATCTCGACCAATTAGGCAAGTATGATGCGACGGACGAGATTTATTTACGTACGAAAGCACGCTTGTCGTTCCAGTCTGGTGATATCGAGACAGGCGAGCGATTGGCGGAAGCGCTGACGTTCAATCACCCAAAAGTACCTGATGGTTATGTCATGTTGATTGAACATCACATGACGAAGGGGGATTGGGTCAAGTTACGCCCCATCCTCGATCGACTCCATCAGCATCTTGATTTGCAAGACGTTCCAGAAGATTATCGCTTTGTCATTCAACAGTTAGAAGGTGCCCATTCATGAATAAATCGATTACGACGTATCTCGCATCCTTGTTTTCCTTGCTCATCGCGATGATTGTCGTCGTCCAATTTTTACGGCTTGACTATGGTCATCGGCTCATCCCAAAAGAAGCGCACGAACCGAAGTCCTTTACGACACTAGCGGGTGAGGTAAGAACGGTGGAAGGAGATCCGATTCAAATCTATATTCATCAGAATGAAGATGCGTTGTCGACGGCCGTTTTGAACAACTTCAAATACGCACTCGATTATGCCAAATTGCCTTATTCCTCGATTGAAGCAGAGGCAATCGCATCAATCAAGCCGTCTCCGCAACACGTTCTCGTCGTCAGCGGGGAAAACACGAAGTCGTGGCCGTACGAGGCGATTCGATCGTTTGTCGAAAAAGGCGGACGTCTCTATGTTGCCGGACGATTCATCGACCAAGACTGGGCGGACCTCGTCGGCGTAAGGGATTTCGGAGACTTTAAAGATGGAATCAACGGGCTGATTTTCGAAAAAGAAATCTTCCCTGGATATGTCGATTTGCCGCAAGACTCTGGTTTGTTCGTTCACAGTATCGCTGACGTCAAATTAAAGGAAGAAGCGGACGTGCTCATCTCCGCTAAGAACGAACCGATTTTATGGCAATCTCCTTATGGGAAAGGAGAGGTCATGTTTTGGAATACGACGTCGTTGACGGACAAGAACTCACGAGGCTTGATGGTGCAATCGCTCTCGATGTTGTTCCCGGCACTCGTTATGCCACAAGCTGGCATCAAGGTCGTCCATATTGACGACTTCCCGGCACCGGTGCCGAATTACTCGAATCCGGTCATCACGAAAGAATATGACTTGTCCATTAAAGAATTCTTCTCAGAGGTTTGGTGGAAAGATATGAAACAAATCAGTGCCGATTATGACGTCACTTATACGGGCTTCTTGATTGGCAGTTATAAAGCGACGAATGAGGAGACGACGGAACAACTCATTGAAAAGATTCGAGCACCGATGCTCGAATACGGTCGCGGTTTACTCCAAGAAAATGGGGAAGTCGGGTTGCACGGATTTAACCACCAACCGCTCATCACGGGAAATGAAACGATGGATCCGGAACTTGGCTATACGAGATGGAAAGACGGGGACGCAATGCGTTCCGCGATTGATCGTGTCGTCGAGGCGTTTGACTATTACTTACCGAATGAACGGATTCGTAGCTACGTGCCACCGTCGAACATCATCGGACAAACCGGACTCGCCGTGTTGAACGAGAAGTTCTCAGAAGGATTGATCGTCGCCGGGCTTTACAGCGGGGATGCGACGAAAGGAAGTTACATCCAAGAGTTCGGGCCCGATCCGGTATATCCGAACTTGTATGACTTTCCTCGTGTCTCGAGCGGGTACAATGAGACACCGGATGACTTGTTCGTCGTCATTGACGCTGTCGCTAACTTCGGTCTCGTCTCCCATTTCATTCACCCGGATGATGTGTTAGATGATGATCGCTCGAAAGGGAAAGGCTGGGAGATGATGAAAGAATCGTTTGGCGGTTTGTTCCAGACGCTCTACGCCAAGTATCCGCATCTCGAGGGCATGAGCCAATATGATGCGTATCGGAAGTACAAACTATATCAAGATGCGCAAATCGATGTCGCCTACACGAACGATGCGATTGATATCAATGCCCAACAACTGCCTGTCCCGTCGACGTTACTTGTCCGTGTACAACCTGGCAAGCGTTTAAATACCGGGACATTCGAATTTGGCGAAGTCAAGCCGTTCGATGAAAGCGGTACGTTATATCAAGTCGAATTGAGAGACACGTCCGTCCGTCTCCCAATATTGGAGGATCGCCCATGAAAATAGGAATCGTTGTCGAAGGGAGTTATCCGTATGTGAGCGGAGGGGTATCGAGCTGGGTTCACATGCTGATGCAACAAATGCCGATGCATGAGTTTGAAATTATCTCAATCATGCCAAACCCGAAAACGGAGGCAGATTATCGCTATGCGTTACCACAGAATGTCACCGGCGTGACCACGCTCGCCCTTAATCAGCGTGCAACACGGAAACGTCGACCGGAGGAATTGTCGAAAACGGAGCGAGAACGAATCAAAACGTGGATGACATTCGGTCAAGTCGATTCATCCATCTATCCGCTACTTGAGAATCAAATCGGGACACCGGAACAGTTCTTTTCGAGTCGTCTCTTCTATCAGCTCGTCACGGAGAGCTATCAGGAAGAAGGGCAGGCCGGTTCGTTCATCGATTACTTTTGGATGTGGCGCGGTATGTATGCGCCTGTCCTGGATTTGCTCCAATCCGAGTTACCTCAAGTCGACCTCGTGCACGCTGCCTCCACTGGATACGCAGGTCTGATTGCGAGTGCGATGAAAGAGCGACAGAACATCCCGTTCCTCCTGACTGAACACGGCATTTATTCACGTGAACGCGAAGAAGAACTGTTACAAGCATCATGGATTCCAACTGAGTTTCGCTCCCACTGGATTCAGTTCTTCCACCATATTTCCCGGGAAGCGTACCGGACAGCGGATGACGTCATCACGCTCTTTGAACGAAACGGCGAGTTGCAACGTCAGCTCGGGGCACCGGTCGAAAAGTTGAGTATTATTCCAAACGGGATCGATGTGACGGGATTATCCGCACTCGGTCATATCCAAGGGACGGATAAACTTCGAATCGGAGCAATCGTCCGCGTCGTGCCGATTAAAGATATTAAAACGATGATTTATGCGGCGAAACTACTTCAGGATATGCTTGTCCCGTTCGAACTGACCATCATGGGGCCGCTCGATGAGGATGAAGAGTATGCGGCCGAGTGCGAGATTCTCATCCGGCAACTCGAGCTCGAACAGTCCGTCTTTATGGTCGGAAAAGTGGATATCCGACAGCACCTTCCCGAGTTCGATGTTTGTCTGTTGACGAGTATCTCCGAGGGACAACCGCTTGCAGTTCTTGAAGGGATGGCTGCGGGCGTTCCGTGGATTGTGACGGACGTCGGGGCATGTGCGGAACTTGTGAACGGACGACCGGATGAACCGTTCGGTCCGGCCGGGTTCGTCGTTCCACCGGTCAATCCGCGCCGAATCGCGGAACGGTGTGTCTGGTTCCATCAGAACCGCGAAGATGCGCGCCGACTCGGACGAAACGGTCAAGAGCGCGTCGAGACGTATTATCGAACCGACCAGTTCATCGATGCGTATCTACATTTATACGAAGAGAGGAGAGCGGCATATGGCGGGCATCGGGTTTAAGTTACAACAGTTATTCCAAGAAGATTATTTTTCATCACGCATCAAAGCATACGCCTTTGCCGGTCTCGTCACGTCAGGGCCGTGGCTCATCGTCATCGTCACGATTGCCCTCATGCAGTGGCTGACGAGTTATCTGTCCATCGCGACACTCGAGGAACGGACGACATTCAATTTGATCGTCTCGTACAGTTTTATCTTTTCGCAAGTCGTGCTCGGTGTGCAACAGCTCGTCGTCACGAGATACTTAGCCGACTGTTTTTATGAGAAACGATATGAGGACCTGTTTCCTGCCTTTATCGGCATGATGAAGACGACCGTCGGGATCGCTTCTGTGCTGTTCGCCATCTTCTTGTCGTTCTCTGAACTTCCGGCTTTGTTGAACGCGTTGGCGTTTGTTCTGTTCATGACGGTCAACTTGATTTGGGTACACTTCTTGTTCCTCAGTGCGGCGAAATTTTATCAGGCGGTCGCTTATAGTTTTGTAGCCGGTGGTGTCGTCGCCGTCGCCATGGTCCTCATCACGGACCAGTTCTTGATGCAATATTTGACGGAGTCTTACATGAAGAGTTTCGCATTGACGGCGAGTATGACGCTCGGTCTTGTCGTGACGTTGTTCGGCTTGTTCATGTCGATGCTCCTTACATTCCCGAATCGGAGTACGGTCGGTCAGTTTTCGTTCTATCGCTATTTTGACCGCTATCCCGCGCTCTTTTGGACCAGTTTTCTCTATAACATCGGGATTTGGGTCGGCACGTGGATCATCTGGTTCGCAGAAGGAGGAAGCGTCCATCTCGACACGTTCCGGTATCATCCGATTTATGACACGGCCATCTTCCTGTCCTACTTGACGATTATCCCGACGATGACAATCTTCGTCGTATCGGTCGAGACACGTTTTTATGAACGGTATCGCGTTTTTTATGGATATGTGAACGAAGGGGGTACGTATCAACAGATTCAACGGTCGAAGGCGGCGATGCTTCTCGTCTTACGACAGGAATTACAACGACTATTCCGAAACCAAGGGCTCGTGTCGCTTCTCTTTATTCTGTTCGCGGCCGTGTTGTTCCCACTCCTCGGTCTATCACCTGAGATTCGGGATGTCTTCCAAATGACGACGATTGGGGCCTTCTCAAACGCCATGGTGCTCGTCCTCACACTCGTCTTGCTTTATTTTGAAGACCATCGGGGAGCGGCATATACGTCAGCCCTCTTCATCACGATGAATGCCGGGTTGACGTTCTTCCTATTACCGCTCGGACCGGACAGTTACGGTCTTAGTTTTGCGATTGGCTGCACCATTGCGTTCGCCTTCTCGCTCATTCGATTGATTCGATATGTGTCCGAGATTGATTACCATACGTTTAGTCGAAGCGAATCACCTCCGCGGACGGATACGTTCCGTCGTGTCGGGGAATGGCTCAACAATCGCTCGGCTTAACAATCGTTGCAGACGGACTTTTAGAAAATGGGGTGAAGCACATGAAAACAATTTTTGTGACAGGTGGCGCGGGGTACATCGGGACACACACGACCGTTCAGCTACTTGATGCAGGATACGAAGTCATTATTTTGGATAATCTGTCCAATAGCCGCCATGAAGCCATCCAACGAATCGAAATCCTGACGGGGAAAACCGTCACCTTGTACGTGGGTGATATTCGAGATCAAGAATTGCTTGATGAGATTTTCTCGACACACGCGATTCATGCGGTCATTCACTTCGCTGGGCTAAAAGCAGTCGGTGAATCCGTCAGTCAACCTCTTCACTACTATGATAATAACGTAGCTGGGACGCTCGTCTTGTTACGCATGATGAATCAGTATGGGATCAAACGCATCGTCTTCAGTTCATCCGCGACCGTTTATGGGATTCCGACCACGTCGCCGGTCGATGAGTCGTTCCCGCTTAGTGCGACGAATCCATATGGTCGTACGAAACTGATGATTGAAGACATATTACGTGACCTATATAGGGCGGATCCGTCTTGGTCGATTGCGATTCTTCGCTACTTCAATCCGATTGGTGCACATGATTCTGGAACGATTGGTGAAGATCCGTTCGATGTCCCGAACAACTTGATGCCATATATCACGCAAGTGGCAGCCGGACGCCTGAAAGAACTTCAAGTGTTCGGGGATGACTATCCGACACATGACGGGACAGGGGTACGCGACTATATCCATGTCGTGGACTTGGCAATCGGTCACTTGAAGGCGTTGGAGTATGTAGGGAAACACGACGGAGTGGAGGCGTTCAACCTCGGGACGGGGAAAGGGTACAGCGTTCTCGACTTACTTCACACGTTCCAACAGGAAAGCGGACAGACGATCCCGTATCAAATCACGGGGAAACGTGATGGGGACGTCGCGGCGATTTTTGCCGACCCACAAAAGTCGAAAGTGATGCTCGGTTGGGAAGTGCGACATGACATCGAAGCGATGTGTCGGGACGCCTGGCGTTGGCAATCGAACAATCCGAAAGGATATAGTGAATAAGTTCTATGAAGTAGGCGGTCATCACACGATGGCCGTCTCTTTTTGTATTAGAACGGGTGGTGAACGGGAACATCTAATGGAACATCATTTTACTTAGGAGGGATCGAATGAAAGCCTTGTTTTTGAACTGTACGTTAAAAGGTGGCGACACGACGTCGCATACGGAAGGATTGATTCGTGACATCATTCCGCACTTTGATGCGCTCGACGTTGAAACCGAGATCGTTCGGATCGTTGATTACAACGTCGCCTTCGGTGTGACGGAAGATGAGGGGGATGGGGACGAGTGGCCACAGATTTTTGAAAAAGTGAAGGCCGCGAACATCGTCGTCATCGGGACGCCACTTTGGCTCGGGGAGAAGAGCAGTATCGCTACTCAAGTGATCGAACGTCTTTATGGCGGCAGCGGACTGACGAATAAATCAGGACAGGCCATCTACTACAACAAGGTCGGCGGAGTCGTCGTCACGGGGAATGAGGACGGGGCGAAACATGCCTGCGCCTCGATTCTTTATGGATTGTCCCATATCGGTTTTACTGTGCCACCAAACGTCGACACGTACTGGGTCGGAGAAGCAGGACCGGGTGACTCGTACCTTGACGCCGGACGCGACAACGAATTCACGAAGTCTCACGGGAAGACGATGGCATATAACCTCGTTCACTTTGCGAGAATGCTCAAAAATCATCCGATTCCGGCAGAAGGGAATACGATGGAATAAATAAGGGTCTCGACAATCAGTCGAGACCTTGATCGTTTACTCTTTCTTCTCCACCGCGTGCCCACCAAACTCATTTCGTAATGCCGCGACGACTTTACCTGAGAACGTATCGTCTTGAAGAGAACGTTGACGCATCATGAGGGAGAGTGCGATGACGGGTGTCGGGACGTCGTATTCGAGTGCCGTCTCGACCGTCCACTTGCCTTCACCCGACGCATGCATGACGCCGCGAATGTCGTCGAGCTTCGCATCTTTGGAGAAGGCACTCTCCGTCAGTTCCATGAGCCACGAACGAATGACCGACCCGTGGTTCCACACACGTGCGACATCCTCGTAGTCATAATCGAACGGACTCTTTTCAAGTACTTCGAATCCTTCGGCGATCGCCTGCATCATCCCGTACTCAATCCCGTTATGCACCATCTTCAAGAAGTGACCACTTCCGCTCGGTCCTGCATACAGATAGCCGTGATCGGTCGAAACGTCTTGGAACAGTTGCTCGATTTTCCCGAACGCCTCCATGTCGCCGCCAATCATCGTACACGCCCCGTTCCGAGCTCCATCCATACCACCGCTCGTCCCGACATCGAAGAAATAAATCGATTTGTCTTTAAAGTGCTCGGCACGTCGCATCGACTCTTTATAGTTCGAGTTCCCTCCGTCGATGACGATGTCACCTGGGGAGAGAAGATGGTACAAGTCATTCAAAACGTTTTCGGTCACATCACCTGCTGGTACCATCACCCAAATGGCACGTGGCGCTTTCAGTGCAGTGACGACTTCTTCCAATGACGATTTCGTCTCAAATTGACTCGTCGACACGTTTCCCGGGTCATACCCAAGCACGCGATGTCCGTTGTCCGTCAAATTTAAAGCCAAATTCAGGCCCATCTTGCCAAGTCCAATCATACCGATTTCCATTCGTTCCACCCCATTTATCAGATTTAGTCCTCTATAGGGCATACCCGAAATAACGATTGCTCAAAAGGACAGGTGGACGAGGGTGTAGAATGATATAAGTGCAGAAGTGATGAGAGGAGGGTGGCGATGTTTGAAAGTATGTTTCGACTGGCCGTGGACGTCAGACATCGATTCAAAGATCATCATATAAACGATTATAGTGCGACATTGGCCTTTTTCTGGTTTCTAGCAATCTTTCCGACGTTTTTTGTCCTCTTCGCCGTGATGGCGTGGTTTCAAATCGATGATGCGCTCCTTATCGAACAGATTGAAACGCTCATTCCGGGTTCGAGTGTTCGCGAACTGTTGTCCATCGTTTATGATGTGAGCGGAAACTTGAATGGCGGATTATTATCGGTCAGTGCCATCATCGCCTTCTGGTCCGCCTCAAACGGAACGGCGCGCCTCGTCAAACTGACGGTGTTCGCATATGGGGAAACGGAAGCGCGTGGCTACATATTCCGCCGATTCATTGGTCTACTCGCAATTTTAGCTGGAAGTATCGGTGCGGTCATCTTGATCGTCTTTCATCTATTTGGGCAGGAATTTGTGGACCTGATTTACGCCTTGTACCCTAGAGTGGAAGAGTTTGACCGATTGTCGACCCTGACACGTTACACGGTCTCGACCATCATCTTGATTATCGCGTTCTCACTCTTTTATAAAATCGCGCCCCAGCAGCGAGTGCGATTCGTCGAAACACTTCCCGGGGCCGTGTTCGCGGTCATCGCGTGGCAATTGCTGTCGACCGGTTACAGTGTGTATGTCGAACGGTTCTCGATTCTCGGGGATACATACGGCACAATCGGTGCGGTCATCCTGCTACAAATTTGGCTCTATCTGACGGCTGCGACGATGCTCATTGGGGCAGAAATCAATGCAGCCTGGCCCTACCATATGACTCGCCAACCAATCAGGACCCATTTCCCGTAACAAAAAAAGGGATATCGTGATTATTCTTTGTGAACATGCTTTAAAACAACCCGTGGCATGGGAATAAATTAGTACTATTTCACGGAAGAAGGTGTGGCCACATGGCGAAACATCGTAAACCATCAAAGTGGAAAATCGTACTAGGGGTTGTAGCAGGCGTCATGGCCTTAGTGCTCATCACGGGTGGCGCGTTCGTCTGGTCGATGGTAAAAGAAGTCGATGACACCGTAACACAAGTGAATGACAACTTGAAGATCAGTAAGGAACGGAAACAGGTCGAGACCATTGAGCGAAAAGAATCGGTCTCAATCCTATTGCTCGGGATTGACCGTCGAGGCACCGAGCAAGGACGAAGTGACTCGATCATCGTATTGACCCTCAATCCGGAACTCGATGAAGGCGCGATGCTCTCGATTCCGAGGGACACGAAGACGGAGATTGTCGGGAAAGGGACACAGGATAAAATCAATCATGCGTATGCGTTCGGTGGAGCCGAAATGGCCATGAACACGGTCGAGAACCTTCTCGATATCCCGATTGATTATGTCATTGAGACAGATATGGAGGCGTTCAGCGATGTCGTTGATGCGCTCGGAGGCATTACGGTGATGAATAATTTTGCGTTCTCGACAGGAGATTACACGTTCCCCGTCGGTGAAGTGACGTTAGACGGTGACGCGGCGCTCGATTATACACGGATGCGTTATAACGACCCGAATGGTGACTTCGGACGTCAAGAACGTCAACGTGATGTCGTCGCAGCCATCATTGAAAAAGGACGAACCGACTTCTCACTCGACAAAGTGACGGCGATTCTTGATGTCGTCGGTGATCAGGCGAAGACGAATATCGAACTGAATGAATTCGTTTCCTTATCAACGGATTACATGAATGCGTTCCGCAATGCGAGCGTCTTGCGCCTAGAGGGATCGGGTGGGTTAGAAGAAGACGGAATCTATTATTGGCATCCGAATGCCTCCTCGTTAAATGGCGTACGAGGCGAATTGAAGCGATTGATGGAGTGAACTGTCTGACGGAAGTCAGGCGGTTTTTTTTGTGTTTCAAACAGAAGAGAAAGTGGGAGAAATAAAGAGATGCCAAGGAGGGATGAGCCATGAAATGGGAAGCGATTGAAGAAGTGATCCACGAATTCGGGGACACGTCGCAACAAAAATGGGAGCGGTTGATTGAGAAGTGGTCGAATCACAACTGGCACGACCATGAGCGCCCTTCTGAAAAAACGAACGTATTGTTAATGGATGCAGGCTTTATCCTGACGGACGGACGAGCCAATTTAGAAGCACTCCATCAACTATTGTCCGACCATGTCCAAACGACAGTGAGTGATCTCTATTTGGTCTCTTTGTTTCCATACAAAACAAGACAAAATGACACAGCGCTTGATGCGCGCGTACAACTATTTGAAGATTTGGGACGTTTCACGGACGAGTTTGATTTGATGTACGAAATGATGCCTGAAGCGTACAACGACAGTCAATTTGATGTGATTGTCGAAACGGATGCACTGATTGAACGATTGGCGTATGGAGCGACAAAAATCCGCGTTCATGTCGAGTCGTTTCGAGGAATGGAACCGGCACGAATCAAGCAGATGTTGAAGCTATGGAGAACGGTCATACATGCGTATAAACCGAATGCGCAACTCATCGTCGCCCATGAACGTGTCGAGGATTCTTTCCCTTATGAGGAAGAGGCGGACGTCGTCTGTCACTTTGATTTATCGAGTCATGTGATTTTAGCGTTTGCGCAGTCGGATGTGACACGTCTAGGTGATTGGGCGAGACAGGTCCATCCACTGAGAGCGGATCAAACATACTTCAACTTCCTCTCTTCTGCGGAACGTGATCCGTTCGAAAAAAATCTGATGAATGCGGATCCGGATGTCATCCTTGCCGCCCATAGCGTGCTCTTGTCGCTGCAGGGAATCCCGTTGATTGATTACCGCACGCTCTTTGGAGTGGCACAACCGATCGAACAAGAAGAGTTGATTCAAGCGTTGAAACGTGATCCGGACCGTCTCCGTGTTTATGAAGGTGTGTTGAGTCAACTCAATGTCAAACGGCTACATCCTGCCTTTTCACCGTATGTGAGTCAAGAAGTCGTGAATCTCGACCGGCGTGTCTTTGCTCTCAAGCGGAAACATCAAGAGGAGACTCTTCTCCTATTGACAAATATGAGTGAAGACACGATACAAACCGATTGTGAAGGGACAAGTCTTTTTACAGAAGAATGGATGACGAACGTGACACTGAATCCTTTTGAATACGTTTGGTTAAAACAATCACACATTGGAGAGTGAATCCTCATGATTGATGTACATTGTCATTTGTTGCCTGAGGTGGATGACGGACCGCGCACAATCGAAGCGTCGCTTCAACTCGCAAAACGCGCAGTGGAAGAAGGGGTGACATCGATTGTCGTGACACCCCATGCGTATCATCCGTACTTTGAGACACAACATCACGACGTGACCCAAGAAGTCGCGCACCTGCAACAACGACTCGATGAAGAAGGAATTTCATTGACCTTGTATGTCGGCCAAGAGATTCGAATCTTTGGGGAGTTGGTCAAGGCACTTGAGTCCGGGGAGGCGCACTCGCTCGCTGGATCTCGCTATGTGCTCGTAGAATTGCCGAGTCAGAGTGTGCCGGCCTATACCGAATCTTTATTTTTTCAATTGCAAACGGCTGGATACGTTCCGGTCATCGCGCATCCGGAGCGGAATCGTGAGTTTGCCCTTCATCCTGAAAAATTGCATCATCTCGTATCATCGGGTGCCCTGTCACAGGTGACGACAAGCAGTTTGACGGGACAGTTCGGGAGACAAGTACGTGAACTCGCGCTCTCGTTTATTAGCAACGGGTTAAGTCAAATCATTGCCTCGGATGCACATAACGTGGAACATCGTGATTTCAATTGGCTAGCGGCTAGGCAAGAGATCATCAACGAACTAGGGGAAGACATGTGGCAACAGCAGATCCGCTTCACAGAACATATCTTAGCGGATGAACCGATTGCCGCGAACCCACCCCATTTGCCAGAGAAAAATTGGCGTGGGCGCTGGAAGTGGTAATCGAGTAAATAACGAAGAAAGAGCATAGTTTATAGGTTGGCGATTTGTGCATCGAGAGAACGGATGTATGAATCGTCAATTTTTCTTATCTAGCATAGAGTTGTTGATTGAGAAGCCAAAAAATTGTTTGACAAAAATAGGAGAGAAGTTCTGACCTCTGAGCTTTTCAGAGCAAAGTGATTAAAGAAGTGGTGCGAACTTCACAATCATCTTCCCTTGATTATATATTTTGATGAAAAATGAAAGCGTGACAAATTCTGTATTGAACAAATGATATACTGAAGAAAAAATGACAGGAATAGGTGGAATGGTCATGGGGAACACAACACCACGCAACTCCAAATGGATGAGGTCCTATAATCGGGCGCTCATCCTTCGGCTCATCCGGCTCCATCAGCCGGTGTCCCGCGTTGAGCTCGCCAAGAAGACGAGTTTGACGAAGCCGACAATTTCAAACATCGTCAATGAGCTGAAAGAAGAAGGACTGATCAATGAACGGGAGCTCGGCGTCTCGAGTGGGGGACGACGACCGATCATGCTCGAACTCGCAGCGAGTGACCGTTTCGTCATCGGCATCGATGCGACGCAGCGAAAGTTACATGGGGTCGTCACGAACATCCATGGGGAACTGCTCGACGAGGCATGGCATGACGAACGATTCGATACGAACGAGGAGTTCATCGACGCTATCGTCGCGCTGTACATAACGTTGAACGACCGTACGAAAGGCGACGTCATTGGACTCGGTGTCTCTGTCCACGGGATGGTCGAGGCAGGTGACGGGGTCGTCTTGTTCGCACCGCGCTTTCACTTGCACGACATCCCATTGAAACGCGAACTTGAGAAGCGTCTCGGCCAGCACGTCTTCGTCGAGAATGACGTGCGGACGCTCGCCCTCGGCGAACTGTATTTTGGGGAAGCCATCGGCATCGAGGAGTTCTTTTATGTGTATGCCGGATACGGGATTGGGGGAGCGTATGTCCACGCAGGCGAGTTGATTGACGGAGAACACCATATCGCCGGTGAGATTGGCCATATGCGTATCATGCTCGATGGACCGATTTGTTCGTGCGGGAACCGTGGCTGTTTAGAGGCGGTCGCAGGTGAGCGAGCCATCTTGAATGAAGCTCGTCAACTCGCACATGACCTGACGCTCGACGACCTCCGTGATTCCGTAAGCTCGAATCAAGACGTCCAAAAGCTGTATGAACGGGCAGGCGAATATATCGGCATCGCCACGCTCAATATGATCCATCTGTTAAATCCGGGCCGTATTCTTCTCGGGGGACCACTCTTCAACTATGCGCCGGACGTCGTGACGAACATCCAGGAGCGTGTCGCTCAAACGGCACTTACTCTCGATGCCCGTCAGACCGATATCCGTGTCGTCCCATGGAACGTTGCCCAAGGCGCGCTCGGAGCAGCAGCACTCATCACGAACGAGATGTTCGGTGAAATTCAATGAAATCATAAGTCGTCTTTCTCTTATAGAAAGGCGATTTTCAATTTCTTGATAAGAAAGCGTTTACAACATAAAACAGAGCGTGCTATAGTCTATGTGTAGTTAGATAATAAATTTAATTTACTAAGTAAGGGGTGACACTCTCGACGACACGTTTGGAGGGGTAGCGATGCAAAAAGAGACACCATTGAAAGACCAGTTCCACGCGATCTTCGGTCGCTACGGGGCGACCCGATTGTTCGCACGACACGACTTCGCCTTCGACGAAATGGAAGCGTTCACAGGCGAGGAAACGAGCATGATTATCACGCGCTCTAGACGCGACGGCATCTTTCGTCTCTATGACGAGGAGACGCGTGACATCCGATTGTTCCGGGCATCAACGCTCTCTCGCGACGTGTCGTTCGACGACATGGACGGCTTGTTCGAACTGCTGCTCTGGCGATTGAAAGAACAAGACGCATTGCCGTTCGGGGCGGACCTTTACGTCGTCGGCCCATACATAGACGGACCGAAGCTCGATTTGGAACTGATCACGTACACGTTGACACGGCTCGGGGATCGCCCGATGCCAGACCATCTTATTCGGGAGTTATGCCATCATATCGTGGCGTGACAACACATTCAAAGGAGAATGAACATGAAAAAAACGACGATTGCACTCGCATCATCTGTCTTGATGCTCTCATCTTTACTCGCTGCCTGCGGTGACGACGAACAAGCGGCGGCGACAACAGAAGACGGTAAGCCGGTCATCACATGGTGGGGCTGGGCGCCGCAACCTGAAGTCGGGGAAGAAATGGCGAAGGCGTTCAACGAATCGCAAGACGACTATGTCGTCAAATTCAAGCGTCTCGAAGACTACGAGCAACAGCTTCAAGTCGCGATGCTCGGGGGAGACGGTCCGGACGTCATCGGCCTCAAAGAACCGATGATTCCGCAATACAAGGATCGCCTCGTACCAGCGAAAGATTATATGGACAAAGCGGCCGGCGAAGGCTGGAAAGACAAATTGATCGAGCTCGGTATCGAACAGACGACGGTCGACGGCGAACAGTACGCGGTACCGGTCGGCTTCACAGGACAGGCATACCTCATGTACAACAAGACGCTCCTCGACAAATACGGCGTGACACCGCCGAAGACTTATGACGAAACGGTCGCCGCAATCGACAAGATCAATGCGTCAGGCGACAAGGTCATCCCGATGCAACTCGGTGCGAAAGATGCATGGGTCGGCGTCGACGTCTTCAACGTCTTGAGCCACCAGGTCGCACCAGGCTACATTCAGGACGTACTCGCAGGTGACGCGAAGTGGACGGACAAAGAGATGGTCGAGACTGCTGAACTTTGGCAACAACTGTACGAAGACAAAGTGTTCCAAGAAGGGGCATTGGGTCTCGCGACATACATGGACGGCATGAACAACTTCTTCGACAAGAAAGCTGCGATGTGGATTATCGGTTCATGGGAAGCTCACTCGATGACGACGGTCGAGAAGCGTGACAAGTGGAACAACTTCGAAGACGAGATTGGCTTCGTCCCGATGCCGAACCTTGCAGGTGGTACAGAACAACCGGTCATCGCTTCAATCGACATGGCACTCGGAGTCAACAAAGAGTCGAAACAACAAGACGGTGCAGCTGCCTTCATCGCCTACATGACGCAAGGCGAAGGTCAAGCGCTTTACATGGAGAAGTTTGAGATGGCACCAGCCGTTAAAGACATCGAAGTGGCTTACGAAGACAAGTTCACGAACGACGTCGAGCGTCAGTCTTACGAAATCTTGAACGAGACAGTGAAGAACGCTGTCGCAGGACGCGGAATCCGCGACCCGAAAGTGTACGACGCACTCGGTAAAGAACTTCAAAACATCGCTGCCGGACAAGATGCGAAAGAAGCACTCGCACGCATTCAGGCGATTGCGGACCAAGGTAAATAATCGAACGAGCGCCAGTAGCCAGACTGACTGGCGCTCGATTTTTTCATTCAGAAAGTGAGGGAACCTTATGCAACAAGCAACCGATTTGAACAAGTCCAAGCCGAAGCTCGTGGCGATGCCGCCGAGCGCGCCGAACCCGATTCGAAAGAAGGAACGGATGAAGCAAAACTTGATCGGCTGGGCGTTCGTCGCCCCGACCGTTCTATTCGTCATCGCCTTCATCTATTACGGTATCTTCTATAATGCCTATCACTCGCTCTTCTCTTGGGACGGAATCTCGTTCGAGAAAGTGTATGTCGGATTTGAGAACTTCACACGGATGTTCCAAGATCCGGAATTTTATAACGCGCTCAAGAATACGGGCATCTTCACAATCTTGACGGTCACGATTCAGGCGGGTCTCGGGCTCGTATTGGCCTACTTGCTTCACACGAAAGGTGCAGGCAGGACGTTCTTCAAATCGGTTTTCTTCTTCCCTGTTGTCTTGAGTCCGGTCGTTCTCGGGGCGGCATTCACGCAAATTTTTGACTTCCAGTTCGGCTACATCAATGAATTCCTTCGCATGATCGGGCTCGGTGCCCTTGAGCAGAATTGGCTCGGCGACCAGGATGTCGCACTCTATGCCATTATCTTGATCAACATCTTCCAGTGGACGGGCTCGTCGATGATTATGTACTACATGGCGATGCTCGCGATTGAACGGGAAGTGTTCGAGGCGGCAAATATCGATGGGGCCGGCTTCTGGCGCACGCTATGGAGTGTCGTCTTCCCGAACTTGAAAGGGACGACGTTCACATTGACAATCCTCGGGGTCATCGGTGGTCTAAAGACGTTTGATATCGTTTGGATTTCGACGCAAGGTGGACCGGGTAACTCGACAGAGGTCATCTCGACGTACCTGTTCCGGAAATCGATGCTACATCAAGAGGTCGGTTATGCCAGTGCCGTCGCCATCATCTTGCTTGCAATCGCACTCGGTATCACGTACTTCCAGATGCGTGTACAGAAGAAAATGGACTAAGGGGGAGTAGCTATGGAACTGCAAACGAAAAAAGGAAGATGGTTCACCAATATCGGTCTGTCACTCATGGCAATCCTTTGGTTGTTCCCAATCTTCGTCATGTTCAAAGAAAGCTTACGTGTCAATGGCTTTGAAAACTATATCGCGACGTTACAAAACCCGAACTTCCCACAGTTCGTCCTGAACAGCTTCATCGTCGCCTTCTTTATGATTCTCATTTCAATCTCACTTCTCGCCTTTGCAGCGTTTGGCTTCTCGAAACTTCAGTTCGCAGGGAAGCGCCTGTTGTTCAATCTCGTCTTGGCAGGGTTAATGCTACCGGTCGCCTCGCTCATCGTACCGCTCTTCTTCACATTGCGAACGCTTGACGGGCTCAATAGCTACTGGGGATTGATTGGAGCTGAGATTGCTTTCTTCCTTCCGTTCGGACTCATGTTGATTAAAAGTTACTTTGACGAGCTACCGAACGAACTGATGGAAGCGGCGCATATCGACGGGGCGTCGACGTTCCAAATCTTCTATAAAGTCATGATGCCGCTCGCCAAACCAGCGCTTGCGACGGCGACGATCTATGCGTTCCTCAACTCGTGGAACGAGTACTTGATGGTCCTCACGTTCATGACGGACCCGGCCAAGCAGACGGTGACGATGGCACCGACCTTCTTCACGGAAGCGCTCGGCGGGGACCCTGGTAAACTGTACGCCTCGCTCGTCTTGATCAGCTTGCCGACGATGGTGTTTTATATCTTCTTCCAACGCTTCTTACAAAAAGGGATGACTTCGGGAGCGGTCAAATAATCGATTGAGGTGAACAGTATGTATTTAGGAGTAGATTACTATCCAGAACAGACGGACCGTGCGCTTTGGGACGAGGACGTTCGCTTGATGAAAGAGCTCGGGGTCAACGTCATCCGTATGGCCGAATTCGCCTGGACGATGATGGAACCGGCAGATGGTGAGTTCGACTTCTCGTTTTGGGATGAGGTCGTCGACACGTTCGGCGAACACTTTGATATCGTCCTCGGCACGCCAACGGCGACACCGCCTGCCTGGCTCATCGAGAAATATCCGGACATCCTTCCGGTGACGAAAGACGGTGTTCGCATCAGTTTCGGTGCCCGTCGTCATTATACGGTCAACAGCCCCGTCTATCGCGAGTACTGTGAACGCATCACCCGCAAGATGGCAGAACGGTACGGACGACATCCACGCGTGATTGGCTGGCAGACGGACAACGAGTATGGACATGAACAGTCGGACCGCTCGTACGGCGATGTCGATCAAGTAGCGTTCCAGAAATGGCTGAAAGAACGTTACGAGACACTCGATGCGCTCAACACGGCTTGGGGGACCGTCTTCTGGAGCCATACATATACGTCATGGACACAGATTCCGGTCCCTCGCACCGTGTTCCAAGAACATAACCCGTCGCTTCTCGTCGATTTTGACCGCTTCTGTTCAGACGCATACCGCTCGTTCAATAAGCTACAAGTCGACACGCTCCGTCCGCTCATCCACGAGGACGCGTTCATCACGCATAACTTGGTGTATAGCGAGATGGCGATCAATCAGCAACAAATGGCCCAAGACCTCGACTACGTCTCGTTCGACAACTACCCGGTCTGGGGCGGGTTGCCGGAACCGAATCGTTTCGAGAAGACGGCGCACGACCATGACCTGTGCCGCTCGTCGAAACAAGGAAAAGGCTTCTGGGTGATGGAGCAACTGAGTGGGGCACAAGGATGGAGCCGTATCGGCTACTTGCCACGACCAGGACACATCCGTCTTTGGACACATCAAGCCGTCGCCCGTGGCGCCGAGGCGATCGTCTATTTCCGATTCCGTGCCGCTGACTTCGGTACAGAAGAGTTCTGTCACGGCATCATTGACCATGACGGAAAGCCGAAACGGAAGTTCGAGGAAGTGAAGCACGTCATGTCGGAGCTTCACGCGCATGGAGATATGATCAATGCGGCTGCATACAAGTCGGACGTCGCCGTCTATTTCGACCAAGAAAACTTATGGGCGTGGACGCACCAGCCGCACTCGGACGCGTTCAATTTCAAACAAGAGTTCGTCCGCTTCTATGGTGCAGCCGTCCGTCAAGGGGTCAATACGGATATCGTCTTCCCAGGAGATGCGCTCGATTCGTATAAACTCGTCATCGTCCCACTCTATTTCCTCGGGAATGATGTGTTCGACGAGACGCTCATCGACTATATCGAAAACGGTGGGAACGTCATCTTCACGTACCGCACTGGAGTGAAAGACCCGATCAACCGTTGCCACAATTTGACGCTCCCTGGTAAGTTCGCTGAATATGCCGGGATCGAGATTGACGAGTATGAGAGTTTACAAGCCGTCCAGTCGAATGAGGTCCGCCTCGGCGACCAAGTGTCTGAGGCGAACATTTGGTGCGACTTAATCACGCCAAAAGGTGCCGAAGTACTCGCGACTTACGGGCAGGCGTTCTATAAAGGAACAGCGGCCATCACTCGTCACACGTATAAAGGCGACGTGACGTATATTGGCTCATCGGTCGACGATGCGATGCTCGACACGGTCTATCACGAGGCGCTCACACGTGCCGGGATTGACGCGAACCGACTTCCGGACGATGTCGAGAAAGTCGATCGCCATGGGGACGGGCAGTTGATTCGTTTCTATTTGAACCATTCGACCGAGGTCACGTCATCCGTCGAACTTGACGGCACGTGGCAGACGCTCGAAGGGGGGACGGTGACGGGCGCGCTCGAACTCGAACCGCTCGCAGTCGTCCTACTCAAACGGGAGGTGAAGGAATGATCGTTCGTCACGACAATCGGTTCGCCCTCATCGGGACGAATCTCACGTACGTATTTGATGTCGATGCACGCGGTCGTCTCGTCCATCAATATCTCGGTGGACGCCTACATGAATCGGATATCAAAGAACTACCGGACACGCGCGTGTTGCACTCGTCGTTCGAGACACCGGAAGGGGTGTCGGCTTACGAGTTCACCTCGTTCGGCGACCTCGTCTATACGGAACCGACATTGAAGAGCCATACCGAGACGGAACGGTTGCATGCGTTTGTATTCAGTGGTGCACGGATTGAAGAAGAGACACTCGAAATCGATTTGTTCGACTCGATTCAGTCCCTTCACGTGACGCTTCAGTTCACGCTTTATCCGGCGTACGACATCATCGCCCGCCGCATGACTGTCAAAGCAGGTGAGATGGTCACGCTCGAGAGCGCGCAGTCGTTCAGCCTCGGACTCATCGAACGTGACATGCGACTCCGTCATTTCAGCGGGGCGTGGACGAGCGAGTTCCAGCTTCAAGAAGGACCACTCCTTCCGGGCAAGAAGACGATTGAGAGCCGTCGCGGGTTGACGAGCCATCAAAACAATCCGTGGTTCGCACTCGACAGTAATGCGACGGAGACAGATGGGGAAGTTGTCTACGGATTCCTCGGACATTCCGGTAACTGGGCAATCCATTTTGAGAAAGACCAGTTTGGCTTTACGCAAGTGACGGGCGGAATCAACTCGTTCGACTTCGCGAGAACGCTTCAAGCGGGGGAATCGTTCACAACGCCACCCGGCTATATCGGCTATACGCAACGTGGATTCGGGGGCATGAGTCAGAATGCACACGACTTCGAGCGCGACGTCATCATGCCGGAAGCGACGCGTGACGTGTTGCGCCCGGTCCTCTATAACTCGTGGGAAGCGACCTATTTTGATGTCAGCGAGGACGGACAGAAACGTCTTGTCGACGAGGCGGCCGCTATCGGCTGTGAGTTGTTCGTCGTCGATGACGGCTGGTTCGGTGAGCGCCATTCGGACGCGGCTGGACTCGGGGATTGGCACGTCAACGAGACGAAGTTCCCGAACGGGCTCGACCCGCTCGTCCGCTACGTCGAGGAAAAAGGTCTCCAGTTCGGGCTATGGGTCGAACCGGAGATGGTTAATCCGGATTCAGACCTGTACAGGGCTCATCCGGAGTGGATTTACCATACGAACGAACGTCCGTCGACGACATCAAGGAATCAATTCGTCTTGAACCTCGCCCTGCCTGAGGTCGAGACGCACGTGACGTCTTGGCTCGACGAGTTGCTCGGACGACACGACATCCGCTACATCAAATGGGACATGAACCGTGCCTTCTCAGAACCGGACAGTCCTCATTTGACGGATGCGAAAGAATTATGGCTTCGTCACGCGGAAGCCGTGTATCGCATCCTCGACACATTACGAGAAAGACATCCGAATGTCGCGTTCGAGTCGTGCGCCGGTGGCGGTGGGCGGATCGACCTCGGAGTCCTCTCGCGCGTCGAACAGGTTTGGACGAGCGATAACACGGACGCACTCGACCGTCTCACCATCCAGGAAGGTTTCTCATACGCTTATAACGCGAAGATGATGAGCTGTTGGGTGACAGACGCGCCGAACTGGTTGAATAATCGTTCGATGCCACTCGGATATCGGTTCGTCAGTGCCATGCAAGGGACGCTCGGCATCGGTGGCAACCTGCTCGAATGGACGAAAGAAGAATTGGCAGAAGCGAAAGAATGGATTGCGACGTATAAGACGATACGGCCGCTCGTACAGCACGGGACGAGCCATCGTCTCGCCTCGCTCAAACGGGACGGCTTCCACGCTGTCGGCTATACGGACGGAGAAGACTACGTCATCCTCGTCAACGCCGACCGACGCCAATACGGGAAGAACCGCTTACGTGTGAAGCTGCGCGGACTCGACCCTGAACGGAAGTACGAACTAGAAGGGCGCCGCGTGAGCGGACGCTATTTGATGGAACAAGGCATAAACCTCACACAACAAACAGACTATGACGCGTATTGCCTGGTCATCCACCCGGCATGAGCGATGGAAGGGATGAAGCCGTATGCTTTCATTTGATATGGGACAGCTGAAACAACAATTCGAGGAGGTGTTTGCCGCATCAACGGACCGGGCGTTCTTCGCACCGGGTCGCATCAATTTGATCGGCGAGCACACCGACTATAACGGAGGGCATGTCTTCCCATGTGCGATCACGTTCGGGACGTATGGACTCGTGAAGAAGCGGGAGGACGATTTGATTCGTGTCTATTCACGCAACTTTGAGGACGTCGGCATCGTGTCGTTCCCTGTGACGGACGAAACGTATGAGGCGAGCCACGACTGGGCGAACTACGTGAAAGGTGTCGTCACGCTCCTTCGACAAGACGGGCACGACATCCGCGGGTTCGACTTCCTCCTTGCGGGCAATATCCCGAACGGGGCAGGTCTCTCATCATCGGCCTCCCTCGAACTCGTGACGGCGTTCATGTTGAATGAAGTGTACGGTCTCGGTCTCGAACGGATTGACCTCGTCCGACTCGGACAGAAGGTCGAGAATACATTCATCGGCGTCAACAGCGGCATCATGGACCAGTTCGCCATCGGGATGGGCAAAGCCGGACATGCGATGCTCCTCGATTGTGAGACGCTTCATCATGATTACGCACCGATCTTACTCGACGGGTACGATATTGTCATCATGAACACGAACAAACGTCGGGAGCTCGCCGACTCGAAATATAACGAACGTCGACGCGAGTGCGATACGGCGCTCGGATTGATTCAGCCAAAAGTTGAAGTGGAATCACTAGGACAGCTATCCTTGAAGATTTTCGAACAAGTCGCGCTCGACTTGCCGGAGACGCTCCGTAAACGGGCGCGCCACGCCGTCTCGGAGAATGAACGGACGAAACTTGCATATACCGCTTTACAAGAAGGACGACTCGAGGCGTTCGGTGAGTTGATGAATGCGTCACATGCGTCGCTTCGAGATGATTATGAAGTGACGGGGCTTGAGCTCGATACGCTCGTCGCGGCCGCGCAAGGGTGTGAAGGTGTCATCGGTGCACGCATGACGGGGGCTGGAT
Source organism: Exiguobacterium sp. s63 (assembly GCF_018617335.1). Taxonomy (GTDB): domain Bacteria; phylum Bacillota; class Bacilli; order Exiguobacteriales; family Exiguobacteriaceae; genus Exiguobacterium. Next base: position 965,142 of record NZ_JACSKB010000001.1, on the reverse strand, counting down.
TTGGTGGCTGTGCCATCGCCATCGTCCGACAAACGGATACGAGCGCGATGATCGAACAGACATCTGCGAAATATGAAGAGACAATCGGTTACGCGTCGACGTGTTACGTCGCCTCGGTCGGGGACGGCGTTCGAGAACTTGTAGAGGAGGAAGTGAAATGAGTGTACTTGTCGTCGGCGGTGCCGGCTATATCGGATCGCATGCCGTCCGTGCCTTATTGAAAGACGGCGAGGACGTCGTCATCCTCGATAATCTTCAGACGGGACACGTCGAATCGATTCCACAAGATGTCCGTTTTTATGAAGGGGATTTACGTGACCGCACGTTCGTGAAAGAGGTGTTCGCGAAAGAAGCAATCACGGACGTTCTCCATTTCGCGGCGAATTCACTCGTCGGTGAATCGATGACGGACCCGCTCGCTTACTATGACAACAACGTCTTCGGGACACAGGTGCTCCTCGAGACGATGCGGGACGCCGGGGTGAAGCGGATCGTCTTCTCCTCGACGGCCGCGACATACGGCGACCAGACCCGCATGCCGATTGATGAGACGGCGCTGACGATTCCGACGAACACGTACGGGGCGACGAAACTCGCGATGGAATCGATGATTCGTTGGTGTGACCAGGCGCACGACATCCGTTCGGTCGCGCTCCGCTACTTCAACGTCGCTGGCGCGATTGCAACCGGTGAAATCGGAGAAGACCACGACCCAGAGACACACCTCATCCCAATCGTCCTTCAAGTGGCGAACGGGCAGCGCGACGCCATCACCGTCTTCGGTGATGACTATGCGACAGAAGACGGCACGTGTATCCGTGACTACATTCACGTCCAAGACCTCGTCGATGCGCATCTTCTGGCACTCCGTTATTTATGGGAAGGAGGCGCGAGCGACGTCTTCAACCTTGGGACGGAAAACGGGCTATCGGTGCTCGAAATTATTGAAGCGGCACGACGCGTGACGGGTCATAACATCCCGGTCCGACTCGGGGAACGCCGCTCCGGTGACCCGGCCAAGTTGATCGCCTCGTCCGATAAGGCAAGACGCATCCTCGGCTGGACACCGACCCGCTCAAATGTCGAGACAATTTTGACGGACGCGTGGAACTGGCATGCGACCCATCCGTTCGGTTATCAGGCGAAAGAGGTGAGACGATGATCGATGTGACAATCGAGGCACTCGTTGAGGCGGCGATTCGTGCAGAGTTGATTGAAGAACAGGATCGAATCTATTCGCGAAACCGTCTCCTCGCCACGCTTCATAAACTAGATATGGATGTCCCGACTTCAGTGCCGTCGATGGCAATCCCGGACGCATTAGAGGAGTTGGTCGCGTATGCGATCGAAGAAGAGTTGGTTGAACCAATCCTTGAAGAAAAAGACCGCTTCATGGCCGAAGTGATGAACGTCTTCGTCTCGAAACCTTCTGAGGTGACACGTCGCTTCAATGAACTTCGTGCGACGAACGTGACGTCTGCGACTGACTATTTCTATCGCATGAGCCAGGCGTCGAACTATATCCAGACACGTCGGATTGCGAACAACATAACGTATCAAGCACCGACTCGCTACGGAACGCTCGACATCACGATCAACTTGTCAAAACCGGAGAAAGATCCGCGTGAGATTGCGCGAGCACGCCTACAACCGACCCCGACGTCTAATTATCCGAAAGGGTTACTGGCGATCGAGAACGAAGGCTACGGCGGGCACTTGAAACATCCGGCGCGTGCGAACCACCGTGTCATCCCGCTCACGCTCGGTGGACAGCCGTGGTCATTCCAATATTCGCCGTACTTGTACTACAACGAGCACTCGATCTTGCTGTCGAACGAAGTACGGGACATGGTCATCGACCGGGGTGCATTCGAGCGTCTGCTCGACTTCATCACACAGTTCCCGCACTATTTCGCCGGATCGAACGCGGACTTGCCGATTGTTGGAGGTTCGATTTTGACGCACGACCATTACCAGGCCGGCCGCTACCGGTTTGCAATGGACGATGCGCGTGTCGTCTCGACGTATCACTCGGAGCGCTATGACCAAGTTGAGATTGAGACGCTTTACTGGCCACTCTCGGTCGTCCGTCTCCGTTCCCGTCAAAAAGAGCAACTCGTCATGTTGGCGAACCAGTTGCTCAGCTATTGGCGTGACTATGAGGACGAATCGAGTGAGGTCATCCCTTATACGGACGGCGTCCCGCATAACACGGTCACTCCGATTGCAAGACGACGGGATGGTCAGTATGAACTTGACCTCGTTCTTCGGAACAATCGGGTGAGCGACGCACATCCAGACGGGATCTTCCACCCGCATGCTGATGTGCATCACATCAAGCGGGAGAATATCGGTTTGATCGAAGTGATGGGACTCGCTGTCTTACCGGCGCGCCTGAAGACGGAACTCGAGCAAGTCGTCCGCTATGTGGCCGGTGAGAATGTCGAAGTTGAAGCGATGCATCAGGAATGGGCCGATGCGTTACGGAAGAAGGCAGGCGACCCGAAAACGATTGTCGATCAGGCGGTCGTCGACAAATTTGTGAAAGGACTCGAAGACGCCGGTGTCTTCAAACAGACCGAAATGGGGCAGGAACGGTTTGGTGTGTTCGTCCGTTCGCTCCTGGGTCATGTCGATAAAGTGGAGTACGGAACACCAAGGTCGGGAATGAGAGAGAAAACGAACTAAAGGTGGTTGTACGAGTGAAACAAGCGACGATTCAAAACACCAACGGCATGCGACTATCCGCCATCGACTATGGCTGTGCGATGACGGAACTGACGGCCCCGGACCGGAACGGCAAGCTCGACTCGGTCATCTTAAAATATGGGGACGTCTCTCAGTACTTAGAAAACCCGGTCTATCTCGGATCAGTCGTCGGACGGATCGCCGGACGAATTCGCAACGCAGAGATTGATGGTGTCGCCTTGACCCCAAGCGAGGCGCCCCATCATATCCACGGAGGCGACAAAGGCATCACAGCCCGTTACTGGGAGATGGATGCCGACGAACAGTGCATCCAGTTCACGTATCTCAGTCCAGACGGGGAAGAAGGATATCCTGGAAACGTCTTCTTCAAAGTGTTATATGAACTGACAGATGACAATGAACTCATCATCACGATGACGGCGGAGACGGACCAACTGACGTGGGTCAACTTGAACCATCACAACTATTTTAATCTCGGGGGACGCCCGACCATCCATGACCATGAGCTGACGCTACCAGCGGATTCGGTCGGGGTGCTCGATGCAGATTCACTACCGACAGGAGAGTTGCATGATGTGAGCGGGACACCGTTTGATTTCCGAGAGGGTAAAGCGGTCCGAGAGGCGCTCGAGTCAGGAGACGAAGCGATTAAAAAAGCCGGTGGACTCGATCATCCGTTCATTTTGAAGGACGGGGAGACGAGGCTACATGACCCGGTGAGCGGGCGGACGATGACGGTCGAGACGAATCAACCCGTCATGGTCGTCTATACGGGCAACTTCCTCAGTGAAGAGACACCGGTGACGCTCAATGGTCGACAAAAATATAGCGCGATTTGTCTCGAGGCACAGGCGTACCCGGACGCTCCGAATCATCCGGACATCGCGACCTCGATCGAACTGAAACCAGGTGAGTTGTATCACTCGCGGACGGTGTATCGGTTTGGGGTGAAATAAATGTACACAAAAGCAGGAATCCGAATGAAATCGGATTCCTGCTTTTTCATCAAGATCAAGTGGTTTGAACAGGAGACGAGACATCGGCCCCATTCGTCGCAATGACTTGCTTATACCAATCAAAGCTCTTTTTCTTCGAACGGGTGAGCGCCCCGTTCCCTTCGTTATCCTTATCGACATAGATGAAGCCATAGCGTTTCTTCATCTCGCCGGTCGATGCACTCACCAAGTCAATCGGACCCCAGCTCGTGTAACCGATGATGTCGACACCGTCCTTGATGGCCTCGTGCATCTGTTCGATATGCTTTGACATATAGTCGATGCGATAATCGTCCTCAACGTATCCATTCGCATCCGGTGTGTCGACCGCGCCGAGTCCGTTCTCGACAACGAACAATGGTTTTTGGTAGCGGTCGTACAATTGGTTCGCCGTGATTCGGAAACCGGTTGGGTCGATCGTCCAGCCCCATTCCGACTTCTCGAGGAACGGGTTCTCAAGTGAACTGAAAATATTCCCTTCGGTCGATGCGTTAATCTCTGGGTCTGTGCTCGTCGTCCGGCTCGCGTAATAGCTGAAGCCGATGTAATCGACCGTGTGCTCTTTCAACAGCTCGAGATCACCGTCTTCCATTTGAAGTGTGATCCCGTGTTCTTCGAGATAGCGTTTCGCATATCCTGGGTATTCGCCGCGCGATTGAACGTCGATGAAGAAAAACGATTCACGGTCCTTATCCATCGCATCTAACACATCATTCGGGTTACACGAATACGCATACGTTTGACCGGCAGCCAGCATACACCCCACCTGTAAATTAGGGTTGATGGCGTGAGCTGCCTTGACGGCTTTTGCACTTGCGACGAGCTGATGATGGGCCGCTTGGTATTTCACTTGTTGCTTGTCTTCTCCAGTCTCGAATACGATTCCCGCACCGATAAATGGTAAGTGTAACAACATATTGATCTCATTGAACGTCATCCAATATTTTACCTTACCGTTGTATCGAGTGAAGAGAGTCGTCGCGTATGTTTCGAAGAAATCGACGACGCGGCGATTGCGCCAACTTCCATAGTTTTTGATGAGACTGACGGGTACATCGAAGTGAGCAATCGTCACGACAGGTTCAATCCCGTGCTTCAATAATTCATCGAAGACATCATCGTAGAACTGCAATCCTTCCTCGTTCGGTTCTGCATCATCTCCGTTCGGGAAAATCCGTGACCACGCGATGGAGAGACGAAGGGCCTTGAATCCCATCTCGGCGAATAACGCGATATCTTCTTTATAACGATGATAAAAATCAATCGCTTCGTGCGAAGGATAGAACTCACCGGGCACCGGCTCTAAAGAGGGTAGCTCTCCGAACATGACGTCAAAGCGTTTCTTGCCCGTCGGTAACAAATCGACGGTCGTCAGTCCTTTACCGCCTTCTACATAAGCACCTTCCGCTTGGTTTGCGGCAATCGCGCCGCCCCATAAAAATCCTTTTGGAAAACTCATCAAATCCATCCTTTCTATAATAGGGGAGGAAGCTTCCTCCCATTTGATTGATTAAATGATGAAAATCGGATCGCCCGTCTGGACATGTGATGCATGATTTGGTGAAAGAGCTTTTCGGTTCGTGACAATCACTGGTGTTGTCAATGCACGACCAGATTGTTCGATTGCCTCGATATCGAATTCAATCAACAATTGCCCTTTTTCGACAAATTCACCTTGTGTGACGTGTGCTTTGAAATGCTTGCCTTCTAATTGAACGGTATCCATACCGATGTGGATGAGAATTTCAGCCCCTGACTCCGTCGTGATGCCGATGGCGTGATGGGTCGGGAAGAGAGCGGACACCGTACCGGAAACCGGGGCGATGAGTTTTCCTTCCGTCGGTTCGATGGCAACCCCTTGACCGAGTGAACCAGATGAGAAGGCGACATCCGAGATATCTTTCAAACGAACGACGGTTCCTTTGAGCGGGCTAACGACTTGTTCCTGACCGACAGTTGTCGCAGATACTTCTTTGGCGACCGGTGTGACATCAGGTTGTGGTGTGGAAGCGACTGCTTTATTGACGCCGCCGAAGAGGTAAGTCAAGACAAATCCGACTACGAAGGCGACAGCTGTCCCAATCAATGACCCATAGAAACCGGTTGTGATGCCTTCCGGTGAGATGTTTGATGGGTAACCGAAGACCCCGAGACCCCCGATGATATACACTTGTGTCCCCATGATTCCCATGATTCCACCACCGACCGCACCACCGATACAGCTCATGATGAACGGTTTCTTGAGCGGAAGTGTCACCCCATAGATGGCGGGTTCCGTGACTCCGAAGATTCCTGAGATAAAGGCTGGGATACTAAGTGTTTTGATCTTCTGATTTTTGATTCTTAAAAAAACAGCAAGTACGGCACCGATTTGAGCGAACGATGCTGCAAAGACGAGTGCGAGTACTGGGTCAGCTCCTAGTGACGTCAAGTTGTTGATGGCAACCGGAACGAGGCCCCAATGAAGACCGAAGATGACAAACACTTGCCAAAACCCACCGAGGAATAAGCCGGCGACGAGTGGACTCAAGTTATATACGGCGACCGTTGCGCTACCGAGTAGCATTCCTGCCCAAGTCGCGATTGGTCCAATCAGGATGAATGTGAGTGGTACGACAATGAGCAATGTAAGAAGTGGGACGATGAACATTTTGACAACGTCCGGAATGACGGTTTTTAAGAAGTTTTCAAGTTTCGCTGCAAAGAAAGCGGCGATGATAATCGGAATAACGGAAGTCGAGTACGTCATCAAGATGACGGGGACGCCGAGGAACGTGATATGAATCGGCGACTCGAACATGGTTCCAGCGAAGACCGTATAGAGAGGGTCTCCAGCCGTGAGCGTCGATAAGGTCGGGTAGACGAGTGACGCTCCAATGGCCATTCCGATAAACGGACTTCCGCCGAACTTCTTAATGGCCGTATAGCCAAGGAAAATCGGGAAGAAATAAAACAGCGAATCTCCGATGGCATTTAACAATTGATACGTACCGGATGTATTATCGAGCCAACCGAGTGCGACGAACAGGGCATTGAACCCTTTGATCATCCCGGTCGCTGCTAATACACCGAGCACAGGAGTGAAGATGCTAGAGATGATATCGATGAAACGGCTGAACAACGATCCCTTTGGAGCGTTTTCGTCTTCAATCGGTGATTGTTGTTGGAATCTACCGACTTCGACGACTGCCTTATAGACTTCCGGTACATGATTGCCGATGACCACTTGATATTGGCCACCACTCTTCATGACGGTGACGACCCCGTCCATGTTTTTGATTGTTTCAGTATCTGCTTTTTGTTCATCTTTTAATTTGAAACGCAAACGGGTGATACAGTGGACGACGCTATTGACGTTCTCTTTCCCGCCAACATGTTGAATAATATCGCGTGCGAGCTGTTCATATTTCATGTCCGTTCCCTTCCTTTTCCATAATTTTGGTTTGCGTCAAATAAAAAACCTGACCCGGGTCAAATGAAGAACGTGAAATCACGTCATTCATCCGACTCGAGCCAGGTTATGCCCACTAAAGGTAACATTCCTGCGCAGGATACCGTTCAGTTGTTATTTGATACTTGAAATGTAGCATGGGTGAAATTGAAATGTCAACGCTTACATTTTTTTATTTTTAAAGAATTATCAACAAAGTTGTGACATGTGATAAAAAAGGATTACGAGACAATAAATCCATTATTATACATATTTAATAATCTGATGGGCTATAATGACAATTGAAGTGAATAAAATTACGAGGGTGAATCTATGAATCCTACAATCATTGGAACGGTCTTATTATTGATTTGTTTACCTTTGAGTTGTCTGTTAGGAGTGCGCGCCTTTCAATTGTTTAGAATTCATACGCGATTACATGCTGGCTTGTTCTCTGCCCGTCATGCGTTGCGCAGTGCAAAACATCATCCCGGTCGTCAGTTCGATATACTAGACCCCATTTATCGCGGTGTCGTCTTTCAGCTCAATGGACGAAATTTGATGAAACGCCATCAACTTGAACAAGCCGTCAACGATGAGCTGAATCGTATACTGAAATACGGCTGGCTGTCATCGTTTGCTCTATTTGGAAGATGGGCATTGACCGTGATTTTTCTCGTGATTGCCGGTGTGGGTGGAAACATCATCACGCAAGAAGCGAAATCGTTTGATATGGCGAACTGGTTTGATCCGCAGCAAGTCAAAAGTGAGACAACGGTACTCGGTAAGACATTCAAGCTACCGTATGAAATCGATTCACCGGAGACGCTTGGGACGGCTATCGCTTATCACATGACACGATTTGATGAAGCATTCTCGCTTCCCTATACAGGGGACACGGGAAATATGCAACAGATGCTGGATGCCGCGTGGGACTGGATCGAGCGACATCATATTTACGTGTATCGCTTGTCGCGTGGAGGAGAAACAAAATGGGTTGAACAAAACGGTACTGTAACTCTGGAGATGACACTCAACTATGATATGACCGCTTCTGAAGCGTCGAAAGTACAAGAACGTGTCGCCAATGTGATCCGTGATATGCCACAAAATCTGGACGAGGTCGGGAAGGTTAAATACGTCAATGATTATGTTGTCTCACATACCGCCTACAATCTAGATAGTGAGTCGAGCCCATATACGCCGTACTCCATCTTGTTCAACGGGGAGGGAGTATGTGAAGGCTATGCACTGACGACGCTCTTGTTGTTAGATGCGGCGGGTATCGAAGCGCGTTACATTTCTGGGGAAGTGCCAAGCGGTCTTCATGCATGGAACCTGGTCCGTGTGAATAACGAATGGTACCATCTTGATACGACGTGGAACGACCCAATCCCGAATCAACCGGGGAACGGACGGGACGACTATTTTCTCGTTTCTGATGCGACGCTCCGAGCAGATCATACGTGGGAACCCGGTTATCATCCGGTGACGGCGGTCCATGATTTAAAGCGATGAAATGAATCATTCAATCAAATTAAAGTACCAGCAAAGTGAGGGTTTCGTCCCTCACTTTTTTGTTTTGTCTTCATGACTGCAATGAAAAAGAAGAATGCGGAACGGCATCATGACATGATGTTGCGAAAAAATGATAAATCCTTCTTTTCGATTGTCAAGATGAAGGGGGTAAGAAGGTACTACAGTTAACCTGCGCCTGTTCACTCTGTCTATAGGGAGGAAATCAACATGAAGGAACAAACGACGATCGTGGGCGATCTCGTGGAAGTGCTCAAAAAGAGTAGATGGTTGCTGTTCGTGAGTATGGTACTCAGCGGACTCCTCGCATACTATTTGAGCACTTCATTCATTCAGCCTAAATATGAGGCGTCCACACAAGTTCTACTCGTTACGCAACAAAATGACAACCGCGTAGACAGCTCGGAAGTATTATCGTCACTTTCACTCGTCAATACGTATCGCGTCATCATGAGGAGTCCGGCTGTTCTCGAGAAGGTCAAAGAACAGGTACCGAACGCGCCAGACCCCCTCTCGGATGCACTCACGGTAGAAAGTGAAGAAGAGTCACAAGTCATCAACGTGTTCGTTACCGCAAACGATCCGGTCGTGGCAGCGGAAACAGCGAATGTGATCAGTGAAGTGTTCGTCTCTGAAATTCCGGATTTGATGAACATCGACAACGTTCGCATCTTATCACCTGCCGAAGTGCCAGAAGCTCCGGTTTCACCGAATGTCGTTCTCAATACTGCACTCGGTCTATTCGCTGGTTTTTTGATTGGTGGATTTATTGGCTTGTTGCGACACGTCTTCGATAAACGGATTCGAAATGAACAAGAGGCAGAGCGGTTGCTTGACTTGCCAGTCATCGGATCGATCCCGACGATTGAACGACGCGACTTAAAACATAAAAATGTGAAAGAACCGACACCCCAAGTGAAAGGAGACGTTTCGCATGTTCGGTCGAAAAAAGAACGCCAATCGTCTTGATTATAAAAAGCGTGACCTCGTCACCTTGTCGAATCCGAAATCTCCAATCTCCGAGCAGTATCGCACGATTCGAACCAATTTAGAGTTCACGTCCGTCGGGCATAAGCTCCAGATGATCACCATCACGTCTGCTTCATCTGGGGAAGGGAAGTCGACGACCGCCGCCAATTTAGGAGTCGTCTATGCACAGCTTGGTAAAAACGTCGTCCTCATTGATTGCGACATGCGTAAGCCGACTGCACATCAAACGTTCCAGTTGTCGGCGCATGCGGGTCTATCGACTGTATTGGCAGGGCGCGTCTCGCTCGATCATGCACTGCAAAAAACCGACATTCCACGACTCACGTTGTTGGCGGCTGGTCCGATTCCACCGAATCCGACTGAATTGATCGCGTCGTCACGTATGGCCGACGTCCTTAGTGATCTACGCAATCAATTTGATATTGTGATTGTCGACACACCACCGATGATGCATGTCGCGGATGCCCGTCTTTTGGCAAATGTATCTGACGGGACGATTCTCGTCATCGGATGTGAGAACTCCGATCGTCAACTCGTCCTGAAGGCGAAAGAACAGTTGGAACGGACTGGATCTCATCTTCTCGGGCTCGTTCTCAATAAACGTTCTTCTCGCGATAACAACACCTACTACGCATACGAGTGAGGTGTCGGACATGAATATTCTTCATATCAACGCCATCAATGAAGTGAAGAGTACAGGACGAATGTGTAAAGAGCTCGCATTCGTCCATGCCTCTCACGGTCATCACGTTCGAATTGCCCATTCGACCGGACCGGTGACCGAGACGAGTGTGGTGATCGGACAGGCATGGGAAACGAAATGGCATGCCCTCCATTCTCGGGTAACCGGGCGCCAAGGCTATACGTCGAAGCGGCCGACTGCCGAGCTGGTCACTTTTCTAGACAGCTTTCAACCGGACGTGGTTCATCTTCATAATCTGCACGCCAATTATCTTCATCTCCAGACTTTGTTTGATTATTTGGCAATGCATGACATCGCAACCGTTGTGACGCTACATGATTGTTGGCCATTCACCGGGAAATGTACGCATTACACCTCGGTCGGTTGCGATCGGTGGAAGGACGGATGTGGGCAATGTCCACTTCTGAAAGACGACATTCCGAGTTGGTTTGTCGATCGGACCGAAGACATGTTGGCGGACAAACGGAAATGGTTCGAAGCCATTCCGCGCTTGGCGGTGATTGGTGTATCGGATTGGATTACGATGGAAGCCCATTTTTCAATCCTTCAACACGCGACAATCATACGCCGTATCCATAACTGGGTCGATTTAAAAACCTTCACACCTAAAGATGCGGTCCCTCTACGGGCGAAACTCGGATTGACGGGCGAAACGATTTTATTAGGTGTCGCCAGTCATTGGAGTGACGCGAAGGGACTGACGGCGTTTCTAGAGTTGGCCAAAGCGAGACCGACCGACCAAATCGTGTTGGTCGGTCATATGCCGACACAACAAAAGCTTCCGGCGAACGTGCTCCACATTCAGGAGACACATGATTCGCAGGAGTTGGCTTCCTATTATGCCGCAGCAGATGTCCTGTTGAACCTGTCGGAAGAAGAATCGTTCGGCAATGTGACGGCGGAGGCACTCGCATGCGGCACACCAGTCCTTGTACTCGATTCGACAGCGAGTCCAGAACTCGTTACCGAACGAACAGGTGTCGTCGTCGCGACGCGATCTGTTCCTGACCTAATGGATGGGCTCGAACGTCTACGACATGCCTCGATCTCACGAATCGCCTGTGCCAACGAGGCACGTCAACGGTTCGACCTATACGAACGGGCGGAGGATTATCTTCATGTGTACGAGGAACTGCAAACGGAGAAAGTGAGGAACGTCTTATGACACCACTCGTATCTATTATCATCCCGGTCTATAACGGGAGTGATTATTTACGGTCATGTATCAACAGTGCTTTGGCGCAGACCTATCCGGCGATTGAAGTCATCGTCGTCAACGATGGCTCGACCGATGAAGGAAAAACCGAGGCCATCGCGACAAGCTATGGTGACCAGATTCGTTACGTAGAAAAGGAAAACGGTGGTGTCTCGAGTGCGTTGAATCGTGGAATCGAAGAGATGAGAGGCGAATTCTTTTCATGGCTTAGTCACGACGACGTATACGCACCGACAAAAATCGAACGACAGCTCGACGTGATGCGTCAACAAAAGCTCCCGATGAACCAGACGATTCTCGTTACAGGCACATCATTCATTGACGAGAATGGGGATCCGATTCGGCGGGTGCAACGGAAAGTAGCGGGCTTTTATCCAAGTCAAGACATGTTTCGTCATCTGCTTTTATCCTCGACCTTGAACGGATGCGCCCTCTTGATTCCACGACAAGCGTTCGACCATCGCCGATTTTCGTTAGAGGACCGATTCATTCAAGACTGGATCTGTTGGGTCGAACTGGCACTCGACGGATACGACTTTTATGTGATGCGTGAGCCACTCGTCTATTCTCGGATTCACGGTGAACAGCAGACGAAAAAAATTGCGCATCGGGCCACGACGGAATCAAATCGTTATTTGGAGCGCTTGCTGCAGGACGTCGAAGTCCGAGAGAACGGAGAGGAACTGACATCCATCATTTTGAAGCATACGTTCAAAGAAAACGCGACGGACGTTCGAGAACGCTACTTAGCGACCCGTGATGTGACTCGTTACTTTGGACCGATAGAATATCATTGGCTCCGATGGAATGGAATCTTGTTTTCAAACTTGCTGTCACTTTATCGAGGGATGACGAACTTGATTTATCGTTAGGGAGGAGGGATGGAGATGACAATCTATTTAATCAATATCGCGATGTTGATCGGTTGGGCACTGCTCTTGATGCGTCATGACATTCCAAGTCGACGCGGTTGGTTCGTCTCATTTGCCACGATTCAATGGATTGTCTTGTCCGGTCTTCGAGATATCTCGGTCGGAGATGATACAGCCCAATATAAGGCGCTCTTCCTTCAATCGCAAGCCCTACCGCTTCATGCGTTCACGGATCGTTTCTTTCAAATTCTATTCACGGAGAGTGAAGATCCAGGATATTACTTGTTCCAGCGTCTTTTGCAATACATGATCACGGACTATCAAGTGTATCTCGTGATCGTAGCGATGATTTTCATGATTCCGCTCGGATATTTCATTTATAAATATTCAAGCGAGGCACTCATTAGCTTCCTTCTCTTCTCGGTCTTGTTTTACGAATTTTTCGCCGTCACGGGGCTACGTCAAACAATTGCGACGGCACTCGTCGTGCTCGTCGGTTATCACTTCGTCCGTGCTCGTAAACTCGGGTGGTTCCTCCTCATCGTATTTGTAGCCATGACGATTCATAAGTCGGCGCTCATCTTCCTCCCGTTTTACTTTTTGGCCAATAAGCAGCTGACCAAGGCGTATTTGATGACGATGTTTGGGGTCATCATCGGCCTGTTCCTGTTTCGGAACACCTTCTTTGACATACTGGTCCAACTATCCGGTTACGACACGTACAGTGCGTTAGACGGTGCCGGTGCCGTCAACTTCAGTATCATGCTGATCACGGTCCTCGTCGTTGCGCTATGGCGACGAGACGTCATCTTACAGCATAATCCAGCCGCCATTCACTTCTTTAATGCCTTATTACTCGCCGCCTGTCTCTTGCCGCTGACATTCATCAATCCGTCGATGATGCGGCTTGTTCAATATTTTTCGCTCTTCTTATTGCTCATGATTCCAGAGATTGTCATCACGTTCGAACAACGAGAACGACTCGTCGTCTATTATTCGGCCGTCATGATTCTCGGTCTGTTATTCATTCAAGATGCTCCGGTGTATTCGTTCTTCTGGTAAATCGAGGAGGTGAGAGAAATGTCAACACGTATGACAGTGGATGAGGCGAGCAGTAACCGGAAAATCAAAATTGGGGCGATGATGTCGTACACGCAAATCTTTTTCGGGATTTTATCCGGACTCATCTATACACCATGGATGATTCACGAAATCGGACAGGCGAGTTACGGGTTGTATATGTTGACGACTTCGTTGATTAGTATGTTCGCGATGGACTTTGGCCTTGATGCGGCCGTCTCACGATTTATGAGCAAATATATGGCCGAAGGAGATCATGAACGAGCAGGTCGCTTCTTAGGAATCGCCTACAAGCTATTCATCGCCATCTCGATTGTCCTGTTCTTCATCCTCACGATCGTATACTTCTTTCTCGACTCCATTTACGCCAGTTTGACAGCGAACGAGCTCGAACAGTTGAAAGTCCTCTACGTCGTGGCGGGGTTGTTCATCGTCGTCTCGTTCCCAACGAAACCGTTCTCCGGTATCCTCGTATCCCATGAACAATTTCTTTTCTCGAGTGCGCTGCATCTTGCTGAAAAGGTCGGGATAGTCGCCTTGATGGTCACGGCCTTGCTCCTCGGATACGGACTCTATGCACTCGTTATCGTCAATGCGCTCGTCGGCACAATCGTCCTTCTCGTCGAATATCTCTTTATCCGGCGAAAGACAGTTGTCCGCGCCAATTTCCGAAATCGGGAGAAAGGGATGTATCAGGACATCTTCAGTTTCACCTCTTGGAGTACGGTCACGCTGGTGGCACAGCGGTTCGTCCTCAATATCACGCCGAGTCTTCTTGGGATTTTAGCGGGAAGTGCTTCGATTGCGCTCTTCTCGGTCGGGATGGTGATTGAAGGGTACGTCTGGACCATCGCCTCGGCGCTCGGCTTTTTGTTCCTACCAAAGGTGAGCCGGATGCTCTCAAGGAATGACCGAGAGGCCATCGGACAGCTGTTCGTTCGCATCGGTCGGATTCAACTGTACATCGTCGGATTGATTCTTACGACATTCTTCGTCCTCGGCCGAGAATTCATGCACCTATGGGTCGGTGACGCATTTAAAGATTCCTACGTCATCGCACTGTTGCTCGTCGCCCCGAGTCTCATCACGTTGACGCAAGACATCGGCAACACGACATTGATTGCCGAAAATAAAGTGAAATATCGGGCGTTCGCCTCGTTGATTGTCGCCGTCATCAGCATGACGTTATCGCCGCTGTTGATTCCGCATTTTGGACCAATCGGCGCAGCGGTCGCCATCTGTATCGGAAACATCGTCGGACTTGTTCTATATATGAATGTCATTTATCACCGGGTCCTCGGTCTTGATATCCTCAACTTCTTTCAGATGTGTCACTTGAAACTGTTGCCCGGCCTACTCCTGTATACGCTCATCGGATGGAGCATCCAGTTCTTCTTCCCAGCATCGAACTGGTTCGGTTTCGGTGTGAAAGGAATTGTGCTAGTCGGTATATATGGGCTCCTCATGTGGGGTCTCGCGTTTGATGAGACGGAGAAATCGATATTCCGTCAGATGTTCGCTCAATTGAAACTACGCATCCTATCCACTCACCATACGTCCTAGGAGGGAACAACATGAAACGACTCAAAGTGATGACGATTGTCGGTACACGGCCGGAAATCATTCGATTGTCCGCGGTGATGGCTCGTCTCGAAGCTTCTGAAGCCATCGACCATGTCCTCGTTCACACGGGACAAAACTATGACTATGAACTGAATGAAATTTTCTTCGAGGACTTCGGGCTGCGTACCCCAGACTACATTTTAGATGCATCCGCAGACGGTCCCATGGCTACAATCGGGAACATCCTCATCGCAATCGATCCGGTTTTAACGGCAGAACGGCCCGATGCGGTGTTATTGCTCGGGGATACGAACAGTTGTCTCGCCGCCATCGCCGCGAAGCGTCACCGAATCCCAATCTTTCACATGGAGGCGGGGAATCGTTGCTTTGATGAGCGCGTCCCTGAAGAGACAAATCGACGCATCGTCGACCATATTGCGGACATCAATCTCACCTACAGCGACATCGCCCGCGAGTATTTACTACGGGAAGGATTGCCGGCTGACCGGATCATCAAGACGGGGAGCCCGATGTATGAAGTCCTGCATCGGCAACGGGACAAAATCGGGCGGTCTGACGTACTCGACCGACTAGACCTTGAACCGGGTAACTACTTCGTCGTCTCAGCCCATCGAGATGAAAACATCAGCGATGACGAGAACTTCTTCGACTTGGTCGACACACTCAATGCGGTCGCAGCCACGTATCAACTGCCTCTCATCGTCAGCACCCATCCACGGACGGCCAAACGTATCCGTGAGAGTGGCGTGACGCTCCATCCGAATATCCGGACCCTTAAACCACTCGGATTCAGTGACTACGTGCACTTACAACTACATGCGAAGGCTGTGCTTTCGGACAGCGGGACGATCAGTGAAGAAAGTTCGATTCTCGGCATGAAAGGATTGAATATCCGACAGGCGCACGAACGACCGGAGGCGATGGAAGAAGGGACGGCGATGATGGTCGGATTAAAACGAGATCGCGTGCTACAGGCGCTCCGGATTTTAGAGGAAACGGAAGGTCCGATGCGACTCGTGAACGATTACGCGATGCCGAACGTTTCGGATAAAGTGTTGCGCATCCTGTTATCCTACACCGACTACGTCATGCGGGAAGTGTGGAAACAGAGTGGCACGCCGACCGAGAAGAAGGAGGTGTGAGTCATGAGATATCCGACGTTCAAACGAATCTTTGACGGGACACTCAGCGGATTGGCACTGCTCCTGCTCGCACCCTTCCTACTCATCATTGCCCTTCTAATCAAACTTGATTCGACCGGACCGGTGTTCTTTAAACAAGAACGGATCGGTCAAAACGAATCCCGATTTTGGATGTATAAATTCCGCACGATGCATCAGGACACACCGAACGACGTCCCGACACATTTATTCAACGACTCGACGAAGCATATCACCCGGGTCGGTGCATTTCTTCGAAAGACAAGTCTCGATGAGTTACCGCAATTGGTGAACATCTTGAAAGGAGAAATGTCGATTGTCGGTCCGAGACCCGCGCTTTGGAATCAAGAGGATTTGATCGCGGCGCGACGGCAGGAAGGGGCGACGGCGGCTATACCTGGATTGACGGGGTGGGCACAAGTGAAAGGACGCGATGAGCTCCCAATCGATGTGAAGGCGAGACTCGACGGAGAGTATGTGCAACATATGGGATTTTGGTTCGATCTGCGCTGTATCGGATTGACGATTCGAAACGTCATCCTCCGTGAAGGCATCGTCGAGGGGGCCCACCCACCGACTCCGACGCCTGAAGAAAAAAAGATGATGCATGTTGCGAAAAAATGATAACCGTTTCCATTAACTTACCAATTCAAGTGATGCGTTACGGGTAAATGATGACATACCACACTCCATACACCTAGGAATTGACAGCATAGAAAGGAGCCTTCTTATGTTTTCGAACAAAACGTTGCTCATCACAGGTGGTACCGGATCGTTCGGGAATGCCGTGATGGAGCGCTTCCTCGATACGGATATCAAAGAGATCCGCATCTTCTCACGCGATGAGAAAAAACAAGAGGACGTCCGCAATCGCTATCATCATGACAAGTTAAAATTTTATATCGGAGATGTGCGAGACCCAAATAGTGTCAAGAACGCCATGTATGGTGTGGACTATGTCTTTCACGCGGCGGCCTTGAAACAAGTTCCGTCCTGCGAATTCTTTCCCATCGAGGCGGTGAAGACAAATATTTTAGGAACAGAGAACGTCCTGAATGCCGCGGTCGAAGCGGGTGTCGAAAAGGTCATCTGTCTATCGACGGATAAAGCGGCCTATCCGATCAATGCGATGGGGATCTCTAAAGCGATGATGGAAAAAGTATTCGTCGCCAAAGCCCGTGCGGTCGGACCGGACCGTACGCTCATCTGTGGGACACGTTACGGGAACGTGATGGCATCCCGTGGGTCGGTCATTCCCTTATTCGTCGAACAGATTAAAAAAGGGGAGCCGCTCACGGTGACCGATCCACTCATGACCCGCTTCCTGATGAGTCTGGCTGATGCGGTCGAACTCGTTGTCTTTGCGTTTCATCACGCGCACGCAGGAGATATCATGGTTCAAAAATCACCAGCATCGACCATCGGCGTACTCGCTGAGGCGTTGAAGCAGTTGTTCGGGGTCGACCTTCCCATCAAGGTCATCGGGACCCGGCACGGCGAAAAGGCGTTTGAAACGTTGATGACGCGAGAAGAGAAAGTCGTTTCTGAAGATATGGGCGGTTTTTTCCGTGTTCCGGCCGATAACCGTGACTTGAATTATGAGAAGTACTTCAGCGAAGGGAGTCAGGAACTGACCGCGCAAGGGGAGTACAATTCGAACAACACACGACAGCTCGGCGTGGAAGAAGTGAAAGAGTTGTTGTTGACGTTACCGTACATTCAAGAAGAACTCTCACACTGGACCGTTCCTACTTCGGTCAAACGGATCGGGTGAATATCATGAACAAGCCAAAGTTAGTATTCATCTCAAACATCGCCTCTCCTTACCAAGTAAAGTTTTGTGACGCTCTCCAAGAACATTTTCATGCTGAATTTTGGTTCTATGAAGCCGTTTCGAGCATGCGACCGGATTGGTGGCGTATTCCACTCGGTGAGCATAGTCGCATTCTTCGAGGGACGTTCTTTTCAAAACGTACGAATTACGTATCGATGGATGCTCTCTTCCAACTCGCCCGGTTTCGCCCCGACGTATTACTACTCGGAGGCTTTACGCCATACCATGCCGTCATCCTTCAAGTCGCTAAACGATTTGGTGTGAAGGTGGTTGTATTGAGCGAACCGATTCGTAACGTTTCAGGTGAGTCATCTGCGGATGACCGACTGCTTCAAAAACAGGATGGCCCTCAAAAAACAGCTCGATTTCATCGTTTGTTCAAACGAGCCGATTTGTTGTTCGGAATGGGAGAGGTCGCGGCCCAGCAGTTTGTAGAAGAATTTGACTTCCCACCAGAGCGTGTCGTCGATGCACCATACCCTATGGACATCGAGGCACACTTTTCCCATCCTTTACGACAAAAACAATCAGGAGATCCGATTCGACTTTTGTTTGCCAACCGTCTCGTTGCGCGATATGGTCCGCTCGTTGCGCTAGGAGCATTCAAGCGATTGAAGCGTGACTATCCGAATTTATCGATGCGGTTGAATCGAGATGGCGAGATGGCGGAGGCATGCCAATCCTATATTGCGCAGGAAGGTTTGACGGATGTCTCATTCTTAGATGAGATCCAGTCATGGGACGAACTGCATCATGTCTATGCAGAATCCGATATTCTCGTCTTGCCCGCAACCTATTCGAATGGGAATTTAACGATTGTGGAAGCTTGTGCATCCGGTATGGGGGTTGTCGTCAGTCACCCGGTCAACAATGTTGATGCCCATCTTCATGATGAAGTGAATTGTTTCAAGTGTGATCCGACAATCGATTCACTAGAAGCGATGATTCGTCGCTATCTAGAAGAACCGGCACTGCTCGAAGTGCACGGGGCTCGTTCGAAACAATATGCCAAACAGTATCGAAATGTGTATACAGCGACTGTGTATGAACGCTTATTGCGTGAATCCAATCTCGTCGCGACTACATCATAAAGGAGACGTCTCGCATGTTAAAACTCATGTTGCTCGGAGGTGCAAAGCACCAAGTACCTGTCATTGAGAAAGCGAAAGAAAAAGGAATTTTTACGATTCTCTGTGACTACTTACCGGATAATCCTGGGCGCCTTGTGGCGGATTGCTATTATGCCATCAGCTCGCTTGATCAACAGGCAGTACTCGATGTGGCTCGACATGAACAAATCGATGGAATCTTGGCCTACGCTTCCGATCCTGCCTCACGAACAGCCGCCTTTGTTAGCGAGGCACTCGGACTTAAGACAAACTCCTATCAAACCGTCGAGACATTGACGAACAAAGGGAAGTTTCGTCAATTTTTGTCCGAGAACGGATTCGCCGTACCAAAAGCATTCACATTCCATGAAATGAGTGAGGCAGAAGAAACGTTATCCACCCTAAATGGGATATATGTTGTAAAGCCAGCGGATGCATCCGGAAGTAAAGGAATTAGTCGCGTCACCCGTACGGAAGATGCAGAGCATGTTCGTCGAAAGTTTAAAGCGGCATTTGATGTCTCATTCACCCACGAAATCGTGTTGGAGGAATGGGTGACACGAGATGGATATCAAGTGGCGGGGGACGGATTTGTGATCGGAGGGGAACTCATTTTCCGTTGTTTTGGCAACAGTCACTTCAATGTCAACGGAGTCAATCCGTTCGCGCCGATTGGGGCAAGCTTCCCGAGTGTACATTCGGATGAGACGCTCGAACGTGTCCATGCGACACTCCAACGAATGATCACACGGGTTGGTATGAATCAAGGACCGCTGAACTTCGATATTTTTGTCAAAGGTGACGATGTTTATTTGATGGACATCGGTCCCCGGAACGGAGGAAACTATATTCCTCAAATCATTGAGCAGGCGACAGGTGTCGACCTCGTCGAAGCGACGATCAATCTGGCGCTTGGTAAAGAGGTATTACTTGAACAACGCCCTGTCACGGTCCCCTCATCGTATTTTATTCTAGGGAGCCAACAGAACGGCAAATTTGAAGGGATTACATTTGCTCCAGGTGATTATACGGTCGTAGCGACACACTTCAATGTTGACATTGGTGCCGACGTCTATCGGTTTGAGGGTGCGAATCGGGCCCTCGGCAGTCTCATTGTCAGTTTTCCGAATGTAGGGGCCATGATTGAGTTGCTTGATCATCCTGAGAACTGGATAAGCATCCATGTCACACCAGATAGAACAGAGGAGGGATCCATATGGACATCGTCGTCACAGGCGCCAACGGTTTTTTAGGGAAACATCTCGTTCTTGCTTTACAACGGCTTGGTCACACAGTGCTTCCCATTACAAGACAGACTAGTCCGGCTCAACGAAGTCGAGCACTTCGGCGAGCAGACTTCGTATACCATCTTGCAGGCGTCAATCGACCGAATAATCCAGATGCCTTCACTTCCGAAAATGTTGGATTCACTGAAGCCATTGCGATGGAATTACTCTCTTACAATCCCGTTCCGGTTGTGTTTGCATCGTCAACACAAGCACAAATGAATAATCCATATGGAGTGAGTAAAAGGGAAGCGGAAGAGACATTACTCATATACGCGGAACGAGCTGAAACGAATGTGTACCTGTATCGGTTACCAAATGTATTTGGGAAGTGGGCACGTCCGTTTTACAATAGCGCCGTCGCAACGTTTTGTCATCAAGTAGCTCATGGACAAACACTCGAAATTTTAAATCCGGAGCGCCTCATGACGTTGGCACACATTGATGATGTCGTGGCATCGTTCGTATCAGTATTAAATGAACCTGCCGAACTATACCCAGTGGTAATCTCACATGACATGACATTATTTGATGTCGCAAGAACGATTGAATCATTTGAGACAGTTCGAAAGGCACGAGGTATTCCTGATTTGTCTAATCGTTTCATCAAGCAACTATATAGTACGTATGTGAGTTACTTACCGATGGAACGAATGACGACATCACTCAAGATGCACCAAGACGCACGAGGATCGTTCACAGAGTTATTTAAAACACCCGACCGTGGGCAAGTATCGGTCAACATTGCTCGACCAGGTGTGACAAAAGGGGAGCATTGGCATGATACGAAGCATGAACAATTTATCGTCGTTAGCGGGGAGGGAATCATTCGGTTGCGCGCCATTGATCATGAGAAAGTGATGGTCTTTCATGTCAGTGGTGAGCAGCTTGAAGTCATTGATATCCCGCCAGGATATGTGCACAACATTGAAAACACAGGAACGGTTGATTTAATCACGGTCATGTGGGTCAATGAACCGTTTGATGTTCTGTCACCAGACACTTATGCGCAAAAAGTTGAGGAGTACGAATCCGAAGTGTCCTGAGAGGAGGGAAGCTCATGTTGATGGTCAGCATCAACTGCATCACTTACAATCATGCAGCATATATCGGTCAAGCAATTGAAAGTTTTTTGAATCAACGAACAGATTTTGATTTTGAAATTTTGATTCACGATGATGCTTCAACGGACGGGACGGCAGAGATTATTCGTTCTTATGAGGCAAAACACCCGGATAAAATCAAAGCGATATATCAAACGGAGAATCAATATTCTAAAGGCGTATTCATGAATCGTTTCAATGAAGAACGGGCACAGGGGAAATACGTTGCCATCTGTGACGGGGATGATTATTGGATTGATCCGTTGAAACTACAAAAACAAGTGGATTATATGGAGGCCCATCCAGCGTGTACACTTTGCTTCCACGATGCGTATGTTGAAACAAATGGTGTATTTCATCATAATTGGCGAGTGATTCCATGGATGCCAGAAAACAGAAAGCTTGCTTCAAAAACGGCTCGAACTTACGATGCAGGGGAATTACAGCTTCTCGGATTTATTCCATCCATGTCGATGCTTTATCCGAACGGACTTGTCGCCTCGGCACCTGAATGGTTAAAGGATACTCCAGCGAGTGATGGATCAACGAGGCTCTATGTGGCAAGCAAAGGCTATGCTTATTATATGCCGGATGTGATGGGGGTTTATCGATATGGTGTCGAAGGATCTGCCACAACGATTTGGAATGAAGGGAATCGACAACGAGACATTCAGCGGCATGAACAATTCATTCATTTCATCGATGTGTTCGATGAGTATACGCAAGGGAAATATCATAAGGACCTAGAACTATCTCGTATTTCCTTTGAAGTAGGTCTTCATCGGTTGAAAGGAGAGTATGATGTTCTTCGCTCATCACGCTATTCCCGCTATCTTGATCGATTTGTTGGCATTGAACGCATTCGACCATACTTGATGTTACATCAGCCACACGTGGTTGAATGGCTTATTCGGTTACGCGATCGAAGATTGGCCTAGGTGGTGAAAAGGATGAAAATCGCCATCATGCAACCATACTTCTTTCCGTATCTCGGATACTTTCAGCTCATGGCCATCGTCGATTTTTTTCTCATATTCGATGACGTCCACTTTATTAAAAAAGGTTGGATTCATCGTAATCAAATCTTATTGAACGGGAGGGCGCATCCCTTCACGTTACCAATTCAAAAAATGAGTCAAAATCGACTCATCTTAGATCATTTGCGAGCGAATCCGGATCAAACGATTGAACGCCAGTTAACGTTATTACACCATGCATATCATAAAGCACCTTATTATTCGGAGTTAATGCCACATCTTGAAAAAATATTGCGACATGACGAAATGAACGTTGCGCGTTATCTTGGATTTCAACTTGAAACCATTAAGGATTATCTCGAACTGGATACGAAGATTTATTACACTTCCTCTTTTGAAAATGAGATGAATTTAAAAAAAGAAGCTCGGCTTCTCGATTTATGTCACCGCTTTGATGCAACGCACTACATTAATCCAATCGGTGGGAAAGTGATTTATGAACGGGAGACGTTTGAAAACGAAGGGGTTTATCTTGAATTTCTCGAAATGCAACCGATCGTGTACCGACAATTTGGAGGAGAATTTGTTCCGAATTTATCCATCATTGACGTACTTATGTTCAACTCAAAGACACGTGTTCGTGAACTACTTGGCACATTTTCATTCAATTAGATGTAGATGAAAGTGAGGGGATTTGGATGAATTCATCAAAACAAGAGATTTCAAACGTTCCTGTGACGCGCCCGAGCATGCCTGAGTTCGATGCATACGTCGACATGATTCGCCCGCTTTGGGAATCCCGTCACTTGAGCAATCGCGGCGAGCATGTGCGTGCGCTTGAAGAAGAGCTGCAACAGCGTCTCCACGTCCCGCACGTCTCTCTTTTGACGAACGGACATTTAGCGCTCGAGACGGCGATTGACGTGCTCGGGTTGACAGGTGAGGTCATCACGACCCCATTCACATTCGCCTCGACGACACATGCGCTAATTCGAAAACAGATTACGCCGGTCTTTTGTGACATCAATCCGGTCGACTATACGATTGATGTCAACAAGATTGAGGCGTTAATCACGGAACGGACAACGGCAATCCTGCCCGTTCATGTTTACGGAAATGTATGTGACGTGGATGCGATTGAGCAACTTGCCAAACGATATGGACTTCGGGTGTTATATGACGGAGCGCACGCATTCGGTGTACGTCACAAAGGACGTGACGTCGCGACGTTCGGAGACCTCACGATGTTCAGCTTTCATGCGACGAAGGTCTTTCATACGATTGAAGGAGGGGCATTGACGTTTCGAGAGGAACGTTACGTCGAGGCCATCCATCAAGCGGTCAACTTTGGAATCACAGGTCCAGAAACGGTTGAATCGGTCGGGGGAAACGCCAAAATGAATGAGTTTCAAGCAGCGATGGGACGGTGCAACCTTCCGCGAATCGATTCAGATATTGATAAACGGAAACGCTTAGTTGAACGGTATGATGAACGATTGGGGGAGGCGTCGTTTTTACGATTGAACCTTCGGAACGAGCAAACCGACTCCAATTACGCGTATTATCCGATTCTCGTCACGCCGGGTAAAGAGGCACGTGATGGATTGATGGCATACTTAGCACAACATGGCATCCTCGCACGCAAGTATTTTTATCCACTCGTCACCGATTTTGCCTGTTACGCATTTGATGTATCCGTACCAAACGCAACATATGTCTCGGATCGAGTAATCACGTTACCGCTTTATCCCGACATGACACGAGAGACGGTCGACCGCATTTGTGACGTAATCCTTGAAGGAGGGAACGAACGATGAAAGGAATCATTCTAGCGGGTGGGAACGGCACACGTCTCTACCCGATGACGAAGGCAGTCTCGAAACAATTGTTACCGATTTACGACAAGCCCCTCATCTATTATCCAATGTCAGTCTTGATGCTTGCCGGGATCAAAGAAGTTCTGCTCATCTCGACCCCGAAAGATATCGGGGGCTACGAGCGACTGTTCGGTGACGGACACCAGCTCGGCATCTCCATCACGTATCAGGTACAACAGCGGCCGGTCGGTCTCGCCGACGCCTTCATTCTCGGAGAATCGTTCATCGGGGATGACTCGGTTTGCCTCATTCTCGGCGACAACGTCTTCTACGGACCAAACTTGACGCAATTCTTGCAAGACGCGAAAGAGCGGAAGTCGGGGGCGACGGTATTTGGATATCCGGTCAAAGATCCTCGCGCCTTCGGGGTCGTCGAGTTTGATGCCGACCACCGTGTCTTATCGATTGAAGAAAAACCGGCAGTCCCGAAATCAAACTATGCGGTACCGGGACTTTATTTCTACGACAACCAAGTCGTCAAGTTCGCCAAACAAGTCAAACCATCTCCGCGTGGAGAACTTGAAATCACATCCATCAACCAAATGTATTTGGAACGGGGCGAGTTGAACGTCGTCCTCTTCGGTCGGGGAATGGCTTGGCTCGATACAGGAACGCCGGAAGGAATGATTAAGGCCTCGATTTTCGTTCAAACCGTTCAAGAGCGTCAAGGTTATTACATCGCCTGTCTAGAAGAAATCGCTTGGCGTCGTGGATTCATCACACGTGAACAGTTGGCCGATATCGGTCAGACGCTTAAGATGACAGACTATGGCCAATATTTGATTTCACTGCTAGAGGAAGGAGAACAGACCAATGCATACAATCCTAGTGACTGGCGGAGCCGGGTTCATCGGATCAAATTTCATAAAACACTTGCGGGAAAAACATCCGACGTCGCGAATTCTTAATGTCGATGCTTTGACCTATGCTGGTAATCTAGAGAACGTCAAAGCGTTCGAGACCGATCCGCTCTATGTGTTTCGTAAAGTGGATATCCGAGACCGTCCGGCGATCGATGAACTGTTCTCGCTCTTTGAGATTGACGAAGTCGTGCATTTCGCTGCGGAATCGCATGTCGACCGAAGCATTCTCGAACCTGAGTTGTTCTTATCGACAAATATTCTTGGGACACAAGTCTTGCTTGATGTGGCCCTACGTCATTGGAAACGATACCCGGACGACAAGTATAGTCGGGAATACCGAGCTGATGTTTGTTTCGTCCATGTGTCGACGGATGAAGTGTACGGATCGCTCGGAGAGACGGGCTACTTCACGGAAGACACCCCACTCGCACCGAACAGTCCGTACTCGGCCTCAAAAGCAGGGGCAGACCTACTCGTCCGCTCCTATCATGAGACGTACGGGTTACCGATTAAAATGACCCGCTGCAGCAACAACTATGGCCCATATCAATTTCCTGAAAAATTGATTCCGCTCATGGTTCATCACTGCATGACCGGCAAGCCGCTTCCGGTATATGGAGACGGGGGACACATCCGGGATTGGTTACACGTTCAAGATCATTGTGAGGCCATCGATCTCGTTCGCCAAAACGGGCGAGTCGGAGAAGTGTACAATATTGGTGGGCACAACGAGAAGACGAACCTCGAGCTCGTTCGAACGATTTTACAGGCGTTTGACTTACCCGAAGACCGGATTCAATTTGTAGCCGATCGGCCAGGACACGACCGGCGCTATGCGATTGATGCGACAAAAATGAAAGAAGAGCTAGGATGGACACCGCGATATCGTTTCGAACAAGGCATCGAAGAAACGATTGAATGGTATCGCAATCATCCGGAGTGGGTCGAGGACATCGTGTCGGGAGCATATCGTTCCTATTATGAGAAGATGTATTCATCCATTTGAATGAGTGAAACGGAAATGAGAAGCGCATCATGGCGCTTCTTTTTTCATTAGGCAGGAGCTTTACACCTTGTGTAGAATAGTACAAAAAGAAAAAGCGCCTGACCGAGGTCAAACACTTTTCTTTAGCTCTCGTTTGCGGTCGCGCTGTACTTTCCAAATCACAGCAACAATGACGAGTAGAATGGGTGCGAACACCCACGGTCTCGCTTCAAGAATCGAGACCAATTCGAAGATGGAGAGCCATCCGCTCACCATGATCAAAACGAGTAGAAATGTTTTCAGTCCCCCCCGGACTGGAAGCCAAAAATAAACGAACAATGTAACCAAGAAAAAAGCGATTAAGCCCATGCGGTTTGTCCTTTCACCCATCATTTTGACTCATTATAGCAAAGAATATCGAGAGAGTGTTAGAAGCTTCACTTCTTAGGCGTGTTTCGGTACGCTTATATAAGATGATTGAAGGAGGAACTGATGTGAAATTTGGAATAGTTGGTTTAGGATACGTTGGATTGGCTACACTTTGTGGTTTGGCAAAAGCCGGTCATCACGTGGTCGGGGTTGAAGCGGACGAAGAGAAGTTACGCCTTCTCATGAGTGGGCACCCGCCATTCCATGAACCAGGCATGGCAGAGGTGTTACAAGAACACGCCGATCAAATCCAATTGACGAGCCGAATCGAGGATACGCAACAGGTCGATTATTTGATTCTTGCAGTCGGGACACCAAGCAAGCCGGATGGAAGCTGTGACTTATCCTATATCGAAGCGGTCCTCTCGGAGCTAAACACGAAACATAAAATCGTCATTCGCAGCTCGGTCCCACCTGGCACGACGGATTTACTAAATTTGATGTACCCTTCTCATACGTTTGCGATTGTACCTGAATTCCTACAAGAAGGACGTGCCCTCGCAGATGTCATGAAACCACACCGTGTCGTCATCGGATGTGAAAATTTAGAGGTCGCAGAAGAGTTGGCAGGTATCTACGGACGCCTCGGTGTTCCGCTCATCTGTACGACGCCGATTAACGCAGAACTGATTAAATACGCCTCAAACGCCTTTTTGGCCACGAAAATCAGCTTCATGAACGATTTGTCGCGTTTAGCTGATCAAGCAGGCGCGGACATTTCAACAATTGCGGACGGAATGGGACTTGACCCACGTATCGGACGTTCATTCTTGAACGCAGGGATCGGTTACGGGGGTTCTTGTTTCCCGAAAGACATGAATGCACTCCTTCACGTCGCGAGTGAGAACGAGATTGACCTGCGTGTCATCCGGGCTGCGGCAAAAGTGAATGAGTCGCAAATCGAGTATGTGCTCTCAAAATTGAACGTTGAACCGAACATGCGCGTGGCCATCCTTGGTTTGGCATTCAAACCGGGAACGGACGATATGCGGGATGCCCCATCGATCTTACTTGCCCACCATATGGTGGCCCGTGACGTGGACGTGATCGGGTATGACCCGGTTGCCACATGGGACTATCCACAAGCGACGACGGTCGAAGAGGCCTTGGAGGGAGCCGATTATGCCATTCTCGTCACAGAATGGGATGAGATCGTGAATTTGGCACCAGATGCCTTCAATGGCATGCGCCAGCGCCGATTGATCGATGCACGGAACGCATGGAAGTTCGCCCGTGACCCAGGCGATGTGTCGTACGAAGGAATCGGACGGATGCAACGTCCGTCGAACACACCGACTTCAAACTAAACCTGTTCAGGACCGCGCATATAGGCGGTCCTGTTTTTGCGAGATGTGAATCTTTTGTGAGTATCGAGACGTAAAGAAAGGAGAGGAGGCGAGGCATATGTGGATTCTTATATTAGTTGCAGGAATCGTGATTACGCTCGGATTCGCGGTGGACCGATTCGGTTGGTACCATCTGATTTCCGGCTACAATACGATGTCGAAAGAGAGACAGGAGCGGGTCGACATCAAAAAAGTGGCGCGACTGATTGCCTGGATGTGCTACGGCATTGGTGCGATGTTTCTCATCATTGCGCTCATCGATTTGGCTGGCTGGAACGTCCCGCTCGAACCGTTCTTTCTCGTCCTGATGGTATTCATTGTCGGGATGCTTTGGCGGATGCAGCGCTATGATGGCAACATTTATGATGAAGCGGGACGCTTGAGACCGGACGGCAAAAAGCGACTCATTCCCATCATCATCGTGTCCGTCGTCTTGCTCGTCGGTGTGCCGGCCCTCTTGTTTTGGTTCAGTCAACCGACGGAGGTGACCGTGACGGATGAGGCAATCGTGATCGAAGGCAGTTATGGTCGTGAGGTCCCATTTGATGATGTGGACAATGTGACATGGGCGACGTTGCCGGAGATCGCGCGTCGGACGAACGGAGCAGACACGGGAACCCGTCTGACGGGTCATTTTCGGACGGAGGCAGGGGAGGATGTCCTTCTCTTTATCGATCGTGATGTCGAACCGGTCATTCGACTCGACTGGTCAGAGGAACCGATTTATCTCAATCAGTCTTCGGTCGAAGAGACGAGGCAATTATATGAAGCCATTCGTTCACGCTGAAAAAGGGACACTCAATGCGAGTGTCCCTTTTTGTTGACCCATGATTCGAATGCAGCCGCGTCTAAAGCGGGGGAGAAGTAGTAACCTTGCCCGAGCTCGACACCTTCACGAAGCATTCGCGACAAGTCGTTCTCGGTCTCGATCCCTTCAGCGAGAGCAGTCAGCTGTTGCTCGTTCGCAAAGCGCGAGACGGCACGTAAGAAGGACGTACTTTCTTTCGCCTTCCCACTCACGTACATCCGGTCAATCTTCACTTCTTGAATCGGAAGGTGCCAAATCGCTTCGAATGAAGCGTATCCCGTCCCGAAGTCGTCAATCGAGAGGCAGTAGCCGAGGTCGGCGATATCTTCTAACCGCTCGAGTTCGCTCGCATACGACATGATATCCGACGATTCGGTCAATTCAATCTTCAACCGATCCGGGAGCCATGGATAGACTTCAATCGAATCCCGAAGCTTCGTCACGATGGATGGGTCGACCGAGTGGGCCGACAAGTTGAACGACAAGGAGATGTCTTCAAACGCAGTTCCTTGCCACGCGACGAGCTGTGCAATCGTCTGGTCGAGAATATTATGGGAGAGCCATAGAATTTGATCGGACCGTTCCGCGACGCGAATGAACTCGTTCGGAGGAATGACGCCGATGTCCGGATGGGTCCAACGGGCGAGCACCTCGGCTCCGACGATGCGACCTGTTTTCAATTCAACTTGTGGTTGATAGGCGACCGTCAGTTCACCTTTTCGAATAGCATCCGGGAGCGCTTGTTCAATCAGTGCGGCGAGTTGCATCTGGGCCAAAATCTCGGAGTCATACCAGACCGAGGGGGTGCGTGTCTCTTTGGCGTGTTGCAGTGCCTTCATCGCTTTGAACAGGCAATCATTGTACGTCGCCTCCGTCTCGGTCGCTCCGATTTGAATGTGAACGTTTTGTCGTTTATGATTCACCGTCACTTCTGTTGGGAAGAGTTCCAACAACTCATGCTCGTCTTCGTACGAGAACCCTTTGACATACAGCATGAACGTGTCGTCTCGATATCGTCCGAACAGATGTTGGGCATATTTCGAAAGACGGGACTCGACGGCACGCGCGAACTCAATCATAAGCAGGTCGGCGTACGCCGGGTCATACCAGTCGACGAGGTGATGATAATCGTGAATCCGAATGAGGACGAATACGCCGTCAATCTCTTGTTTTTCCCACTTGCGGATGAAGCCATACTCATTATAGAGATTGGTCGCTAAGTCGAACCGGACGAGGCGGTCGACTTTTCGTTCCCGTTCGACCCGGTCCGTCTCATCCTCGACGATGAGATAATACGTCATCTTTTCTTCTCGTTTGAGCGGCGTCAGTTTCACGTTCAGATAGCGGAGATGTTCTCCCTTTAAATGAATGATGAACTGGGCGCTCGTCCCTTGATCGGTCACACCTTCAAGCGCTTGCTCGAACAGGCGGCGACCCGTCTCGGTGAACAATTGGTTGATCTCATATAAGTTCCGGTCACCGAAAAACTGCCGGAACATCTCGTTTCGTTCAATCAAATTATATGAGTCGTCCATTAACGCGATAGCAAGTCCCGTCTCGGAAAAGAGGGATGACCACCGCTCATGGTAGCGCACGAGGTCGTGTGACTGATTCTCGAGTTCATGAACGGTCGAGTGTACGCTTGCGGCAATCTCACGTAATTCGTCCTCGATTCCGCGGAAGTCGTGCGTTTTCGGGAATGTCGCCTCGACGGGTGCTAGACTCGGGTCGATGGCGAGTGCCCGTGCCTTGAGATGTGCCAAATCGTGATTGTAACGATTGCGCGTATAGTAGAGCAAGAATAGGAGTCCAAGCGATAAGAGTAACGTCATCACAAATGACGCAGTGGCAAGAATTCTGTAATGTTTACTCTCTTCTTGAAGCATCGTCTCGGAAGTCGAACGAACCGAGCGAAGGGCCCCGTAAGCATCTTCGTAGACGTTCGTCGAATTGACATAACGGGCTTCT
This sequence comes from Exiguobacterium sp. s63, assembly GCF_018617335.1. Taxonomy (GTDB): domain Bacteria; phylum Bacillota; class Bacilli; order Exiguobacteriales; family Exiguobacteriaceae; genus Exiguobacterium. The sequence goes on along the minus strand of NZ_JACSKB010000001.1, from coordinate 934,282 downwards.
AAGGAGGCCTCGCGATTCGCCATATTGGAGAATGATTGCCCGCTTTCTGCCACATCTACAATCGCTTTCGTTTGGAGCGTCTCGTTCGATTCGAGGATGGATTGAATGAGCGAAGCTTCACCGACAACCATGTCCACGCTCGTTTCGAGTTGTGTCTCGTCGACCGGTTCGCGGAACAAGGCATCTCCATTTCGCATAAGCATTGATTGCATCCGCATGATGGCATCGGTCAATTCATAAGCCGCATTCGACTGATTCGTCTGTTCGAGCGCTTGATACAGCCAGCGTCGATTGATGGAACTGATGACATCGGTCGGGACTGCGTCGAACTGTTCTTCGTCAAGAATCCGGGTCAAATCCTGAGAAAACGTCTGGAGCGTCTCACGCTCCCGTTCATTCACACCTGCCTCGAAGTCGTTCAATAGTCGTTCGTTGTATTGCAAAGCGCGTTCTTTATACGGTGTGGATAGGAACGACGTCGTCTGATTGGATTGAGCTTCATAACGCGTCGCTGCTTCGAACAACGTCACATACGCCTCAACGCCAGCCAAATCGGCCGCCTGTTTCAAGTTCGCGATTGTCACGTCAATGGCTTCTTGTTTTTCATGCCAATAAAAGCTCATGCCAAGCCCGAACAATAGGACGCCGATGAGACAAGCGACCGCGAGCGCCATCGTGTAGGTACGATATGGAATTTTAGCAAAACGGGGTTGACCCATCCGGCACCTCCTTTTTTCCTTCATCATACTTCCGTTTTCGGGTCGCAGGATGAAAATCCTGCAAAACGAAAGAAAAACCCGACTTTCGTCGGGTTTTTTAGCGTGACCAAAGTCACGGTCGCTTATAACCGAGTAAGCGTGACTGCCAATACGGTTCTTTACTGATTTGGTTGTATCCTAATCCAGATGAACCGGCATGGATGAACGTATCGGAATTGATCATGATGCCCATGTGTGACGGTCCTGCGGTATACGTGTTCTCGAAGAAGACGAGGTCGCCTGCTTGAGGGACGTACGACTTCGGTAATTGTGATCCGAAGTAAGCGCCACTCCAATAATTGGCCACGTTCGTCCGTGGGATGCTGACACCGGATTGATTGAATACATAATAGATGAGTCCGGAACAATCAAATCCACCGTTTGTCGGGCTAGACGACGCCCATACGTACGGTGTGCCGACATATTGCTTGGCCACCTGGATGGTCGAAAGCCGTGTCGACTGGGCGCTTTGTCCTTTGATTTCGGTGACAGCTGATTTTGCGACGAATCCTGACGAGAGGCGATAGTGGGTCGCCGTCTCTCCGATCACATTCAACAGTTCCCCGCGCAGTGTCGAACCGACCGTGTTGCTCGACTCGTTCGCCTGGGACCGAATCGATGTCGGGTAGTACGTATAATACGAGTTGGCGTCATAAGATCCTTCGACCCAAGACGGACCGTCTGCCGAGCCTTTCGGGACGGTTTTCACATAAGCCGAGGCGACAAATCCAACCGTATTGCCGTAATAAATCTGTAGCCAGCCTTTCGAGGACTGGACGACGCGTAACGTCTGTCCCGCTTTGACACTCCCGATGATGGTCGCGTTCGTCGATGAACTCGAACGGACATTCAAGGATGGGGTGTTGACGATGTAATCGACAGCCACATTGCCGGCACCGGCATCTCCTTCGTTCGGAGCCGGGTCACTCGGTGTCGTGGACGTCTGTTTCAAATAGCCGGCACTCACGTATCCGGATTTCCCGTTATACGTGACATAGTACCAACTACCGGACTGTTTCGTCGCCTGAACGACCGTTCCATTCGGAATCGTTGTGACGAGAGCGTAGCCGATTCCGGCACCTTGGCGCACGTTCAAGTTCGCGGTCGTGACGAACGATTGATTGAGAGATGTATCTGTGCTCGGATTCGTCGGTGTCGCCTCTCCTGATGTCGTTAAATATGTATTGGCGACATATCCCGTTTTCGATCCATACTTTATTTTTGACCAAGACCCTTCAACTGATAGGACAGTGACCGTCTTTCCTTTTGGAATGGTGATCAACACGGTCGTCTTCGTCGATTTCGAGGAACGAAGGTTCAAGTTTGCTTTCGTTTGTGCCGTTGTCGTGCTCGGCGTGACCGTTGTCGGTTTGTCAGTGCTACTAGAGGTCGATGCCTTTTGCAAGTAATCGTTATGCACCCAACCGGTTTGTCCGCCGTGACTGACTTTCGTCCATGATCCGTTCGTTTGGATTGGAGTGAGCGTCGTACCTTTAGGAATCGTCAAAAGAACGCGATGCCACGTTCCACCGGCGACTCGCAAGTTCAATGCGTGTGTCGTCGTGACACGATTCGTGCTCGTCGTGGTTAATGAGGAACCACCTGTCCCAGCAGAGGGGCTGCCTGTGAGCTTCAGTTTTTGACCGACGCGAATGTGATCGGAAGAGAGACCGTTCAATGATTTGATGGTTGCAACGGACAAATCGTATGAGCGGCTGATGGACCAGAGCGTGTCACCCGAACGCACGGTGTGAGTGCTCGCCGCAGACACTTCATCCGCCTGAGCAACTAGGCTGATTGCTGCAAGTGCCGCGAATGAATAGGTGAGACCAGACTTTGGATTCATAGCGTCACATCCTTTCAAAAGAGTGAGAACGAAATCATTCAACAAGTGAAACAATACAAGTTCATTGTAAGGCGAGATGAAATGCACAAGCAATGGTTCAAATGGTCAATACACCTCCCTTTCTTTAAAAGCAGGTCAATAATTTATAAATGGGTAAAAATGGATATTTAATCGATTCGAAAAAGAAGGAAGTATTGACTTTCTGTTGAATTTTGGAAAACGTAAGGGGAGATGTTTCGTGCTATCATTAGGTCAAATTAAAATGGGTGAGGTAGCAGAGACATGGTCGAGAAGAACTTTTCAAACCGAACATATCGTAAACATCAAGAGAAACTGTTCGAGCTCGTACGAATGCCGATTGTGACCGAAGAAACGGTACAGGAAGCCATTCGATATATGTGTGAAATCGTCGCCGATATGCTGGCGGTTGATACGGTGTCCATCTGGCACTTCGATCCATCGTATCAATCCATTACATGTCAAGTCGCGTATTCTCACGAGTCAGGGACGCATTATCCAGAGTTGACGGTGTATCGTGAACTTGCGCCGGATTATTTTGACGCACTACAGACGGAGCGGGTTCTTGCATTCGAGGATGTTCGAAATCACCCATGGGTGAAGGAGCTCTATACAGAATATTTTGTGGAAGGCCAACGCATTCATTCGATGCTCGATGCTCCGATTTATGCGAACAATCGTGCCAAAGGTGTCGTTTGTTGCGAGACATTTTTACCGCGAGAGTGGAACTACCTTGAGGAATTAATCGTCAGTACGCTCACAGACTTTATCGCAATTTTGTATTTCCGGCTCGATCGACGGTTAGTGGATGAACGAATTCATCAGTTAGCCTATACGGACGAGCTAACAGGGTTGATGAACAAGTATGCGTTTGTCGATGAAGTCGATGCATTGCGTCAGCAGACGAGAGGATTTTTAGGGTCTATTGTTTATATTCGTGCAGACGACTTCCGATCGATTGAGGATGCGATTGGTACCGAAACGTCTGATCTCATCGTACAAGAGATGGCAAGACGGTTGCGAGAGGTCATCGATGAATCAAGAATTGCGCGCACGTCACAATCGGGATTTGTCATTTGGATTCCTTATGGCGAACGGAGAAAAGTGCGTTCGATTGCGGAACATTTATGTGAGCAAGTCACGCGAGTTCCTTATCGAATTAATGAATTGGATGTCGTCTTGACCACAAGTGCCTTCATTTCGATCGAGAAGGAGAGTCGCTCTACGTTAGATATGATTCATACGACCCGCGTCGTGGCAGGTCAAGCAGATGAGAAACGGGGTGTCATTGCGTTTTTTGAAGAAGAGATGGCACAGGAGGCATCCGAACGCTTATTGTTAGAAATGAATCTTCGGACCGGGGTGCTCGCAGGTCAATTTGAACTCTATTTCCAACCAAAAGTGAATGCGTCCTCGGGAGAACTGAGGGGATTCGAAGGATTGATGCGCTGGAATCATCCAGAACGAGGGCTTGTACCACCGCTTGACTTCATTCCACTCGCTGAATCGACAGGAATCATCATCGATTTAGAAGAATGGGCATTCGTAACGGCTTGCCGGCAGTTGAAACAGTGGCACAATCGGGGAGACCGCTACGAGCTCGCGCTGAACTTATCGGCACGACATTTTCTATCTGAAGGAGTCGTCGAAAAATTTGCCCAAATCGCTCGGGAAGAAGGGGTCTGTACGAGCTATTTGACCTTGGAGATCACGGAGAGTGTGGGGATGGAAAACCAGCAACACGTCATCGATCGTTTCATCGCATTCCGAGAAGAAGGATTTTCAATTTCGATTGACGACTTCGGGACCGGGTTCTCGGCGTTCGTCTATTTAAAGCACTATCCGATCCATGAAATTAAAATCGATCGTCAGTTCATTCAAGTGACTGAAAATGACCCGACCGGAAACGTCATCGTCGAATCAATTGTCGACTTGGCGCGTGGGTTGAATTTGAAGACGGTGTGTGAAGGGGTCGAGACAATCGAACAGTGGAACGCGTTGCGCGAACTCGGTTGTGACGAGATGCAAGGATACTACTTCTCTAGACCGTTACCGCTTGAAGAACTCGAAAGATGGATTGCTGACTATACGACACAGAAAAGGGACGCCTGAGCGTCCCTTTTTCTTATGCCGTGAATGTGATTCGAATCGTGGTACCGTATCCGAGTGTACTGTCGACCTCGACCTTCCCGCCGTGGGCTTCGATGATGTCCCGTGAAATGGCCATGCCGAGGCCGCTTCCGCGTGCGTCGTCCGTATTCGTGCCCCGGTAATAGCGTTCAAAGATATAAGGTAATTCGGATTCGGCAATCCCGTGTCCATCATCTACAACCGTCACGACATCATCGTCGACTCGAACGGTCACGTGCACGGACTCGTCATTATGAATTAACGCGTTATACAAGAAGTTGAGCAAGGCCCGCTTCATAAAGTGCCGATCGAGCAAGACGGTCGCTGCTTGAGTGGCCTCGAACTCGATGTGGTGCTCGCTGAAGCGAGAGTCGTTCAATACGTCGATGACGACTTCACGGACGAACGGCTCGAGGTTTGTCTCTTCGAGGGTAAGTGGGAAGTCACCATGCTGCAGACGCATCGTCAAATTGAAATCGTCGAGCAGTTCCTTCATATACTTAGCTTGACGCTCGATTACATGGGCATATTGTCTGCGCTCGGTGTCGTCGAGCGAATCATCGTCGAGCAGTTCGGCGTACCCTTGGATGGAGGCGAGTGGCGTCTTCAAATCATGAGACACGTTGCTCATCCATTCTTTTCGACGGTCATCGAGTTCTGCGCGCTGACGTTCATACGTTTGGAGTGTCTGTGAGACGGCATTCAAGTCGTGGAAGACGGGGCGATAGATGCCAACACGTTTCGGTTCAGCGGTCGAGAAGTCGCGGTGTTTCAGTTGCTGAATCCGCTCGGTCAAGCGGTAGACGGGGCGCGTCAATCGTGAACTGAACAATACACCGATCAAGGCGGCGACGAGCAAATCGACGACGAGTATCCAGAGGAGCGCCTTTGTGATATACGAAAGAACCGCCTGTTCGTCTAACATGAAGAGCACCCGACGTTCACTTGCCTCTGGCACACCGATGAGATAACTGTACGATTCATATTCCCCGATGAAATAGAGTCGGAGGTCGTCATCCATATATTTATAGATTTGAATCAGTTCAATCGGAGAATAGGCGTCCGGTAGTCCACTCGGGGCGTCGATCTCGCTGACGACTCGTCCCGTCTCATCTAAAAAGCGGACGAATGCACCAGACTGGCGAAGGGCCTCGCGCCCCGCTTCTGATACGACAGGTTCACCATCTTTGAGCGAAAGATACGTACTGAAGTTTCGGGTAAATGTCTCTCCGGAGTTGCTTTCCACATCGTCAAGTCCCGTCCGGTCATTGACGAGGAGACCGAACAAGATTGAAATGTTCAAGAAGACGACGAGCGCGACAATGAGGAGGATCGACAACAAATAGCGACCGGTCAGTTTCCATTTCATCATGACCGCTCCTTACACCGTCAACCGATAGCCAAGTCCCTTGACCGTCTTGATATACGTCGGTTCGGATGGATTCGGTTCGATTTTTTCACGCAGACGTCGGATATGGACCATGACGGTGTTGTCCGATCCGAAGAATGACTCACCCCACACTTGCGTGAAGAGCGTCTCCTTGCTGAGAATCCGGTTCGGGTTGCGTAAAAAGCAGGCGAGGAGACCGACTTCCTTCGCCGTCAATTCCAGTCGTTCCCCGTTCACGTACACTTCCGTCTCGTCTTCATTCATGTGAAAGGGGCCGACGGTCGTCTTTTCCATCGGCGCTTCCATCATCGACACTCGTCGAAGCTGTGCCTTTACGCGGAATGCGACTTCTTTTGGGCTAAACGGCTTCGTGATGTAGTCATCTCCACCGATGGCGAGGCCGAGCAGTTTGTCGACTTCTTCCGATTTGGCAGATAGGAAGAGGATCGGGATAGTGGACTGCGCCCGCATCTGTTGGCAGAGCTGATAGCCTTCCCCGTCCGGCAACATGACGTCCAAAATCGCCAAGTGAGGGCGAAACGTCTCGAAGACGTCCAACCCGTCCTTCAACGTGTGGGCGGTCCGAATCTCATGAAATCCTTCCTTTTCAAGCGCGCGTTGAATCAACGTACATAAGTCTTGTTCATCATCCACGATGAGAATCCGTGGCTGTTCCATCGTCATCACCTCGTTCTAAGCATATCACGTAAGGATTTTGTAAGGTACGCGTGAGTTGGGGTTAAGACAGGGGGCGTAATGTAAGGGACAGAAAGAGGTGCTGAACATGGAAACATTATTACAAGTAAAAGCGATTCAAAAGACATATGGGAAAGGGGACGCGACGTTCCGAGCGCTCGATGACGTCTCCTTCACCATTGAGCATGGGGAGTTCGTCGGAATCATGGGACCGTCCGGGGCTGGGAAGTCGACGTTACTCAACGTCCTCGCGACAATCGATACACCGACGTCAGGTGAGATTTTAGTCGAGGGTGACGACATTGCATCGATGAACGAGGAGGCGCTCGCCGATTTCCGGCGTGATCATCTCGGGTTCATCTTTCAAGACTATAACCTGCTCGATTCATTGACGGTCCGGGAAAACATGTTGCTCCCGCTCGCCGTCTCGAAGACGCCGGTTCACGAGACACGCGCAAAGGTCGAGCGATTGGCGAAACGGTTCGGGCTCGAAGGGATTCTCGAGCAATATCCGTACCAAATTTCAGGTGGACAGAAACAACGAACGGCCGTTTGTCGGGCGCTCATCTCGGACCCGAAACTCATCTTTGCCGATGAACCGACGGGTGCGCTCGACTCGAAGTCGGCGACCGATCTCTTAGATACCCTTGCTCGATTGAATGAAGCGGAGACGACCATCATGATGGTGACGCATGACGCCTTCGCCGCAAGTTTTTGTCGCCGAGTCCTCTATATTCAGGACGGACAGTTGAAGAAAGAACTCATTCGCGGCAACGCCTCACGGGACGCATTCTACCAATCGATTCTCGAGGAGCTCGCGAAAGGCGGTGCGGTCGATGACGCTATTTGAGCTCGCGAAGAAGAACGTCGTACGGAATCTGTCGCGATATGCACTCTATGTCGGGACGACCATCTTTTCCATCGTCATCTACTTCACGTTCGCGACACTGAAGCATAACCATGAGATCAGTGCGCTTGCGGAAACGTCGAAGAAGATCAGTGGGTTGATGAGCACGTCGACGTTCATCTTGATGTTGTTCGTCGCCCTGTTCATCGCCTACTCGAATGCCTTCTTTTTGAGAGGGCGTAAGCGTGAGGTCGGGCTCTACTCATTACTCGGGGTCCGGAAGAAACAGATTGGGCTCTTGCTCTTGTTCGAGAACATCGTCATCGGAGCGGTGTCCTTGGTCATCGGGATCATTCTCGGAATTTTCGGGGCGAACGCGCTCCTCCAACTATTGATGCGTCTGATGGACAGTGACTTGAAGATTGGATTCGCTTTCTCGGCGTCGGCATTCATTGAGACGTTCCTCGTCTTTCTTGCGATGTTTCTCTTCACATCATTCCAAGGCTACCGGGTCATCTATCGCTTCAAGTTGATTGATTTGTTCCATGCGGATAAGAGTGGGGAAGGGGTGCCGACGGCAAAAGGTTGGGTCGCGCTCACGGGCGTCCTCACGATTGGAGTGGCGTACTGGCTCGCCCTTCAGGATCTGATGACGTCCTCTCTGTGGAAAACGCTCGGACTCGCGATGCCGCTGCTCATCATCGGATTGAGTGTCATCGGGTCGGCGCTTCTCTTCCATAGTGTCTTGATTTTCGTTTTGACATGGTTGAAAGGGAAGGAGCATTGGTCGTGGAAACGGCTCAACTTGTTGACGACATCACAGCTCCTCTATCGCATTCGTGGGAACGCGAAGACGCTCACGTTGATCAGCATCATCAGCGCGACGGCGATCACGGCAGGTGGTGCCATCTTCAGCGTCTACTATTACGCGGAAGAGAATGTCGCCTCGTATACACCTTATACGTATGCCTGGAAAGGGGAGGCGGTTGAGGTGGACGGAGCGACATTCGAATCAAGCGTCGAGCAAAAGACGATTCGGACGGAAGCGCAGTACGGAGAGCGTGAACTCGGGGTCATCGATGAGTCGACATACCGTCATCTCCTGCAAGGTCTCGGTGTGGCAGAACCGGCACCGTTCAAACAGGATGAGGTCGTATGGGTCGACCCGTTCTATGACGAACGTTACTCGGAAGAACTCGAATCAGTCGAACTGTCAGGACAGACGGTTGACGTGTCGACGCGTCTTGAAGAGTCGCCGCTCAACGTGATGACGTTCGGCGGGTCGTTCCTCGTTGTGGCCGACGACATGTTCAAGACGATGACGGAACCGAGCGAGACGTATCATGTCGCTCTCACGGAGTCGTTCAAAGATCAGCGTGACCAGTCCGAGCGTCTAGCGGGACTCGGGCTCGAATCGTTCTCGAGTGCGCCGGACGTGTACGCCGAGACGATGGCGATGAACGGGGCGCTTCTCTTTGTCGGGACATTCCTTGGGCTCGTCTTCCTCGTCGCGACCGGTAGCGTCATCTACTTCAAAACGATGACGGAGGCAGAGGATGATCGGGCGAAGTATACGATATTACAGAAAATCGGCATATCCGACCGGGACGTGCGCCGGACGGTGCGCCAACAAATCCTCGTCGTGTTTCTTGCCCCGTTCGCGCTCGGGATTCTACATGCGACCGTGGCGCTCGTCGCGTTCTCAAACTTGTTGAGCATGAATTTCACGATACCAGTTTTCGTCTGGATGGGCGTCTATACGACCATCTATGCGGTCTATTATGGCATCACGGTTCGCCGCTTCATGACGGCGGTTCGGTAAGGAGAGAAAAATATGAAAAAATGGATTGGAATTGCAATAGTTTCGATTGTATTGATCGGAGGGCTAACGCAGGTGGATTGGAATCGAATTGGGAAAGACACCCTGTTCGTCAAAGTAGAAGCGGTGTCTGATGTGGAAGAGACGACACTCGAGAACGGTGACGTGATGAAGCGATACGTATACACGCAACCTGCTTTCACGTCTGATGGGAAGGCGAGGGAAATCACCTTCACGGCCGCGAAAAAACTTCGGGAAGGGGCGTACTTACGCCTCTATGTGAAAGATGGAGACACGGTTACCTCATACGAGGAAGTGTCCCGTTCGGACGTGCCGCAGTCGATCACTGAAAAGTGAGTAAAAAAGCCATTCGTCATGACCTTCATGGCGGATGGCTTTTGTCTGTTCAGACGACAGGCGCCTCATAGGCGTTTAGTTCGAGTTTTAATATGTACGTTAATTCATGATGCGCCAATTCAGAGAAGTTCGTCTTTTTGACATGTGTTCGTGGGCGCAATCCGCATTCCAATGCGATGTCGACAATGGTACGAATCTGATTTTCCGTATAGAATCGCTTCCGGCCGAACGTGAATGGGGTCGGTGGCAAGACGTTATCTGTCTCCCATTTGATTAACTGCTGTTGGCTACGCGGGATGCCGGCCACACTGAAAGCGCGGCTCAATTCCTTGAGCGGATAAACAATCAAATGTTGTTCTTTATACGAAATTGGTTTTCCTTGCTCCGGTCGGTATGTGTCCCATTCGGTCGCTGAAAACGTCAGGTCGGCTTGGTCGAAGTCGTGTTGAGCGGAAGGAATAGAAATGATACTTGAGATGTCTAGGCTGTTCATATGATAAATCTCCTTCTTCAAGACTGACTGGTTGTTTCAAAAATGCCCTCCTACGTATCGTACCCCATTTACAAGAATTTAACTGACAGTTTTTTCAAAGAGGGGGAATGATTCGTGGGACTTTTGACGTATTTTTGAACGTTGTCTGCCGAACATTAAGATACCCTAATTGGTATGAAAACTCAAGAGAAGCAGTCAAAATTTGAAAAATGAATAAAAATTCAGACAATTTAGGACTATCGTCACTTATTGTTATAGAAAAATAGAATGAGCACTTTCATCGTGAAAGCGGTTAATAAGGGCGAAGGAGGTGAGACAGATGGCAGCTTATCGAGAAGCAGCGACGATGTTTTATTTGGACACCCGGCGACAAGTCGACGGAAAAGAGAAAAAACAACTCGTTCGCTACGGACCGCTCGGAAGTCAAATGGATGAGGCGCGGATGAAACAGTTCGGTGACTTGATCAAGGCACTGATTGATGTGGAATCCGCTACCTACATCGTGGCCCAGGAATTTCTAGTGTATTAACAGGGAGGACTTATGAACAACCTCACTCGTCTAACAGCCGGTCCCCGGCACGATGAGCAGGTGGTCACATGAGTTGGCCCGAGCTCATCTCAAATCTCGGGTTCCCCATCGTCGTCTCGCTCTACTTACTGCATCGGATTGAGACGAAGCTCGATCGCATGATCCAACTGCTCGAGCGAATGGATACCTCGACCGTATCAGAAACCTAATCCCCTATCGAAAGGAGCCATCCCCCTATGGCTGTCTTAACTGAAAAGAAAGCAACACTCGTCTTGACGACACACCATGACCTACAAACGGCAAAACCGACGAAAAAAGCACAACGATTCGGTCCGATTCGTGCGGATCTCACAGCAGAAACGGTCGATGCGTTCGGCCGCCTCATGATCGACCTCGTCATTCAAGAGGACGCGGACCTTGGCATCATCCGTGAATACGATTTAGTCTAACCCACACCCTAAGGAGGAGAATCATCCATGACTGACACAAAACTTGAAATCTCATTTTTAGATACATTCCATAAGGTCGTACGCTTCCGCTTGAACAACGTGAAACAACCGGTCGATGCTCAGAAAGTAGAAGCGCTCGCCGACTTCATCGTCGCCAACGACCCACTCGCGAAGAACGTGATGGAATGGACCGAAATCAAGATGATTGAAGGTACGCAGACGGTATTGAGTGAGAAATAAGGTCGAGAAGCATCGCCATCGCGATGCTTCTTTTTATTTACATAATTATCTTTCAAAAATCAAAATTAACAATTATATTTAAAGTAGCAAAAAATAAATAAATTAAGGAAGGGTTTGTAAAAAGTTGAAACGATTTTTATATGCCATCATGCTATTGATGATATTGCTTGTGGTGCCAAGGCAGGAGGCATGGGCTGCTTCTGTCATCGAGGCAGGTACGCAACTTGAAGAAACGATAAAAGTGATCCCGCAATCACCATTTTATCTAGATTATCAGGACGGGAAGACGCGACTGCATAACCCGAGCATTCAGTCCACTGTCGTTATCGACTTTCCCGGGAACTTAACGACGCATTCATCTGGTGACGAGGGGAGCTACGGAGGCGTCCGCTCGTGGATCGCCAGTCTAGACAGACAGGAATGGATTGCCGTTCCCCAATATGATCAACCCCTCATCCGTGTCCAACGAGACGGAACGACATCTCGAATCGACTCTTTGGAATCACCACATCGGGCGGAACTCGTCTCGTATGATGCCAGCCGAGACGTGATGCTCTGGCGTGATTCGTACAAAAACGAGTGGGCGTTGACAGATCTGAATGGAACGGTCAAAAAAACGTACCCACTCATTTCAGGACAACGTTTCCTATTAGGGACGAACCTTGATGAATTGATTGCATTCAATACCTCTGACAAGTCGATCACACACCTATCACTTGAGACGGGAGAGGAGCTAGGAAAAACGACATATCCGAATGAATCATTGTCTATCAATTTTGAGTCGAAGACCGATCGACTCTTCATGAAAGGCTCCAATCATTTATACGTTTACGATTTCGCAACCCGAACGATTCAAACGCTCAACTTGAACAGGCAGATCCGTTATGATCTCACATCACTGGTTTATCACGATGGACTCTACTATGGTGTAACGTTTGATGATTCGATGGTCACAATTGATTTAGCGGAAGGTCGCATCACAGAGACGAGCTTGCGCACGCGCAACACGAATAGCGAGTTCGATTTAATCGAGAATGGATACTTCGTACAAGACGACCAGTGGTTGTTGCCAATCGAACGTTTCGGGCAAAAGCCGAAAGAAATGTACACGTGGTTAAAAGCTACTGGCAACTCGGAAGAAGGACATACGTGGCTGAATCATGCCTATCAACTCATGGTGACCATCACAACCGTTGATGGGACCGAACATAAGGTGCCTGTTGCTGAATTGCCGACGGATGTGACACGAATCGAGTCGGCGCAACCGTTCGAAGAAGACTATACGATTCCATCATTTGATCAATCGTTCTCCACTAAGGTCAGCTTCGCCATGCTGGACCATTGGAACTCCTACAAACCGGTCAAACAGCTTCCGCTTCAATTGGACACTACTTTCAAATATGGGGCGGTCGGAGACATCACAGGAACAACGGCGCCGAATGCCACCGTGTATCTCTTCTGTGAAAAAGAGCTGTACAGCACATGTTCAGGCTCTGTCCAGGCGGATGAAACCGGACGCTTCACGCTCTCGAGGGGCATCATCACGGGAGGGCAGACAATAGAGTTGTTTGCTTCCGACTCGCGAGATTACCGTCAAGCAACAGAGGCATCGGTCAAACAGAAAGTCGTTCTTAAACAACCGGTTGTCACGGACCCGACGAAGGTTTTGACATCTACACGAATGGAAGGGATATCCGTACAGACGGTTCCTCACGCGAAAATGGAAGTCCGCCAAATCAACTCGAAGACAGAATATAAAGTGAAAGAAGTGCAGGCAGATGAACAGGGTGTGGCGCAATTGACGACATTTGATCAAAGCCAGCCGTTGTATTATCCGGTCTTCTTCAGAATTCTAGGAACGGAACGTCCCTACGAGATGGCCTATGTGACTGACATCTATCCAATCCCATCTTTCACGTGGACAAAACCACCGAAAACAGGTGACACGACGATTACCGTATATAATGACAAGTTAGACCCGGTTCTCGCTGTTTCTCGTAATGGTAGAGCCGAATCGGCGAAACGCTTGACGAAAGGTCTCAACGTCATCAACTTGAAAGAACCGCTACGCGAAGGCCAGACAATCAAACTCGTTGCGAGCTTCCTTCCAGAGTACACGAAGACGCTCGAGCAAAAAGTAACGAGTGACACACCGAAAGTGTTAGCGGTGAAGGATGTACTCCTTACGTCATCATCTGCGACGTTTACGCTGGCACAAGATCCAAATACCGATACCTATATCCACTACAAGACGCCGAGCGGCACTTCATTCTATTCACGTATGGTCGGGACGAACCGATATCATATTTCGGCAAAACCGGGAACGACGGTCGTCATCTATTCTGCATACGGGTCGAAGAAAAGGACGCTCACATATAAGTTACCGAGTGCGACGATTCCATCGGTGACGTTGACGGACGAACAGACGAAACGGGTCGGCAAGACGTTGCCGAATGCGACCGTGACGCTAAAGAACGGTTCGAAAGTCATTGCAACGACGAAATCGAATGCGAGTGGGTCGTATACGCTCACGTTCAGCCGTCCACGTGCCGGGACGAAGCTCTATTTCGAGGCGAAGTCGGGAATTCATCGCGATGCGAAATCAGTCATCGTCAAGTCGGGTATCCGTCCAACCATCAGCACGGGGACCATCCGTTCGACGACTAAATCGGTAGCAGTGCGTACGAACGTTCCGTATGGCACGCTGTATGTCTACAACGGCAGTAAGTTGGTCGCCAAAAAGTCCATCGGCTCGACGACGACCAACGTCTATATCGGAACGCAGCGACGTGGCACGAAACTGACATTCAAAGTCGTGACACCTGCGAATCGAACGAATCAAACAACTAAATCTGTGTATTGAATAATTTGAAGGCGACTCTTGCAGTTTGAGTCGCCTTTTTTAAGTTTGGTCAATCCCCTTCATTATTTTCTGAAAATTGTCGATAGTATAGGAAACACTGCATGATTGAGAGGGGAATACATAGATGGCATGGAAATCAACATGGTCTAAGGCACTGAGCCGGATCAAACGAAAACCGACATGGACGTGGAAACCGACACTCAAGTGGAAGCGCGGAGAGAAGCGTGAACGCACGGCATCTTTCGGAACGAATGTCGGGAAGAATTTGACGATTCGTCAAAAATTGTGGGGACTCGTCCTCATCTCACTCGTCATGGTCATTGGCGTCGGCGGTTACGCGCTATTTTCAATGAGTGACGCGAACCGTCAAGCGGACGACATCGTCAATAACTGGAACAAAGGGCTCGATTACGCCCACGAACTCAATACGCTCGCTGCGAACTATCGCACGCTCGAGCTCGATCATATCGTCTCAGAGGATGCGGCGAAGAAGGAAGAGCTCATGGCGCAGATGAAAGAGATTCGGGATGAAATCAATACCATCGCGCCGAAGTACGAAGCGCGGGCCGTAAACGCAGAAGATAAGGAACTCTTTACAAACTTCTCGCGGCAATGGGAAATGTATCAACGCGTCTCGGACAATATGTTGACGTTCAGTTCGACAGGCAACACGGGTATGGCACGCTCATACTATGATGCGCAGTCGAAATCGACGTATGATAACTTTACACAAAAATTAAGCAACCTCGTCGATTACAACTCAGAAGGGTCACAACGCGTCGGGAAAGACATGGAACGTGAATTTATGCAGTCCCTCATGGCATTGATTGCCGTGACGGTCGGGGCTGTGGCGATTCTCTTATTCCTAGGTCTCAGTTTGTTACGTTCAATCATCCGACCGATGCAAACGCTCCAGACACGCTTCGATGAACTTGCGACGCAAGGTGGGGATTTGACGATGACGATTCCCGTCACGTCGAATGACGAAATCGCGCAAGTCAGTCGTTCGTTCAACACGTTCCTCGGTACACTTCGCGAGATCATGATCGATGTCGATGAGACGGCAAAAGTCGTTCTCTCGTCTTCTAAAGATGTATCAGCCGAAGTGACACGACTCAGTCACTATATGGAAGAAACGTCGGGAACGGTCGAAGAATTGACGGCTGGTATGGAAGAAACGGCAGCTTCATCGCAAGAAATGAGTGCCTCGACGACAGAAATGGGTAGTTCGATCGATTCAATCGTCGACTTATCTAATGAAAGTGCCGAAACAGCGAACCGTGTCGAGACGCGGGCTCACCAAATGCGTGAACAAGCCGTCGTCTCGAAGACGGAAGCAGTGACAATTATCGAGAAGAAACAAGTCGAATTGGCGGAAGCAATCAAAGGAGCACAGTCAGTCGAAGAGATTCGCGTCTTGACGACGGCGATTCTAGCGATTGCCGACCAGACGAACTTGCTCGCCTTGAACGCATCGATTGAAGCGGCACGGGCAGGGGAAGCGGGTCGCGGATTCGCGGTCGTCGCATCCGAAATTCGTAAGCTGGCAGAAAACTCACGTCAAACGGTCAACGAGATTCGCGACGTGTCGAACACGGTCATCGATTCGGTCGAACGACTTAATGCGAGCTCAGAAGACATGTTGACGTTCCTCAATACGAAAGTCATGGCTGACTACGATCGACTTGAAGAATCTGCGACGCAATACGAACAGGATGCGACAGTATTCGGTGAGACGGCGAAGACGTTCGAAGGCAATGCACTTCAACTTCGCCATATGACGGACAACATTCTTGGGGTCATCCAGGAAGTGGCGACGACCGTGACAGAAGGCGCGGACGGTACGCAGTCCATCTCAGAGAAAGTCCAGTTGTCAGTCGAGCGCTTCAACGACGTTCAGGCGAAGATGGGCGAAACGGAAAAACGGGCGACCGAACTCTCGAATCGCGTGGCGCAATTCAAACTATAAGCAAGTCTCAGAACCAGGCAGATGTCTGGTTCTTTTTGTTTCTCCCACGAAAAATAAAAAGATAGGTCAATACGTAAATGAATTTCAAATTGTTGGTACAAATTAGGCTGTTGCGTCCGATATAAAAATGGCGGTACATAAAATAGAAAGAAAAAGAGGTGGAAGAGGAGAGGACTCCTCGTAGTACGTGAAAAAGATGTGGAACAAATGGACGTTATCAAAAAAAATCATGGCAAGTGTCGGCTTGATCCTGGTTCTGACATTGGTCGGGATGGCCTATAATCTGTGGACGCTCGATCGAATGACAAGTCAGTATGAACACATGATTTCAAACGATGTCATGAAAATGAAAGCAGCGGACGATTTGGCACTCGGGATGGTCCGCCAGGCATATGGGGTACGTGGGTATCTCCTTATACAAGACGATGAACGAAAACAACAAATTAACCGGGGTGGCGAAGAAAAGAAAGTTGCCATCGAATCGTTGATCGAACTCGCGGACAACGAGTCCGAACGAAAAGAATTTGAATCATTACTTGAATATGCGAATGGGTATGACGATATGGCCGTTCAAGCCATCACGGCAATCGACTCAAAAGACCAAGAAGCAATCGATCGTTTAGTGTTCCGTCTCATGCCGGACGTGACGAAATCGATCTCATCGACCGGTGAAGCATTGCAGGCCGAAACGGAAGAGAAGATGCTTACGATGCAAACGGAACTCCAAGAAGCGAGTCAGCGTGCCTTTTGGTACTCAGTCATCATCGCCGTTATCAGTTTCGTCCTGACGATGGGCGCCGGATATGCTATCAGCCATATGGTGACGGCACCGCTCCGTTTCTTAGCAAAAGAAGTGGACGTGGTGGCAGAAGGGGATTTGACACGTGAGGACCTTCAGGCACTCACGCAAGATGAGATCGGACAATTGATGACCGGCTTCAACCGCATGAAAGGCAATTTGCGTGAACTGATTGACCGTGTCACCCAAAACGCACAGGAGATCACGGCACAATCGGAAGAACTGTATGCGAGCACGGAAGAGATGGCGTCGCAGACGGAGGAAACGACCCGTCTCATCGACCGAATCGTGGACGAAACGATTGAGCAGGCGAAAGAAGCGACGGGGACGTCGCAAGCGGTCGCAGCAGCAGATGAAGGCATCGGTCAAATTGCCGGGTCAATCGGCTCGATTGACGATGACGTGTCACAGAGTTTGAAGCTCGCCGAAGAAGGTGGTGCGACGATGGCTCAGGCGAAAGACGAGGTGCTCGCACTCGAGCGGGAGACACGTCGGACGGGAGAATCGATTTCGGCACTAAAGCAACAGTCTGACGAGATTGCCCTCATCACCGAGGTCATCCAATCCATCACCGACCAGACGAACTTATTGGCATTGAACGCGGCCATCGAAGCAGCACGTGCCGGTGAACAAGGGAAAGGGTTCGCCGTCGTCGCAGAAGAAGTACGTAAACTTGCCGAGCAGTCGAAACAGTCGGCGACACAAATCGCTGGGTTGATCGAGTCGATTCAGGCACAATCGAACGCCGTTCTCGACCAACACGTCGTCAGTGCGAAACGCGTCGAGACGAACACGTTGTTGCTTGAACGAGCGACACGCGCATTCGAACAGATTGTCAGTCAGCTCGAGACATCGGTCGACAACACGTCACGTATCCGGATCGCCTCGCATGAGATTGCAGAAACGACGAAACAAGTCGCGACGTCCTCTCTTCAAATGTCACAAGACAGTGAAGGAATGGCCGACACGATGCGTACGGTCGGTGAGACAGCTGACGCCCAACTTGCGATGATTCAAGAGTTGAACGGGGTCGCCGAGTCGCTCGGGAACATGACGAGTGATCTGCAGACGTTGATTGGTCGATTCACGACATAAGATGAAAGTCCTGTCTCTTCGGAGTCAGGGCTTTTCGTTCACATCGAAACGATTCATCATCTAAAAAGTAGGGAATGAACAACAAGGTAAACGACAAAAAGGAGTGGATGAATATGAAGTATACCGTCATTACAGGAGCCAGTTCAGGAATCGGTTATGAGACAGCGAAGTTGCTCGCCGAAAAGGGAAAATCGCTCGTGCTCGTCGCAAGACGAAAAGAAGAGCTCGAGTCGTTACGTGATGAGATCAAATCCATCTCGTCGGATAGTGACGTCATCATCAAATCGACCGACCTGTCATATAGCGAGAACGTGTACGGTTTATATGAATCGCTCGCGGATCTCGACATCGAGACGTGGATCAACAACGCCGGATTCGGGGATGCGGATCTCATCAAAGACGTCGACCTCGGTAAAATCGAGAATATGATTCGTCTGAATATCGAAGCGCTCACCGTCTTGTCGAGTCTATATGTCCGCGATTATCATGACGTCGAAGGGGCGCAACTATTGAACGTGTCGTCTGTCGGGGGATATCGGATCGTCCCAAACTCGGTCACGTATTGTGCGACGAAGTTCTTCGTCAGTGCGTATACGGAAGGGCTTGCGCAAGAGTTGAAGCAGGGTGGAGCCAAACTTCGGGCGAAAGTACTCGCGCCGGCCGCGACGGAGACGAGCTTCGCGGACCGGGCTCGCGATACGGAAGGGTTCGACTATAGCGAGAACGTCGCGAAGTATCATACGGCGCGCGAGATGGCAGAGTTCCTATATGACTTGCTTGAAGGGGATGAAGTCGTTGGGATTGTCGACCCGGAAGATTACTCGTTCAGCTTACGCGGACCGATTAAACCATATGCCGGATAAACAAAAACATCACGCCGTGCTGGCGTGATGTTTTTTCATGACATCGGTACAGAGTAACCACCCGTGAAGCGGTGTGTCAGGCGACGTGTCAAATATCGCAACCGTAGGCGCCACACATAGAGTTGTGACGTGTTTGGCAGGATGACGTTGTCGACGTATTCCGCGAACATATGGCGGAACATCCGTTCTTCACTACGATCATAAGTCGCACTCCACATCCCGTGATTCTCGACTTCAAGGAGCATCCAAATCATCTCGTCGGTCAGCGGGTCATCGTCCTTTAACTCGGCCGTCAGTGCAGCGAAACGATGGCTACACATGGACGCGTATAGGGAATGGGCATGCGGGTCATGCGGATTTAATGTTAAGTAACCGCTCGCCGTCTTCATCAGTTCATCGACCATATCGAGCGGAATGTCGTCAAACACTTGGAAAAATTCGAGCAACATCGGGACGGTGTCCGGGCCGAATCCGGCAAGCCGGACATAGTTCATGATATGAAGACCGGCCTCGCCATGGAACTTGCGGTCGAAGTAGTGGACGGCAAGGGCGCGATGCACGATTGGGACGTCGGGATAGCGTTCGACGCCACGGAGAAAGTGTTGTTCCGCTTCGAACGTGAATCCGGTGTCTTCACTGACGTACCCTTTCAACATATGAAGGATGTAGTGATCGCCGAGCGCGCTCGCTTTATCGAGCCAAGGTTTTGCTGACTCGGTGTCACCTTCTCGAATGTATGGATAAGCGCGCATGGCCGGGAAGAATGGGTCATCCGGGAACGCAGTCTCGCCCCGTGTCGCCATTTCATTGATGGCTTCAGCGTTATAAGCTTCTGTTAATTCTGCGAGGAGCATCATCTCAAGGAACGTGCACTGGAACTCTGGGGTGTGTAAATCGATGGTCTGTGTCATAGGGTGTCCTCCTCACAAGTACTGGTGTGGCTCTATTATACTTGTTCTCGAAACGAGGGAGTAGCATCTTTTGAAAAAACGGGAAATGGAAAGTATGGGATGGAAAGGAGGGGGACGGCATGGCGACGTTCTCGGGTTATGTAGCAGAAGTGATGGAGGAGAAAATCCGGGTCACGCCGACACGGGAGGCGGAACCGTTTGATGGCATCGTGTTTCATGTGACGAGACTTCTTTTGGACGAGACACCGCTTCTTGTCGGGCAACGAGTTCGAATCGAGCATGACGAACGATTGACGCGTTCCTTGCCGCCACAAACAACGGCATATCGAATCGTTGTGTTATGATGAGGACGAGGTGAAGGACATGGGACAACGGAATTTTTTATGGCTCGGAGCCGTGATTGGCTTCAGTGCCCTCGTCGTCTGGTTATTGCAAGATGCGCTCCCGTTTTGGGCGTTGTCGATTCTGCTTCTTGCGCTAGGAGCGGTGCTCGGCAATCTCCAACGACGTTTCACACGTGACGAATAACAAGCACTCCATCATTCGGATGGAGTGCTTGTGTCGTTTTCCTCTTCAACCGGTTCTTCCGGATTGTCTTCGACAATCGAGTCATCCTCTCCATTTGGTTCGAGCGTCGTCGGTTCTTCTGGTTCCGTTGGCTCTTCCGGTTCGGTCGGTTCCTCAGGCTCGGTTACCGGTGGATCGTCTTCAATCGGTTCTTCTGTTTCCGGTGGATCCGTCGGTTCCTCTGGTTCACTCGGTGGTTCTGCAGGTTCTTCCGGCGTCACTTCGGGTGTCGTCGGCTCCGTTTCTTCCACGACCTCTTTTTCGACTTCTTCCTCGACCGGTGCTTCCGGTTCAGTGACAGGTGGGATGACAGGTTGCGCCTCGGGAATAGGGGGTGCTTCCGGAACGACGACCGGTTCTTCGGTCAAATCCGGTTTGATCGGTTCGACCGGTGCGAGTTCGATAGGCGGCGATGTCGGTGCATCTTTTGCGATGAACGTCCGGATGTCCTGTTCAAATAATGCGGTCGGCAAGGCGATCCCACGCAAATGGATGGCGACGACTCGCCCGGATGCCGAAAGGAGCGGACTGCCATACGCATGACGTGGCAATTCAAAGTTTCGGCTATAGCCGTTCTCGGCGAATGTGACTGTGCCATTGATACGTTCTTTCATGGTTAAGGTCGTCAATGTCTCGTTCTCTGCGGCAATGGCTTGTGTAAGGGTGAACGGGGTGTTCTCCGTCTCTTCGATTCGAATGACAGCGATCAGATTCGTGCGACCGACGACGGTGCCGGACACGGCCTCCCCGTCATGATGCATGATGATATTCGTCAATCCGGCCACATTTGAGGCGGCTGTGACGACATCACGTGAGCTCACCAAAAATCCCGTCCCGTAACTGACGGTGAAGAGGCTCTCTTGCAACAGCTCGAAGTCGACTGGTGTCGCTTCGTCAGCGGACACCGTTTCTTCCCCGACCGGCAAGTTGACCTGATCGGCGAGCGAGTCGGTCGAACGCAACATGTCCGTGAAATAGGCATTTCCAATGAAGGTGACAAAGGCAATAAGTGCGATAGCGAATGGGACGGCAAATAACCAAATCGTGCGACGTGAGCGGCGGCCACACGTCGGACAGATCGTTTTCGATCGTGTCTTCTTTCCGCAGTGGGGACAAGTCACGGGGGCACCTTCTTTCCATAAAGTTCGATGCTATGCTTATTCCTTCATTTGGAAAGAGGTAAACAAATATTTTGGAGGGGTCACACATTATACGTCACATGATAAAATCTTCAAAAGATATAGGGGGAAATCCAATGAAATTCATCATCTTATTTGGTCCACAAGCCGTCGGCAAAATGACGGTCGGGCAGGCGCTCGCCGACAAAACCGGACTGAAATTATTCCATAACCATATGACGATCGACCTTGTCGGACCGTTCTTCAATTACGGGACGCCGGAAGGGAAGCGACTCGTCCAACACTTTCGTCAAGAACTGTTCGAATCGGTCGCCAAGAGTGATTTACCTGGCATGATTTTCACGTTCGTCTGGGCGTTTGACATGCAGGAGGACTGGGATTACGTGAAGAAGGTGACGGATTTGTTCGAGTCACATGGGGCGGACATATATTACGTCGAGCTCGAGGCCGAGATGGAAGAGCGGCTCGCGCGCAATACGACGGAGAACCGTCTTGCCCATAAACCGTCGAAGCGCGACATCGCCTGGTCCGAGGCGGAACTGAAGCAGACGGCGACGATGTATCGATTGAACTCACGTCCGGGGGAATTAGACGTCGAGCACTATCTCCGGATCGATAACACGAACTTAAGTCCGGAAGAGACGGCGGCCCAGATTCAACAAGCGTTCGACCTATGACAAAAGCGGGTCCCCGTGAAAGGGAACCCGCTTTTGTCATGCCCACCAGTCGGGGCGTTCATAATCGACCAACACCTGTTTTTCGAGGAGGCGTGGCTCGAGGTAAGACGTGACGCTTGGAAGACGATCATCGAGGTCGGCCGGATGGACCATCACTTCGATGGATTCACCTGGTTCGATGGCGTCGAGGGTCGCATGGGAGACGCCGTCCGCATAGAACTGATCACTGAACCGTTCGGTCACCCACAAGTCCCGGCGTGTCCCAAGAGTCGTTAAGGCCCGAAACGTTGTGTCATATTCTTTTGCGAGACGGACAATCACCTCTTGCAGTGCCCACCATCCGTGAATGTGATGGTGGCTGTCAAGATGGTCGAGCGGAAGTCCGGTCGCAAGGAACGCCTCGATTTGGGCTTTCCACTCGAGATAGACGAGCTCCGGGTCAGGCGAGTCTTCAGTCAAGAAACGGCTCGTGTAGCGGAACGTGCCGTCTTCTTTCGTGAGGGGAGCACTCGTATCGGCGAGCGGTTTGCCCCAAGACAAGACGAGATGGACCCCGACGCGGAGCGACGGATGTTGTTTCGCGAGCCGGACCGCTTCCTCGACGGCATACCCGTTCATGATCATCGTCGCCGAATTGACAATTCCATTTAGATGACTCTCCAAGGTGCCGGCGTTCACACCTGTCGTCAATCCGAAATCATCAGCGTTGACCAGGACGAACGTTTTAGGCATTGACGAGACCGAGTGCCTGGTCGAGGACCAGGTCACCTTTCATCATCCCGTACGCCATGTTGTCGATGACCGCGACGGGTACGTCGACAGACGACTTGATTTTACCTTCGAGATAGCGGACTTGAGGTCCGATCAAAATGACGTCGACGTTCGACTGTTCTTTCAAGCGCGACTCTGGAATCGCGTCAATGGATGCGTCGAGTCCACGTGAGGCAGCTTCTTTCCGCATTTTTTCCACTAAGATTGATGTCGACATTCCTGCCGAGCAGACGAGTAAGATGTTCATGTCGTTTCCTCCAATCGATTCAAACGGGTGATCATGTCAATCATTTCGACGGCGAGCTCTTTCACGGTCATCGCCGTCATGAGATGGTCTTGCGCGTGGACGAGGAGGACGCTCATGTCGCTCGTCGTCCCCCGTGCCTCTTCTTGTAACAGCTCCGTTTGTAGTTTGTGTGCGTCCAAGAAGGCCGCATCGGCTTCTTTCAACTTTGCCGCCGCTTCGTCCGCTTCACCGCGTTTCGCGGCAGCGATGGCCTCAAATGCAGATGAGCGTGCATTTCCGGCATGTAAGATAATCATAAATGAGAGTTCTTGGATGGTTTCGGTTTTCACGAAATCTTTTCTCCTTCCTCAGTCGCAGCTTTATTTTTATTGATTTCGGCTGTCATCGCCTTCGCTCCTGCCATGACGAATGGAATATACATCGCTGTCGCAATCGACAAGTTCACGATTTGAAGCAAGACACCGCGGACGCTACCGCCTGTGACCAAATAGCCACTGATGATCGGTGGGGTTGTCCAAGGGACGATGGCGACCGTCTTCGGAACCATGCCTGTCGAGAGTGCGACGTATGAGATGATCGTGAGCGTGACCGGCACTAAGATGAACGGTACGAGCATGATCGGGTTCAATACGATCGGAAGACCGAAGATGACCGGTTCGTTGATGTTAAAGAGACCAGCAGGCGTCGACAGTTTGGCGACTTGGTGATACGGGTGATTCCGTTGTTTGCGGACGACGATGAAGATGGCGAGT
The DNA here is from genome assembly GCF_018617335.1 of Exiguobacterium sp. s63. Classification (GTDB taxonomy): domain Bacteria; phylum Bacillota; class Bacilli; order Exiguobacteriales; family Exiguobacteriaceae; genus Exiguobacterium. Next base: position 910,057 of record NZ_JACSKB010000001.1, on the reverse strand, counting down.
AAGAGCGCGAACGTCGTACCCGATCCACCCATGAAGACGAACGCATCCAAGAACGGTTTTGTGACTGTGTACGGTACATCAAACGCTGACGTTCCGGCTTGGAAGGCAGCCAAGTTTTGCTCTATGAGCGGGAGATAGACCGGTTCGATGACCGAGCCGATGATGTTCGTCCCGTGAAGCCCGAAGAACCAAAGGATGTGGTTCAAGAAGGCGATGAGCAAGGCAGCAGGGAGTGAGTCGCCGAATCCTTGGAGCGGTTGTTGAATTGCTTTAAAGATGACTTCAAATACACTGAGTTCTACGACAAGCGTCATGAAGAGCTGGAATCCTGCGACGACCGTCAAGATGATCATCGATGGGATGAGCGCTTGGAATGAACGGGTGACCCCACCTGGTACACCTTCCGGCATCTTGATCGTCAGTTTCGTATTGATGAGGTAGCGGAACATTTCTGTGACGACAATCGATACGATGATGGCGACGAAGAGTCCTTGTGCGCCGAGCCATGCGAAGTTGAGACCCCAGTCTTCAGTGACCGGTACGAGCATGATATACGAAGCGAGCGACAAGATCCCCGCCGCGAGCCCGTCAATCCCGTATGAACGGGCCAAGTTATACCCGATTGAGAAGGCGATCAGGAGCCCGAGTATCGCGAAGGACGCGTTCCAAATACTACCACCGAGTCCTTGCCAGTTGCCTTCGCCAAACATACTGTTCATCGATCCGACGAAGTCGAGTGAGAGACCACCGATGTTGACGGCTGGGAAGTTGTTGATGAGGACCGCGAGCGACCCAACGATGATGAGTGGCATGACGGAAACGAATCCGTCACGGATGGCGACTAAGTGCCTTTGGGACCCGATGCGTCCCGCGATTTCAATAAACTTGTTCATGAATAAACCTCCTTCTTAAATTGGGGTAAGTACGCCTCGTGCGCTGTGAACAGCTCTTTAAGAAGCGGATCGATCCGTTTCTCGTCCTGGATGAGCGGGTTCATGAGGCAGGCAAGGTAGGCGTCCTCGTAAGAACCGGATACAGCCGCCTGGATAGCGAGCTGTTCAAACGTTTTTAAGTTGGTGATGAGCCCACGGATCGGTAGTGGCAACGCGCCGATGGAGACGGGGCGAGGACCTGACTTTGTGATGACGGCGTTCACTTCGATGACCGCGTCATCTGGTAAATCCCGAATCGTGCCGTTATTGAGCGTGTTGACCGTCTGGATGTCACCGCGGTCGTTGTAAATCGAGTCCATCAAATTGCAGGCAGCGTCTGAATAGTAGGCGCCTCCACGTTTTTCAAGCTCTTCCGGTTTGACGGCGAGATCGACGTCTTTGTATTTCTCGAACAACTGCGCCTCGACTTCTTGCACGACTTCGGCACGGGTGCCGTTTTGTTCGTACGCTTCGAGGTCTTTCTTCAACACATCTTTCGTCTGGAAGTAGTACTGATGATACGGGTTCGGTAACATGCCGAGTGACGATAGGAACGATTCGCTCCAACCGAGCCCGACGATGTTCGCCGGCGAGTAGTCGTTGCCTGCGTTGAGCGAGGCGAGGACGTCACTCGTCCGGTCCACGCCGTCGACCCATACGTGACGACCGAAGACGAAGTGATTCAATCCGATAAATTCAATCGCGACTCGTTCGACAGGCGTCTCGAGGATCTCAGCGACCGAGTTTCGCATGTTGAACGGGATGTTGCAGACACCGATGACCTTCTTATGAGATGAGTGCTTGAGTACGGCCTCGGTGACGATGCCCGCCGGATTGGTGAAGTTGACGAGCCAGGCGTCCGGACAAATCTCCGCGACTTCGTTTGCCAAGTCGATCAAGACGGGGATAGTACGGAACGCTTTGAATAATCCGCCTGCGCCATTCGTCTCTTGCCCGATGAAGCCATGCTTGAGCGGGATGCGTTCATCGAGCGCGCGTGCCTTGAGTCCACCGACCCGAATCTGTGTGGATACAAAATCTGCGCCGACGAGTGCGGCTCTTCGATCGAGCGTCCAACTGAGTGTGATCTCGGCGTTTGCCTTTTCAATCATCCGCTGAGCGAGACGACCGACAATCTCTAGTTTTTCCCTCCCTTCTTCGATATCGACGAGCACGATCTCCCGAACGGGGAACGTTGCCTGTCGATCAATCAATCCTTCGATGATTTCTGGGGTGTAACTCGACCCACCGCCGATGATGACGACCTTGACTGCCATAGTGCCAACTCCTCCTTTTGAAAGCGATTTCTTTTTGTCGTAACAAATATAACAAATGATACAAATAACTGCAATATAAATAATACAAATAATACAAATAAGTTTTTGTATTTGCATTTGTATGCTTGCTGTATCACAATAAAGGAACCAACCCAACGTAAAGGAGATGGAGGTATGTCGCAATCGACGCTCCAAACCGCAATCAAGGATGAACTGTTGTCCCGCATCAAGAGTGGGCACTATAAAGAAGGGGAAAAATTTCCGACAGAGTACGCGCTTTGTGAAGAGTTCGATGTGAGCCGCACGACGGTACGGGGTGCCCTCAATCAGTTGACGACGGAAGGGTATCTGGTCCGTCAACAAGGTCGCGGGACGTTCGTCGCCGGGAAGAAAGTACAACAAACGTTGTCGTATACGCCGAACAACTATGCGGCCCAACTTGCCGTTCAAGGGAAACGTGGGCAAGTCGCCTTGATCGACATCTCGGTCATCTCGGCATCTGGTCAAATCGCTTCGGTATTTGAAGCGGAAGACAATGCGCCGATTCAAAAGATTGAGCGGATCCGTCATGCGGACGGGGAACCGACTCAGTATGAGGTCTCGTTCATCCCATGGCAGATTGCACCGGGGATCACGAAGGAACAGGCTGAGCATTCGCTCTTCCGCACACTGGCCGAGGTCCACGACGTCCATGTCGCCAAGACGACGGAAGCACTGGAGATTGCCTTAGCTGACGAGAAGGTGAGTGAACTCCTCGATTGTCCACTCGGGTCGCCGTGCTTCCATATCGAGACGGTGACAGAGGATGAGTCGGGACGAGCGATTGAATACTCACGCTCCTACTTCCGCGGGGACAAGACGAGCTTCGTCATCGAACGGGATTATAAATAAAAAGCGCCCGACTGTTTCGTATGGAAACGGTCGAGCGTTTTTTATTCTAGTGAGTTAAAAAGGGCATGAAGTCGAAAAACAGAAGATACATACTATCAAATTGAGTAGAGGGAGTGAATTATGTGACGATGTTTACCATCTTCGGGGTATTGATTTTTGGACTATTGTTGTTGGGAAGCAGTGTTGTGATGAAGAAGCGATGGTTATCCATACTCTCGATGGTTCCGATAGTTATTGCTGTAGGACAACTTACGATGCTTTATTTGATGGGGATGTAATTTTTATCAATAAATATCGTGTATAAACTTTCCCCATACATATTGGATGCAGTCGATTCATGACTTTATGTACACTAGAACCAGGAGGCGAGAGAAGCATGTCAATCATTGAATTCAAAGATGTGAGTCATCAAGACATCCTGCACCATGTGTCCGGGACGTTTCGGGAAGGACGAATCACAACGTTCGTCGGACCGAGCGGCGCCGGCAAGACGACGTGTCTGAAGCATATCAACGGATTGCTGTCACCAGACACAGGCACGATTCTATTCAAAGGGGAAGACATTGCGGAGATGGACATCCTCGAGCTACGAAAGAAAATCGGGATGGCGTTTCAAAGCGCGCCGATGATTCAAGGGACGGTCTACGACAACTTGAATCTCCCGAAAGCCATCTTCGATGAGACACTTGACCGCGACCGGGCTTCCGAATTGCTCCATCGCGTCGACTTGAGTGAGGCGCTCCTCGACCAACCCGTCAAATCACTATCGGGTGGGGAACGGAGTCGGGTCGCCATCGCCCGGACGCTCGTCAATAAACCGGACGTGCTCTTACTCGATGAAATTACGGCGAGCCTTGATTACCGGACGGTGAAAGAGATCGAGCGACTCATTCGAAAACTGCAACAATCATACGGTGTGACCGTCATTTGGATCACCCATGACCTCGACCAGGCACGGCGGGTGAGTGACGACATGTGGTTCTTGAAGAACGGGGAACTACTTGCATTTGGGGACGCATCGTTCATCGATGAGTCGGACAATCCCGTCATCCAACGATTCGTCAGGGGGGAAGATTGATGTCATATATTGAACTCGCGACGGCGCTCATCTTCGTTGTCATCCCGCTTGCCTTGACACTCGTCCTACGACTTGGACTCGAGCGTGATATTATCATTGCGACCGTCCGCTCCATCATTCAACTATTGATCATCGGCTATATCCTGACGTTCGTCTTTGAGAGCGACAGTCCGATTTTCATGCTGTTGATGATTTTACTCATGATTGTCGCAGCGACACAAAATATCCGACGGAAAGGGGACGGGATTCCGGGCATCATGTGGATCATCGTCTTGACGCTCGTGACGATTGAAGCGCTGACGATGGGACTCATGCTCGGGCTCGGTATCATCCCATTTGAGCCGGAAAAGGTCATTCCGATTAGTGGGATGGTTATCGGGAACAGCATGGTGTTGTCGCTCCTATTCTTGAACAAGTTCAAAGACGAGGTCGAGCGGAGCGACGACGTCATCGAACTCATTCTTTCACTCGGCGGCACACCGAAAGTGGCCATCGACCGCAGCTTGAAGAATGCGATTCGCACGAGCATGATTCCGACTGTCGAGGCGCAAAAGACGATGGGGCTCGTCCAACTACCGGGAATGATGAGCGGTCTCATCATCGGGGGAGCAGACCCGATGGAAGCGGTCCTGTACCAACTCTTGATCCTGTTCTTGATTTTGACGACCGCCTCAATCTCGGCGACGCTCGTCGGTTATCTCGCATACCCACGTCTGTTCAACGAGAAGATGCAGTATATCGGACTGACCTATCGGAAATAGAAATAGGAGAGATATAGAAATGGCTGGATGAAGGTTTATTTTCTTCATCCAGCCATTTCTTGTGTATTAAAAGTTAGTAAGACAAGTGAGAACCGAATAAGACTTTCGGCAAAACAAAATATCTTGTTTGAGGGGATAAGTGGATTACATCTTGATAAGTGCCACTAGAGTCTTTCCAAGTTACTTGAACGACATATTCATCCTGTTTATCAGAAAATGTTTTGGTTGTAGACAGATACTCAATTTCTTGGTTCTTCGTTACGGTTTCATTGACATCTAAATCGTGAATGAGTTTACCATTTTTACTCAAAGCAATCGTTTGGACCTCAACTCGGTGGTCCTGTTCAGAATAGATTCTTCCGCTCCAATACCCTTTTGGAGAAGTCACTTCACTGTTGAAGTCCGCTTCCCATTTACCATCCGTTGATTGTCCGAACCATTTTGGGGGCTGATTGATTGAATATGTTATCCAAAGTACAAGAAAAGCGAAGGGGACAATAATGTATATGACTTTTTTGTTTTTCCACATGATCTTTTCCTCAGTTCTTTTAAAATATTTTATGTTAGATATTTTAATTTTATCGCATTTTGATTACCCGATAAGATACAGCATCAGTCACTTTAAAGTTTTTATCGTAATAATTTAAAGTATTGGAAGCGATGTAAATAGTGCCATTGGCTTTTCGATTTACAATTACAGAGTGATACCACCCACTACTATTTTTAAATTGAATAATATCCCCTACACTTGCATTGCTGATAATTGTACTTTGATTAGTGCTTGTTACAGTTTTCATACCTTTTTTTGTCCAATATGAATAAAAGTCAGTGACACGAACCCATGAAGTAGAGGTTTTGTCCCTCATGTAACAACTGTTCGAACCGCTACACTCCATATAGTTATCATTAAACCAGTATGTTGTAGTTTCAAGCATTCCTTTATTTACAGGGGAAGGTTTGCTTTCCACTTTCCCGCCAGCATGAATAGCTTGTGAGACGAAGTTTGTACAATTTAAGTTATATCGTTTGTATTTTGGGTTAGTTTTTTCTGCGTATTCTTTTGCGTAAACTATAGCTTTAGAGGGACTGTAAGTTGACATCGCCGATAAATCAGATGGTTCAGATTTTGTGATATACGATGCTCTGCCCACTTGTTGTTCTTCTTCATTACGTAGTTTAATTTTCTCTTTAAGTTCTTCGATTGTCATATTTAAGAAATGGGTATCCATATATTCATTAGGGTTATCAGATTGGAACAAACTTAATTGATAAAGGTATTCTCCTATATAATAGTTTATTGATTCATATTGAGGATGAACAAGTAATGACTGATCTTGGTGTTCTAATTGTTGTGCCATTAGGTATTCCACATACTCGTGAGTACCTAATTCGATATCGATGTTGTTATTTTTCATGTTATCAATTAAAACCTGTTCAATTTCTTTAAGTGTAATATCTTCTAGTTCTCCAGCATATACCGAGCTATTGCTAGAAAATAATGTTCCTAGAATTAAAGCAAACATAATAGGAAGTGCAAAGAATCTTTTCATAATTTGATGCTCCCTTTTTTATTTTGTTCAAAAATAATGGAAACATTTTCATTCTGCATCCGAAAGCAATTATATTACAATCCGATAACAATTAATACAAATTTGGTTGATTATAGTAACAAATAACTATTAAAATGTATAATTTGTACCTAATCCCAATATTGTATTTCTTTTGATTATCTTCTCTACAATATCAATATATGAATATATAAAATTAAAAATGACACTATATTTTAATGTGTTATCAAAATTAAATAAATTCTGTAGGGTAAGGTTTTTGTAAAGAATGAAAAATGAATTTAGTGCAAGGTACGAAAAAAGCACCTCCTAAGAGATGCTTCGAGGTTAATATACTTCGTACGTTTGTCCAGTCTGCGCGCCTTCGACGCTCTTCACGTAGGCGAGGGCGACCCGTTCACCCGGTACCGCCGCGTAACCACGGAAATAAGGACCATACGAATCGAGTGCTTCGACGAGGACGTTCGGACTGACGTTGTTGATGCGGATGCCCCGTGGCATCTCGATTGCCGCGCCGGTCACGAATCCTTTGATGGCACCGTTCGCGAGTGCCGCCGATGCGCCTTCTTTGATGGGGTCGTCCATCAAGATTCCGCTCGTCAGTGTAAAGCTACCACCATCGTTCACATAATCGAGCCCGAGAAGGACGAGGTTGACTTGTCCCTTGATTTTGCTGTCGATACTCTTCTGATTATCCGCCGGCGTCATTTCGGAAAGTGGACCGAAATGCGTGCTGCCCGCCGTGCTGATGACCGCGTCGACGCGCCCGACCGTCTCATACATCTGGCGGATGCTGTCTTCAGAAGTGAGATCGACTTGCACGTCCGCCCCGTTACGCCCAGCCCGGATGATTGTATGTGTTTTCTCCAACTCTTTTGCGACGGCCTGCCCGACCGTGCCGCTTGCCCCGATGAGTAAAATTTTCATGTGAAAATTGCCCCTTTCGTCACGCTTAGATTCCACTTCAGAGTAGCGGATGACGAGGATGTTCGGCAATCAAGTTGCCTCCGGTGGGACGACCGTGCCTTGGTGGAATCGCATCTTCCAACGTCCGTCCACGAATACCCAAATCGAGCTGCGACGTGTCACACGATTTAGTTTCGGTTGAACGAGACGGTACGTCACCAAGACGTGACCTTCCGTCAACGGATGCAGCGTGAATTCGGATAACTCCGCCTCGATGGGGTCGAGCTGGAGTGTCATTTGATCCCAGTCTTGATACAGCAAACGTCCCGAGCTACCGATTTCAAAGAAGTCGTCGGTCAACAGTTCACGCAATCGCTCCGTCGACTGCCTGACTTCCGTCGTCAATAACGCTTCTTCTAGTGGTTGAAGATGATCTGCCAACTCGTTCATGTCACGACTTCCTCTCTTCGTTGATTCATCACGATGACGCCGAGGACGATCAACAAGAGACCGATTCCGTTCAACGCCGAAAGAACTTCCCCGTACACGAACACCCCGATGAGTCCGGTCGCCACCGTCCCGAGTCCAGCCCAAATGCTATAGGCGATACTGAGGGGAATCGTCTTTAACACGATGCCCATGAGGGTGAACGAGGCGGCGAAACTGACCAAAAGGACGGCACTCGGCACGAGATTCGTGAATCCGTCCGACAGCTTCAACATCGATGTCCCGAGTACCTCAAATCCGATAGAAAAGAACAGTAAAAGATAGGCTTTCATGCCGATTCACCTCACACTTTCATCAAGACGAGCCCGATGATGACGAGCCCGATCCCCGCAATTTTTTGACGACTGATCTGTTCTCGGAAGACGACGAAACCGATCACCGCCGTGAGCGCCGTCCCGACCCCGCTCCAAAACGCATAGGCGAAGCTGAGCGGGATGGTGAAGAGGGCAAGTGATAAGAGATAAAACGCTGTCCCATAACCGAAGGCGACCCCGAGAATCGGAAGTCGGCTCGTCGAGGTGGCGTTCACTTTCAACATGCTCGACCCGAACAGTTCCGAGGCGATGGCCCCGACCAAATAGATGAATCCCATATTACGAACCTCCTTGAACCAACTCGTCACATGATTCCCGAATGAGTGTCGCAGCACGGTCCTTGAACGACTCACTGTACCCATAAAGAACGGCGAACCAAAAGCCGTCACAGAGGAGGCGAAGTTTTAAAATCGCATCCTGGTCGGGCCCATCGGCAGCGAATCGCTCGTTCCAACCGGTCGATACGTCGCTCCAAATCGACTCGCTCGTCGCATCTTCTTGTGAGGAGATGAAGACGGCGACAAGGTCTGTGTCTCCATGATCGACATCCTCCAATGTGGCGAGGGCATAGGCGCGGGTGAACGAATATGGACCATCGGAGAGATGATCATTGATTCGTTTCTCGAACGTCTCGATGGCGAGCTCGTTCATCTGACGCAACAAGTTGGCCTTGCTGTCGAAATGGTAGAGGACCCCGGCTTTTGTGATGCCCGCTTTCGTCGCCAACCGTTCGAGCGACAACTGACTGATGCCGTCCTCTCGAATCATCTGGGCGGCTGTTTGTAGCAACAATTGTTTTTTATTCATGATCAAACACCTCGCTTTACTATACTGACCGTTCAGTAAAGTCATCCTATCAAATATTGATTCAGGTTGTCTAGCGAAATGACTGATGGAATAATGTGGGAAAGGAGGTGTCGTGATGGGTTCGCATTTGATGCATCTCGTCATCGCGAACGAGATGTTGCCAGCGTTGTCAGAGGTGGATGAGGTCGCATTTATGCTCGGAAGTCTTGCGCCGGACGCAACGACCGAAAAAGGGGATTCACATTACTATGCGGGGAGACATGATGATTTGTCGCGTCGCCTCGATTTCGAACAGTACTGGCGTGATAGTGAGGATGAGGAGATGTCATATCGACTTGGTTACTATGCGCATCTTGTCGCAGATGAGATATGGTTGCAAGGGTTTTATAAGAGTTGGCTGAAGGAAGTCATCGCACAGAGTCCAGAGAAACAGGCAGCCTATTATGCGGACTTTGATGCGTATAATGCTCGGCTGTCGAAACGCCTCGGGACGTTCGATTTTGAACACTTGAAAGGAAATCCGAAGTTCGTTGAACTGGTCGAAAAAGTCGAGCGGGACGCGGCGATGACAGAAGAGGGGACGTACACAATGTTCTTGCCGCATCAGTTCGATGGCTATGTCGATACGTGTGTCCGCCGCTGCCTGGAGATGGTCAAACGGAAGCGGGCGATGCTCGTATGAACAAGCGATTTGCCCCGCTATACGCGACGCTCGGACTCTTCCTCTTGACGGTCATCACTTTTTTCACGCTGAACGGACAGGTGTTTCCGAATCTCGAATTGATGATGGTCATCTGGGTATATGTCGCGATTGATGTCGGATTGTTCGTCACATTGATTTGGGGATTGTTTTGGAAAGATCAAGTCATCAAAATATACACAATCCTTGCGACGATTGGATTGATGATTCCATTGTCGATTTGGATTTTCTTGTTGCTGTTGGCGAATGGGATCTCGGAGGCGTGAGTCAGATGGACGAACCGAAGAACATTCCGTTTCTAATGCGCCGTGTACCATTTTTTATGTTGTATGCCCTTTGCGGTCCGCTTGCGCTTGTCATCTTGATCATTTACTGGCGAGACACACCGACTGACGATCGAGGACCGTATTTGTTTTTCTCGGTTGTATTCTCGCTGTTCTTCATCACGAAAATCATACCGGACGGATTATTGAGTATCGTGATTTTTTCAGCGACGTATACGTTCGTCTTATTCGCCACCTATATCATTCTCAATCGAAAACGAAATTCGACTGACAATGAGTAACTTTGAAAGTGGACCTCCACTTTCTTTTTTTTGTGCGTGCATTTATAGAAAGAAAAATTTTCCTATCCGAATCTTGTCAAATTGGCATTGCGCATCCACATTTTGTTTGCTATGCTACTTGATGAAAACGACAATGATAATCATTATCAATGAGAATGAGTACGTGAGAATAGACATACATAACCAACGCGACTCGTTCCAGATATGAAAATCATTGAACTTTACATACAGAGGAGATGGATAAAGTGGGGAAATTCAAGATTTCACTCATGTTGACGTTGCTCGTCTTCGTACTCGCCGCATGTGGCGGAACGAGTGAGACGAAGAAAGAAGAAAACGTCGACGGCGCAACAAAGACAGAGACGGTCGAAATTACAGACGCACACGGCACAATCGAGGTACCGGTCAACCCGGAGAAGGTCGTCGCCCTTGATAACCGGACGTTCGAGACATTGGCAGCATGGGACATCGACTTGGTGGCGGCACCGATCGGACTCCTTCCAGCGGAGTCACCATACGCATCTGACAAAGACATCGCAGACGTCGGCATGCACTTCGAGCCGAACTTAGAGGCGATTGCGGGAGTTGACCCGGACGTCGTCATCGTCGGTCAACGTTTCGCGGATTACTACGAGGACATCAAAAAGTTGGTACCGGAAGCAGCGGTCATCGATTTGAACATCGAAATCCCAGAGGATTCAGGCACACCGGGTGAGATTTTAGTCAAAGGATTGACAGATACGACGCTCACACTCGGAAAAATCTTTGACAAAAACACAGAAGCCGAAGCCATCGTCGCTGACCTCGACAAGTCGATTGAAGATGCGAAAGCGGCATACAACGGAAAAGATACAATCATGTCGGTCATCGTATCGGGTGGAGACATCGGGTTCTCAGCACCGGTAACGGGACGCGTGTTCGGACCGATGTACGACATCTTCGGATGGGTCCCAGCCCTTGAAGTCGAGAAGACGACAGGTGACCACGAAGGTGACGAAGTATCCGTCGAAGCCATTGCGGAAAGCAATCCAGACTGGTTGTTCGTTCTCGACCGCGACGCACCACTCGGTGACGCAGAAGGCGCAGTACCAGCAGAAGACGTAATCGACAACGCACCGGCGCTTCAAAAGACGACGGCTGTGTCGAAAGAGCAAATCGTCTATGCCCCGAAAGACACGTACTTGAACGAATCGATTCAAACGTACGCGGAATTCTTCAACAGTGTCACGGAAGCGCTCGCGAAGTAAGGTTCCGTCATGCAAAAACCATTGACAGCCAGGGTTGAGACGATGTCTCAGCCCTCCTTTTCTAGATTGTGGACGAAGTCGTTCGTGTTCACCGTGATCATCGTCCTCGGTTTGGCGGTGCTGTCGCTCTTTACCGGGGTGTACGATCTGTCACGGGCAGACGGCTTCGATATGTTTTGGATCACCCGAGTCCCACGGACGGTCGCCCTCATGCTGACGGGTGCGGCGATGGCGATGGCGGGGCTCGTCATGCAGCTCATCACGCAAAACCGACTCGTCGAACCGACGACGACGGGGACGCTCGAATGGGCGGGACTCGGACTGCTCACCGTTTACTTACTCGTACCGGCACCGAGCCTCATGATGCGGATGACCGGGGCGATTGTCTTCTCGTTCATCGGGACGATGGTCTTCTTCTGGTTCTTACGTTCGGTCAAACTCCGTTCATCGCTCATCGTGCCGATTATCGGGCTCATGTTAGGGGCGGTCATCTCCGCCATCTCGACGTTCCTCGGTCTATTCTTCCGAGCAAGCCAGGCGATCGAGGGCTGGTTCGTCGGTTCGTTTGCCTCGGTGCAAATCGGGCGCTACGAGTACCTATGGGTCATCATCGTCGTGACAGTGCTCATCTTCTTACTGGCGAATCGCTTGACGCTCGCGGGACTAGGGGAAGACATCGCGACGAGTCTCGGCGTGAACTATAACCAGCTCATGATGATGGCGACGGGGCTCATCGCCTTATCGGTCGGGGTCGTGGCGACGGTCATCGGGAATTTACCGTTCCTTGGACTCATCGTCCCGAACCTCGTCTCGATGTTCCGCGGGGATGATTTACGCAGCAACTTGCCATGGGTCTGTCTTGTCGGGATGGGTGCGATTCTCGTCAGTGATTTGATTTCACGGACGATCATCATGCCGTTCGAACTCCCGGTCTCACTGATTCTCGGGACGGTCGGGGCAATCGTCTTCATCATGATCTTGATACGACAACGGAAGAAGGGAGGAGTTCGATGAGTACGGTCATGGAACGAGACGGTGTCGAAGTATCAATCGGGGAATTGAGAGAAGAACGTCATGCCTCAGCGTTTCAATCGAAACGGGCGAGCAGGCGCTATTGGCTCTTCTTAAGTGCCTTCATTCTCGGCGGACTGTTGTGTGCGCTCGGGCTTCTACTTTATAACAATCCGGTCCCGATGGACTCTCCGTCATTCGTGCCGGTCGTGGAACGGCGAATCGTCGCCATCGTCACGATGTTGATTGCGGCACTCTGTCAAAGTCTTGCGACGGTCGCATTCCACTCCGTGACGAACAACCGCATCATCACGCCATCGCTGCTTGGATTTGACGCGCTCTATTCGACGATTCAGACGAGCATGGTCTTCTTCTTCGGGGCAGGGGCGTTGATCGGCTTCTCGGGGACAAGCGCCTTCTTGACACAGGTCGGCCTCATGGTGACGATGAGTCTCCTCCTTTACGGATGGCTCTTGTCAGGGAAATACGCCAACCTGCAGCTCATGCTACTCATTGGGATCATCATCGGGACGGGTCTGAACTCGGTGTCGTCGTTCATGCGCCGCATGCTCGCCCCGTCCGAGTTCGATATCCTGCAGGCACGACTGTTCGGTTCGGTGACGAATGCCGACGTGGCGTACTTTCCCATCGTCATCCCGATCGTCGTCATCGCCGGGACACTCTTGTTCCTGTTCTCGAATCGATTGAATATCGTCGCACTCGGCAAGGACGTCACGACAACGTTCGGGATGAACCATCGGAGGAGCGTCATCTACACGCTCGTCCTGATTTCACTCCTCATGTCCGTCTCGACGGCGCTCATCGGACCGCTCACGTTCTTTGGATTTTTAGTCGCGACGCTCAGCTATCAGGTCGCCTCGACGTATGACCATAAGTATGTCTTTCCGATGGCGTTCGCCCTAGGGTTCTTCGTCCTGACGAGCGCGTATTTCTTTATGTATCACATATTCCAGACGCCAAGTGTCGTCTCCGTCATCATCGAACTGTTCGGCGGACTCATCTTCTTGGCCGTCATTCTAAGGAAGAGGTCGCTATGATTCAAATCGAACAAGTCAAAAAATCGTATACAGACGATGTCCACATCGGACCGCTCACGCTCGACATCCCGAAAGCCGGGTTCACCTCACTCATTGGGCCGAACGGGGCGGGCAAATCGACGACGCTCATGATGATCGGACGGTTGCTCAACTTAGACGAGGGACAGATCCAAGTCGCCGACATGGACGTGTCGAGCACGAAATCGAAAGACTTGGCGAAAATCATCACCATCCTGCGCCAAGAGAACCACTTCGTGACAAGGCTCACGGTCCGACAACTCGCCGGATTCGGGCGTTTCCCTTACTCGAAAGGGCGCCTCACGAAAGAGGACGAGGCCATCATCTCAAAATATATCGACTTCCTCGATTTGACCGCGCTCGAGAACCGCTATCTCGACGAGCTCTCAGGGGGGCAAAGGCAGCGTGCGTATGTGGCGATGGTGCTCTGTCAGGAGACGGAATACGTCCTCCTCGATGAGCCGCTTAACAACTTGGACATCGCCCGTTCGGTACAGATGATGGAGTATTTGCGCCATGTCGCCGACGAGTTCGGACGGACGATCGTCACGGTGCTCCACGACATCAACTTCGCGGCGAAATATTCGGACCGCATCTGTGCGATGAAAGACGGACAGATCGCTGCGTTTGGAACGGTCGATGAGATCATGGACGCGAAGATTTTATCCGAAATTTTTGAGACGAAACTGGAAATCATCGAAGGGCCGTATGGGCCGATTGCAGTGTATTAACGAAAGGGAGGATTCACATGAAAATTGACTGGACACCAATCACCAAAGTAGTGGCCGAGGCACCGGATACATACACGTTCCATCTCGCCTTGCCACCTGAGTTCACGTGGCAGGAAGGGGCGCACACGCATCTCGCGCTCGAAGGGTTCAACGCCGGGGACAAGCCGGATCGGAGCCTCGTCCGCCATATGTCAATCTCGACATTGCCAAAAGAAGGGGCAATCGGGATCACGACCCGCATCAAATCTGAATGCTCAACGTTCAAATCGATCCTTCGCGACATGGTGCCGGGGGACAAGGTTGCCTTGTTCAAGACACATTCGAACGTCCCGCTCGAACGGAGAGGGAAGAACGTCTATCTCTTATCGGCAGGTGTCGGACTCGCGACATTCCGTCCGATCGTCCTCGAGTACTTGGCGAACGGGGAAGGTGTCCCGCACCTCCATTCGTTGAACGTCGATTCGTCGAAGGCGTATCTGTTCGGTGATGTCTTTGAATCGAACGAGCACTTCACGTCAGAATTCGTCCCGAGTCGGAAAGACTACTACGAGCGCGTGGAGAGGATGACATCCGACAAGGACGCCTTGTTCTATATCGTCGGCAGTGACGAGCTGTTGCGTGAAACGATCCACGTGCTCCGGACGAACGGGGTGGCATGTGACAACATCAAGATCGACAAGCATGATTTTCAGCGGGAAGATTTTTTAGGCTGACACTCAAACCGGGGACACCTGCCCCGGTTTTTTCGTGCACAGCTGGACGAAGCGCTCGAAGATGCCACGTCCGTCCGGGGTCCCAATCGACTCGGGATGGAACTGGACACCGTATGTCGGATGGGTCGGGTGTTCTAGTGCCATGATGACACCGTCTGTCGTCTCCGCCGTGATCGTCAGTTCGGTCTCTTGTACGACGAGCGAGTGATAGCGCATGACGTCCATCGACAAGCCTTCGAAAAGGACGCCTGGCACCGTATTGATGCGCGACACTTTCCCATGCATCACCTCGTTCGCCCGTCCGACGACCCCACCGAACGCCTCGGCGATGACCTGATGACCGAGACAGACCCCAAGAATCGGGATGTAGCCGGACAATTGTCGTACGACCGCGAGCGAGACACCGGCGTCTTGTGGACCGCCGGGACCGGGAGAAAGGATGATGCCACTCGGGTTCATGCGACGGATTTCTTCTATAGTATGTTCATCGTTCCGGATGACACAGACATCACTGAATCGGGCGACATCCTGATAGACGTTATACGTGAACGAATCGTAGTTATCGATGAGGAGAATCATGCGAACACCTCCAAAAGGGATTTGGCTTTATGCAGCGTTTCTTCATATTCCGACACCGGGTCTGAGTCATAGACGATGCCGGCACCGGCTTGGACATGGGCCGTGTCACCTTGGACGACCATCGTCCGGATGGCGAGGGCGAAATCGAATCCGCCCCGGACGTCAATATAGCCTACCGCCCCGGCGTAGACTTCCCGTTTCACCGTCTCGAGCTCGTCAATCAACTGCATCGCCCGAATCTTCGGAGCCCCGGAGACGGTACCGGCCGGAAGACAGGCACGGAGCGCATCGATTGGGGTCACATCGTCACGTAAATCCCCTTCGACTTCCGAGACGAGATGCATCACGTTTTTGAACCGTTCGAGCTCGATGTGTTTCGGGATGGTGACCGTGCCGACTTTGGCGACCCTCCCGATATCGTTCCGTCCAAGGTCGAGGAGCATCCGATGTTCGGCGAGTTCTTTCTCATCTTGAAGGAGTGACTCTGCATGACGCATGTCTTCCTCGACGGTCTTCCCACGAGGGCGTGTCCCAGCGATCGGGTTCGTCGTCACTTTGCCGTTCTCGACCCGGACGAGACTCTCTGGTGAGGCACCGAGGACGATTGCTTCCCCGAGGTCGATGTAGAACAAGTACGGACTTGGATTTTGTTTCCGCAGCGTCCGGTAAAAGTGGAACGGGTCCCCGGTGAACGTCGCGTCGATTCGTTGCGACAAGACGAGTTGGAACACCTCGCCAGCAAGAATCGCCTCTTTCGCCTGGAGCACACGGTCGATAAATTCATCTTTCGGCGTCAAAATCTGCTCGCTCGTCCGGACGACCGGTTCGAGGGCGTGCGTCTCCGGAGTCTCGAGCTGTTCGCGGATGGACTCGAGTCGCATCGTCGCATCCGTCTCACTCGTATCAATCAAGATGACCTGTTCCTCGAGGTGATCGTATAAGACGACCGTCTCATAGCGCTGGAAGAGGGCGTCCGGCAAATCACGCGTCACGGTCGGCGTGTTGGGGATTGGCTCATACACCCGAAGCAAGTCGTAGCCGATATAGCCGACGGCACCGCCGATGAACGGGTACGGGGCAGTGAGGTCGTCACGGGTGATGCGTTCTGACAGGGCATGGAGCGGGTCGTCCGCATAGATTGTTCCCGTTGCATCCGTCACGTCGTTCCCGTCGACCCGGATCGTCTCGACCGGGTTCGCTGCGATGATGGAGTAGCGGCCGTGCTTGCCTTCCGCGCGACTCTCGAGTAATACCTTTCGTTCACCTTGTAGTCGGTGGAAGATTGCCACCGGTGTGAGTTCGTCACCATTGATCATCCGTTGTTGCATTGAAAAAACCTCCTTATAATGGATAGTAGAAAGGGGATATGCCGATGTCAGTCTTACGACCTGACCAATTTTCAGGTGAAGCGTTGACCGAGCACATCGAACTCGAGGACATGCTGTCACCTTACCTTGGTATTAAATCCGATGAACTGAATCTTGAATATTTTGAGGCTGTTGTTCGTCATGCCCAGCAATTGTTTGATGCGTTGTTCGAAGAGGGTGACCCCATCCGGATCGTTTGGCATGTATATGGACAGCCCGTCAAACCGACCCGTCTGTTCCGTTACATCCGGGACAAACCGGTACGCTTCAAGACGACCGCCACATCGTGCATGTTCGATGACGAACCGTTATGGATGTTCACGGTGCCGGTAGCGGACAAGTCCGTAATCCGTGTGCGACCGCTCCTCGAGGCGATTTGTTATCAAGATTTTTATACGAAATCGAAACCGCGTTTGAACGGAGAATTCACAACGTACCCTCTCGTTCAGTTCATCCACGAACGAGAGGGGCACGTCTTGTTCGTATACGATGACCGCGGTGCGTATATCCGTGGTACGTCACCAGCCCACCTCCAATCGCTCAAACAAAAAATCTCCCCGTCCCACATGCCCAATCGGACATGAAGGACGAGGAGATTCCCCGTGTTGCCACCTTCGTTGAAAGACGCCTTGTCTTCCCACTCATCGCGAACCATCATTCGCTGTCCCCGATAACGGGAGGACCCGTCAGAGCCTACATGTCGGTCTGAACGCTCAAAAGCCCATTCACGCAAGGCACGACACCGGTTCGCATCGACCACCGGCTTTCTGAAGACGTCCCTTCGCGCTACTCTTCTTTCTCATCGCGAGTTCGTATGAATGTTATCGTTACTTTAACGGGATAAAGATGCGTTGTCAAGCATCATTTGATCGAAGCGTGCTCCACCGGACGTTTTCCGATGAACGTGAACGTGATCCCCAATGCCAGGAGGGGAAGGAGCCACCACTTCGTAAAGAAGAAGAGGGTGCCCCGATACATGAACCACTCCATGCCCCAGTAGGCAATCAGTGTGATCAAGGGAGCGAAAGACAAGCGCTTCAGGTGCAGTGCGATGGCGACGCCTAGTCCAATCGTAAACGTTGGAACGATCACGAGTTGCCATAAGAACGGATCGATATAGTCAAACATGGAGCATCCCCCTTATAACGATTTGTATCCTAGGAAGTACGGGCGCCACATCGGGTCGTGAATCGAGTTGATTTGAAGCATCTCGCCCCCGGCATGGATGAAGAACTCGTCATCGAGCATGATGCCGATGTGGGATGGGCCTGATTTGTACGTGCCGGCGAAGAAGATGATGTCTCCGCGACGACCACTCGTGATGCCTGTCCGTTTGTTCTTGAAGTGTCCGCTATACCAGTAGCCCGACACGTTCGTGCGCCCGCCGATCTTCCCGGCCTGGTTCGTCGCATAATGGATGAGACCGGAACAGTCGAATCCACCGTTCAGTGGTGACTGCGAGCCCCATGTGTACGGCGTCCCGAGATGTTTCACGGCGACGGCAATCATGCGTTCTCTTTGTGAGGTATCGCGTTTTTTTAACAAGGCATCCTGCTTGATGCGGATGTCTTTCGTCTTGACGTAGACGGGGCGCCAGTCGTACTGGATGAGATACGAGTCGCCACTCTTCCCGCGTGGGTAGATGCGACGTCCGGCATCGAGATAGCCGATTGGACGGGTGTCGTTCGGGTTGGCATAGAACGGTGTCTTCTTCGTCGTCCCGTAGTGGGCGGCCGTATAGACGCTCGCCGGCTGAATCGCCTTCGGTTTCGTCTCGGCGATATATGGGTTCAACACGTATACGCGTTTCCCGGACGGAAGACGGACGTGCCAGAAGTCGGCATCGATCGAGCGGAGTCCGACGAGTTTCGTTCCACGTGGCAAAGTGCCGGCCGGACGACCATATGCAACGTCAGCCGAGAAGTACGGTGTCCCGTTGAATTGCGTATAGAAGACCGTTCCTGCCTTTGGCTTCGCGGTCGGTTTCGAGACGGCGAGGTAGCCGGTCGCGACATAGCGATATGCCCCGTTCAGACGGATGCGCGTGTAGTACCCACTCGTCCCGTATGTTTCGATGAGTTGACCGCGTTTTAATGAACCAACCTGTTTCACGACAGAGGTCGAGGCGTATACTTCCACCTCGTCATAACGACTGTAACGCTTCCCGGTCGACTCGAAGCGAGGCGGTTTCTTCGTACTTGTCACACTCGTCGGGACGAAGTAGTAGTTCCCTTTCGTGAAGATACGGGTATAGCCTCCTCGGGTGCCATAGATATAGACGAGTTGTCCACGCTTCAGGGACAAGGTCGTCTTGGATGATTTCATCGTCCGAGCATAGACAGGTGTATTCTTCGTGATGTAGCGCTCACCAGTTTTCAAATATGGCGGTTCCGTCGTTCCGAGTGATGCGGATTCGACGAAGACATATTGTCCGTTGTAATAGACACGGGTGAACAGACCATCTGTCCCATAGATGCTGACGAGTTGACTCCGTTTGAGTGAGCCGACGACGTGTTTCTTGTCTGTGTCTAAATAAATCGATACCTCTTTTTGAGCATAACGACTCCCCGTTTTAGCGTAGCGGGGCATCTTCGCGGCTAATACGTCTCGGTTCATATACACATATGCGCCGTTTTGATAGAGGCGGGCCATCGAGCCATTCGTTCCATATACACTTACTCGTTTGCCTCGGACAATCGTCCCGACGATCTCTCCGTCTTCATTCATATATGAAGATGTCGTCAGAACGAATTGTGAGTCCGTCTTAAATGGAATCCGATTCGTCATCGAGAGCGGGATATATCCGATCTCCCCATTCAAATTGATACGCAACTGTCCATCGACGAGGAAGCCGTTCAAGGTTTGCCCGGCTTCGAGCTCGGCGATTGTTTCCCCGTCTGGTTCGGACAAGACGAGCGCACCTGCTTTCGCGTAACGGGTCACAGCCTCCGGGGCCGTCTCTCCGAGGGCGTCACGGGAAACATATGTCCCGTCCGTCGTGAGAAGTAGATCGCCTTCGATGTCGAAGACGTCGACCGCTGTCCCGATGGGGAGTGTCTTAACAAGGTTGCCTGCCTCATCGAGCGCATCCGTTTCGGTGTGGACGTAACGTGTGACGGCATAAAGGACGTCGTCGTTTCGAACGAATCCTGTTTGAGAAGCGATGGTAACAGCCGTATGCGTTTCGGTAGAAGTTGAGATTTCCACACGTTCCGGTTGATTGGTCACTAAGAGAACCATTGATTCGTCTGGATCAGCATAAAGGGTCGTGCCAGCACGAAGCATGGCGTCTGACCCGACCGCCTGTGCGGTAAGCGTCCAAAGTAGGGTAAAGAAAAAGAGCAAACTGAAGATTCGTTTCAATATTTCCACCTCGGTTCATGAAATTTACAATTTTTAGTATATCCTTTATAAATGCGAAAAAGGTTGCATATTTCGATAAAAGGGAAATGATTGAGAGATTCAGCGCTCGGCATTCCGCTCGTTCGTTTGCGGTCATCTGTGCTATGATAAACGGGGAAAGGAAGGGACAACTATGGAGACACTCAACATGAAACAACTTTCTGACGACCGGTCGGCCCATCAGGTGGCCGGCGATCTCGACGCGATGCGGGCGCTCATGCACGACTCGTTCCGATATGTCGATTCGAGCGGGCGTCAGTTCGATAAAGAGACGTTCTTAGACCAGTACGTCGACCCGACAGCGATTCAATGGATCGCACAGGACACGGTCACGTTCGATGAGACGGTACGCGGCGACCTCGCCGTCGTCCAACTCTTGTTAGAAGAGAAGTTCATCATCGGCACGAACGCCTACGAAGGTCGGTTCTGGATGCTTCATCTTTATGTGAAAGAAGATGGCGTCTGGTTATGGCAAGGCGGACAGGCGACGATGATCAACGAAGGTTAAGCGTTCAGGCACTCCAAACAGTGGGGTGTCTTTTTTTATTAAATGAAGGAAATGTGAATTTGAAAAAATTATACCTATTTTAGAAAATTTATGTACCCTTTTGAAAAAGGACAGATTATAATAATTTTGTAAACGATTGTCATTATTCTTGAGGGGGACCCTACTTATTATGAAGCAACCGAAATATGCAGCACTTTTCTTAGCTACCACACTCGCATTCGGAGGTATCGCGCCTTCGACAATCGTCAACGCAGAAACGACGGAAGACGTTACTGCTCCTGACGCACCTGTATTATCGGCACCATACCACACATCGACATCACTCACGATCACTGGTGAAGTGGCTGCGAAAGCGGAGATCTTGATCAACGGTAAGACGTACGTCCGTACCATCTTAGAAGGTGGCGAGGCCGTCTTCAAGATGTCACCACAATCGGTCGGCAAAGTTATCGACGTCCGTCTCGTCGACGCGAGCGGCAACGTGAGTGACACGACACGCGCCATCGTCGCAGAAGATCCAGAAGCACGTCCTGACGCACCGGTCATCAAACCGTTGACAGAGACGTCACGTGAAGTGCGCGTCCTCGGGGAGCCGGGACAATACGTCGAGCTCTCAATCGGCAGCAGCACATATAAAGGGAAGTTCGATGCGAACGGTCTCTACCGTCGTGGCATCGCGCCGCAACCGGCCTACTCATGGCTTTCGGCGAAGACGATCACGACGAAAGGCGCGACGAGCGACGTCTCGAAACGTAGCGTCTACAAAGACCGCGTCGCACCGAGAACGGCGACATTGACACAGTCCGTGACGGCGGCATCATATGGTGTCTTCGGAAAAGCCGAGCCGTATGCGACAGCCATCGTCAAAATCGGCACGAAGTCATACACGGCACCGGTCATGTCGACTGGGAAGTTCATCGTGAAGATTCCGCGTCAATCGATGGGGCAGAAGATGTCACTCGTCATCCGTGACGGTGCAGGCAACGTCAGCCAACCAAAGGCAATCACGGTACAGCACGCGCTCTACAACAACTTCCACCGTGTCTACTTTGAAGGGATGAAGGTGACGGTTCATAAAGAAGTCTTCTATGCAGATGCGACGACGAAGTATGCGGACACGTTCGTACCACTCTTCTTCGGACATCCGTCGAAGTCGGGCCTCGGGTTCCTTCTCAGTAGCTACACAGAGGACGGATCGGTCGCTGGATTTGAGAAGTTGACGCTCCGTGTCGGTCGTGCGACATACTCGCAAAACATCGACGAGTACGATGTCTACTATGACGAGTTCGACGACGGCTCTGTCGAAGAGTCATACTTGTTCGAACCAGATGCGAAACTCATCAGCTTCGTCGACAAGTACGTCCGTCCGGAAAACCGGATCACGGTCATGGTCCAAGGAACGGACTACGACCTCGAGTTCAACTTATCGGGTGCGGAGAAACGCGCATTTATCCAATCGCTTCAATACGCAGGATACTAATTCCTTAGGACCGGTGGAGACACCGGTCTTTTTGGTGAACGGAGTTGCAACATGAAAGACAAGCGAGATCTCATCTATTCGCTCAAACCCCTACCGGTTACACCTGTCTCATCGAATCGATTCCTATGGTGGATGAAAGCATTTCTTCTATTATTACTCCTCGGCTGGTGCATGACGATGCTGAACATCGTAAGTGAGAACTCGATGGAGCATTACCTGAAAAGGGAATACGGTGTCGAGCAGATCTATTATAAAGAAGAAGGACGCTTTTATTATGTAGTCGATCGCCAGTTCAAGTTCGAACGGTTCTCGAGCGCGACCGAAGACCACGGGTACTTACGGATCGAGCAGATCGACTATACCGACCGATACGGGAACAAGGTCGACTTTCGCTTCATGAAAGTCGCAGGGCTCTTCTTCGACCAGACCGACCACGAGGCGAATCTGAAAGTGCTCGAACGTAAAAAGCTGAACAACGAACAATTATTTGAAGAATGAATCGAAATGTTTTAGAAATCTTTTTGTTACATTTTTGAAACATAAACCGATAAATAACGTAGAACAACGTGGAGCCAAACGCTTCACTATTTAGGAAAAGAGGGAAAAAGGTATGAAACAAGCTTTGCAACGCCTCGTTGCATTTGTATCGGTCCTCGCGCTCGTCGTGTCGCTCGTCCCAATGCGGACGATGGCAGCAGGTGCGGCCGATGTGAGCGGGGCCACTTTACTTACACCTGGACAGACTGTCGACTTTACGACAGGAACGGACACGGTGAACACATATTGGTACAAGATGGAGCGAGAAGCTTCATCTATGACACATATGGAGATTACGATGGAAGCGTCAGCCGTGACGAACATCTCGGTCTACCCGAGTGCTGAAATGGCAGCTGCTGATGAGACGTTCGATCGCTACCGGGCGAGTGCTGCACCGGACGCAGAGACGTCAGTCGCAAAAATCCAATTCCCATACGCATGGGAAGGTCCATACTACATCAAAGTAGAATACATGCCACTCGAGACGATCGATGAAGAGGGTGCGGTAACTCCACCGACGGCAGCCGATGTCTCACTTGGTTATAAATCAGTGAAACTCCCAGTGAAATATGAAGAAGGAAACGGAACGATGTGTCCGGTCGAATCATTGCTCCCGATGCCAGAGGATGGCGGGTTGCTCGAGTTGATTCGTCGCCTGCAAGAAGAGATTCTCGGTGCTTCGGAGGCGGGACGTCAGTTGGAGGCCCTCTACTATAAGTCGTCCCCGTACCTCGTCCGCAAATTAGCATTTGACAAACAGAAGCGGCAAGAGGCGTTGACGGACCTTCAGACGTTACGTCCGCTCATCACGTCACTCGTCAATAAAGAAAGCCACACCATCACGAAAAATGAAGCGGCTGCAATCAACCGCATGCACGCTTTGGTCAAATCAAGTGTACCGAGTGGAATCAAGTCGGACGTGAATGACTTGGCTTCATCGGTCGATATGACACGCCTTGCCGGCTCGACGGTGGAAGACGTGTTCGCTCAGATTGGAATGGAGCTTCAAACGGTAGATACACCACGTTATATCGTCAAATACAAATCACAACCATCGACATCGATCGGCAAGATGAATGCCATGACGGACGTCTCGGCAGAACGCATCTCGATCGGTCGTCCGGGCGATTACTTCGCGCTCGTTGATGTTGAGTCGGCAAGTACGAAGATGCAAGCAAAAGCGAAAGCGACATTGAACGCCGATTCGAACGTTGAGTTCATCGAACCCGTTCAGACGTACAAAGCGTTCGCGACAGATTCGAGCTATGAGTATCAATGGGCAATCAACGAGAAATCGGTCCTTCAACCGATGAAATATGCAGGTGTCGGGCTGGAAGGCTATGAGGCACTCGGACTTCCGGGTCGTTCAATCAAAGTAGCCGTACTCGATACAGGTGTGGATGATCGTCTGCTCGACTTTAAAGGAAAAGTCGATGTCGCGAACGGAAAAGACTTCACGGACCCGAATGGGGATGGGAGCTCTCGTGATGGGAACGGTCACGGGACGCACGTTGCCGGTGTCATCGGAGCAGTACGGGACAACGGTGTCTCGATGCGTGGAATGGTACCGAACGTATCCATCTTGCCTGTTAAAGTACTTGGTGCAGACGGGACGGGAGATACGGATCAAATCGCACTTGGCATTAAGTATGCCGTCGATGCGGGAGCAAAAGTCATCAACATGAGTCTCGGTGGCGGTGAAAGCCGGACGATCGGTTACATGTTGAAGTATGCCTATGACCGCGGTGTCGTCGTCGTGGCGGCAACGGGGAATGAAAGTGAACCGGAAGTATCTTATCCGGCTTCTTCGAAGTATACGATCTCGGTCGGAGCGACGAACTCGCTTGGAATCGTGACGGATTATTCAAACTATGGGTTTGGTGTCGATGTCGTGGCACCAGGTTCGAAAATCGCGAGCCTTGTCCCAGATGGGAACGTCGTGTATCTGGACGGGACGAGCATGGCGACACCACACGTCACAGGCGTCGTGGCACTCTTGAAATCACAACACCCGACCCTCACGGTCGAGTCGATCCGTACGCTCTTGCAACGGACGGCTGACCCGGTCGCCTTCTCAGGCGGAGACGTACCGGAAATACCGGTAGACCCGGAAGACGATTGGGACTTTGAAGAGACAGGTGTCTCGTTCACGTTGCCTGTTTCGTATTATGATGTATTAGGTGGTTACGGCAAGGTGAACCTTCATCGCGCCGAATCGATGCTTCGCTTGAATGCGAACCGTGCGGTCGTGGCGGAAAATGCGGCGAACTTCAAAGTGAAAGTGAAGTCAGGTACGGTCGTCTCCGTTTATAACGACGATCAAATCGTCGGACGCGGGACGGCGAAGCAAGCCGTCGCATCGTTTAAGATGAAACCACAACCTGCAGGGACGGTCCTGCGTGTCGTCTACACGAACGGCAAGTATCAGTCGACGGAACGGTTGATCGTGGCAGCAGGCAAGCGTCCGGCCAGTCCGTCGGTCACAACGCTCCGTGCTGGCGCGAGAGCGGTGTCTGGTAAAGCGACACCGGGTATGACGATTGTCGTTCGCAATGCGCAGCGCCAATTGTTCGGGACGGCGATGATTCGTCCGGACGGCACATACAGTATCAAGACGCGGGCTCTCCGCAAAGGAGAATCCATTTACGTCCACGTGGAAGATTTGAACGGCCGTGCCGGACAAATGACACGTGCAATCGTCAAATAAGCTAGTTCCAACAGGAGACGGGGATGCCAATCGGCATCCCCGTCTTTTTGCATAGGTTGCGTGTCGCTGTCGAGGAGACCAGACGAGGTTCGGATGATAGAAACGTAGATCGTGAAGAAAAAACGGCGTCACGTGGATACGATTGGCCTGTCATCGGGTAGGTCGAAAGTCCTCGGAGGACGGGAGAGGGCTGAAACAAGAGGCACAGATGCCGAAAATGGAACACGTCTAATACTTTTGGATAACTTTGGTTTTGTTAAACAGGTCAATGATTTTATGAGTTGGAAATAACTAAGGTAAACATTGGACTTTAAGAATCGATATTGTAAATTAAATACTACAGGTAATTAATGGTATAAAAATGGTTTTCAGCAATCAAAACCGATTAAATCGCTTTAAATCAACAAAAATCGACGCGTTTCGACATTTCCAAAAAAGGTAAACTTAAAAATGAATTAAACTAAAATATCCAAAATTCAAAAACGTTACCATTTTTGCGAAAAAAAACGCTTGTGTCGCTTGGAAGTGTTATGTATATTATGGATGTAAGGTTTTCCAAGAACAGTCTTGGTAAATTGTTCAAGATGATTCTTGCAAAGACTTCTACCGGGGGAGAACGCCCGGTCTAAAGAAGAGTCGGTTACATAATCATTAGTACTTTATTCATTGTTATGGATACATGACTCCGAATGAGATCGGTTGGGCGAGGACGGTAGAAAAACCTATCTACCTAAGGGAGGATTTACATCAGATGGCTAAGAAGAAACAATTCGTTACTGCAGCGGCAGCGTTCGCAGTAGCAGCATCAGCAGTAGCGCCTGCAATTACGGCAGACGCAGCATCAACAACGGTCCGTCTTTCATCGGACTACGTACGCGGCGGGGACCTCGACGCGGCACTTGACAAAGAGTACAAAGGTAGCGAGATCTACTGGTACAAATCGTCAATCGACATGAACAAACTTGGCGTGTTCCAAACTGCTAAAGGTTTTGTAAAAGGCCAAGGCATCCGCGTTGAGAAGAAACTTCGCGTCTTGAACCACGCACAAGATATCCAACCTGAAGAAATCGTCCTCGAAGAAGGCGTTCCTGCATCAGGTCTTCGTATTCAGCCAGTTCTCTTCGCAGACGGCGTGAAATACAACAAAGTTGTTACTTACAAAGGATTCTCAACTGAGAAAGCTGGAGAGTTCGAAGGAACATTCACTTACTCTAACAAAGCATTCGGCGTTGTAACAAAAACAGTTAAATACAAAGTAGTTAATACTGCTGCTGAGATTAAAGAGTTCAAAGCTACTGCAGCTAACGCTCTCACAGTTGACTTCAACAAAGAAATCGACTTCTCTAAAGCTAAGTTTGAAATCAAGCGTGGATCAGTTGTTGTAAACGCGACAATTGTTCCTTCTGAAGATAAAAAGTCTGCGAAGCTTGAATTAGCTAGTAAACTCTTTGAAGGCGACTACACTGTAAAAGTTTCTGGTCTTACAGACGAAGCTCTTACGAAAACTGCTTCAGTAATGAACGAAAAAGTTGCATCTATCGAACTTGGATCAACTACAGCACCGACAAACGGAGCTAAGACTGAAGCTAAAGTAGCTTACAAAGTCATGAACCAATACGGTGAAGACGTAACATCTTCAGCACTTGCTACAGATATCTCTTGGACTGCTTCTAACGGTGTTACTGCATCTGACGATAACAAAGGTGTATTGACGCTTTCGGCAACTGAAATCAAAAAAGGTGACATGATTGCTGTTACAGGAATTAATGCTTCAACGAACACAGTCATTTCAAAAGTGATTACTATTGCTGATGTTGCAGTTGCTGACTCATTATCATTTGGATCTGTTTATCACAAAGATGGTAAGCCATTCTCTGGTGTGACTCCAGTATCAGAATTTGCTCTTCTTGTGAACGGCATGGATCAGTACGGTAAAGCACTTACTGCAACAGAAATCAATGATGGATTTATCTTCACTTCATCTAATCCATCTGTACTTGCTATCAACAACGTAGTTTCTGGTCTTGGCGCTGATAAAGATAAGCTTGGTCTTACGTTCACTGCAGGAGCTAACTATGCTAAAGGTGGAACGGTCATCGTTACATCTATCTCTAAAGCAACTGGTAAAGTTGCGCAATATGAAGTAAATGTTGCAGCAGCTCCTGCTCTTGCATCGTTTAACATGTCTGCTCCTGCTGAGATGATTGCTGCAGGCGAAAAAGTTCAAATTCCATTTACTGCAGTAGACCAGTTTGGAAACGCATTAACTAAATTTGATGACCTTAACGGCAAAGTAAGCTTCTCATCTTCGAAACTTGCACTCGTTAAAGGCAAAGACGGTGTTGCTGTTCTTGAATACACTGCTGGTGCAAAAGGATTTGATGTTCAAGTTGCGACAGTTTCAGCAACAGGTAAAGTTTCACAACTTAACTTTGACGTAAAAGCTGAGGCATATGCTGCAACAATCGAGTCATTGAAAGACGTGAATACTACTGTGGCAGCTGGTGGAGTCACAACTCTTGATTACTCAAACTTCATCGTTAAAGACCAATATGGTCGTACATTTGATTTGAAAGGTAAACTCGGTACTGAAACTGCTGATCTAAAAGTTGAAGTAGCTGAAACAACAGATAATGCCGCTGTCTCTGTGTCTGGTGGTCCGTTAACTGCAGATGCTTCTAAAATTGTTGTTTCAGGTTCGGAGAAAGGTACTGAAACTCTTACTTTCAGCTTAGTCAAAGGTGGAGAAACAGTATCGACAAGTCCGCTTAAGGTAACATTTACAACTGTTGATAAGTCTGCATACTCTTCATTCGAAATCGCTGAAGTTGGAACACTCTATGCAGATGGTTCTGCTACATCGCACACACAAGACTTCAAAGTCTACGGTGTGAAAGCTGACGGATCTAAAGTCCTTCTCCCATCTTCTTACTACACTGTGATTAAAGATAACGCAGTTCTTGAACTCACTGACGGGAAATTAAACTCAGTTCTTGCTGCTAACGATTCTGCTTTCGGTGATAAGAATGAAATCACTTCAAAAATCACTGTAGTAGTAGATGGAGAGAAATCACCAGTTACACTTATGAAAGATGTAACGATTTCAAAAGTTGCTCCTAAAGCTGATAAGATCGAATTTGTAAAAGACGCTGTTGTAGATGGCGTAGCTAAATTTGAATCAAGTGATCTCAATGGTATGGATGATTCAGCTACATTGAATGCTATTCTTAAAGTGACTGACCAGTATGGTGTTGAAATCAAGCCTGTCTCACCTGTTCTTACAGTGACTAACTTGGTTGATAACACTACACCTAAAGACGACTTGAAAGTAGTGAGTAACGGAACTGTATCAGTTGATATTCAAGCTGCAGCCGCTACTGACACATTTGTTGTAACTTACCTTCTTAATGGTAAAACTGTTACAGTTAAAGGTCTTGTTGTAACAACTCCTTAATCTGAGATATGCAGTCAATCTGATGTTCTCTTAACCATCACCTTTCTTAGAAAGGTGATGGTTTTTTTGTCCTGAGTATATTCTTTTGATTACTTGATAGATTTCTTTAGACTCTAAAGAATTGGTAAGTAATACAAAAATAGTTCTTAATAACCATTAAATGCTGTTAAATGGTGATAAAAGGGTATAACTATTAGAGGTAAAAATCTTTGTGACTACTCCAGCACATCTGTTACCATAAAATTTAAAAAACAGAAATCGTTTTCATATTTAATGTGTTAAGGTGGGGGCGTAAGACTTCACTGATAATGGCAAAACTACGCGAAAGCTAGTGACGCAAAGCTACAGGGCCTGTAAAATGGCAGCCAGTTTCCAAAGGAGGTTCGTCTCGTGAAGAAATTCTTCGCAGGGATATTGGTATTGTTGTTCGCACTGATTGTGGTGCGACCTGACACCGCTGACGCCGCAAGTGCGCGTGTCGATACACAGACGGGGAAAGTTGAAGTGTACGTCTCGAATCATGATACAGGAACGTTCAAGTTCGAGGTTCGACAAGGGGAGCAGGTTCGTACTTACGATGTCTATAAAGGAATGAATCATTTTAACGTCAACTTCGGGAATGGAGATTATACGTTTATGCTTTATCAGTCATCCGATGGGAAACGCTATAAACGTGTCTATCGTCTCCAAAAAACGGTACGCCTCTCTCATTCGACAGCACCGTACCTCCATTCCATTCAAAATGTCTCCATCGATTCTGCGACGTCGCGTCTCGCCTCGTCGTTGTCACGTTCATCATACTCCACTTCGACGCAAACGCTCGTGACGAGCCGTCACGTCAATCGACTCGTTGACTATGACGACAACAAGCTCATGAAGCTCTCATCCACATACCTGCCGGATAATGCCGAAACGATTCGGACGAAACGGGGGATCTGCTATGACTTTGCGTCCTTGAATGCCGCGCTCCTTCGTGCCCAAGGCATCCCGACCCGGCTTGTCATGGGAACGGCGAAAGGAATCAATGGCTATCATGCATGGAACGAGGTGTTCGTGAACGGAAAGTGGCGTGTCATCGATGTGACGCGTGACGTGACCGAGCGACGGACGACGACTTACCGCGACGCCTCTGACTATCGTGCCACACTCTATGATTGAATGACGACCAAGGTCCCTTCCTGAGAAGGCGGCCTTTTTTTGGTATGTTCTTTGAGGCGAATCTCCTTGTTCCACGTTTGTGATGTCTGCAAACAAAGACACAGGAGGAAACGCACATGAAACGATGGTTATCCATGGTCTTGACCATGTTGCTCGTCGTGCAGCCGTTCGCTGTCTCGCGGATGGCGTATGCGGAAGGGGACCCGGTCATCACGGACCCGCAACCACCGGACAATCCGGTCATGACAATCACCGACAATATTTTGGACGCGTATACGATTCGGACGACCACGACGGAAAACGTCGAGGTGAGTACGGTCACGACGGACTCGATTGTCGAAATCAACTACAACTGGTCAATCCCGAACGGGCACAGCTACACGGACGGATCGACGTTTACGTTCCAGATGCCGAGTGAGTTGAAGGTATATGACGCGGTCACGAATGAACCGCTGAACTTCAACGGTCAGTCGATGGGGACGTATTCGCTTGACCTTGATGGTACGGCGACGATGACGTTTAACGACAACGTCTACAAGTACTCGAACATCCAAGGGACGATTCAAGCCCTGACACAAGTGAAAGAGACGACCGAGATTTCAGAAGAGCGGACGGTCACGATCACCCCAATCGAAAACAAGCTCTCACACACGTTACCGGTCGGATTAAAAAATCCAGGGAAAGACATCACGAAAGCCGGTGTCGCCGACCGACCGTATAACCCGAGCTCCATCGAGTGGACGGTCGAGTTGAACAAAGGGCTGAAACGGATTGAGAATGCCCGTTGGACGGATGTGATTCCTGCTGGCCTGGCGTATCGCGCCGACAGTATGGAAGTAACCCGGCTCGTCATGGCAATGAACGGGAGCGTCATCCGTGAAGAACCGGTGACGGGTCTCACCGTCGACACGACGGATGGTCTTGCTATCGACTTCGGGACAATCCAAAATGCCTATCGTCTCACGTTCATCACTGACATCGTCGATGAAGAGGTGGCGACATTCAACAACGTCACAAATCTCGAAGGAACATCCTTCTCCAAAGCAACGGCCTCAGCGACGGTTGCTGCTGGGCGTGGGACGGAGCTTGAGAAACGGACTGCAGGCTATGACGATGTCAATCAGACCATTTCTTGGCAGTCAGACATCAACTTCCGTCAACGCACTTTAGGCTCGCTCGCGGTGAAGGATTTGTTCACCGACACGCATGAATTGGTCGACCTCACGTTGTATGAAGTGACGCTCGATGCCAATGGGAACATTTCGAATCGAGTTGCGGTTCCTGTGACGACAAGCAACATCACAGACACTGGACTCGAAGGATTTACGCTTGACCTTCCGAAGAACGGGACGGCGTATCAGCTCGACTATACGACACGTGCGAAGAATCGTGTCGTTACCTCCGGTAGTGTGACAAACACAATCGAAGTGAACGGCTGGAAGAAGTCAGCGACACAATCAATTGGACAAGCCGTCTTGCGAAAGGCACACAAGGCGCCCGATTATGCGGCGGAAACAATCGAATGGTCGCTCGAGTTGAACCGGGACAAGCGTGTGATGAACGATGTCGTCATCACGGACACGTTCCCGAACAACGGATTGACATTCATCGGAGATTCGCTGACAATCAGCGGATTGACGAAAGGAACAGACTATACGGTCACGCCTGACGCGAACGGCTTTACCATTCGCTTCAACGTACAATTGATCGATACACATAGCATCACGTATAAGACGGCGTTTGATTACCGCGAGCGTCTGGACGCGAACAATACGAGCTTCATCAACGAAGCGACCGTCGAGTGGGTCGATGAATCATCGAACGGTCGTACGGTGACGACGACGGATTCCGTCCAACCGGCATCGAACACGCGCAACAATGGATTCAAAGGTGGCACATATAACGCCGTCACGAAGGACATCACTTGGAAAGTCGGGATTAACTATCATGAGTATGCGACGACGAACCTGACCGTCACCGACACATGGGAAGGGACGCAAATACCGGACAAGGACTCTTTCACTGTCGCGAAGATGACGCGCGGTAGTGGGGCGAATGCCTACTCCATTGATGCGACACCAATCCCATCGTCTGCTTACAACGTCATGTGGAGTGAGACGGGCTTTGTTCTGACGTTCAACGAACCGACGAGTGACGCATACGTCATCTCGTATGACACGAATATTGGTGATACGAAAATCGCACCGTCGTACAAAAACACGGCCGTCGTCACAGACGGGGCGACGGAGCTCGGGAACTTGCCGGCGACGGTGACGGTTCGTCATGGTGGCGAATACAACGAGAAGCGAGGCATCCAGCAAGGGAAGCTCATCGCCTGGACGATTGACATCAACTTCGGACAATCGTCGTTACAAAACGTCAAACTCCGTGACGTCCCATCGAACAATCAGGACATCTTGCTTGATTCGTTGAGCGTCTATGAGACGACGGTCGCTGCGAACGGTACGGTCACGAAGGCAGGGAAGCTGTCGACGGATGCGTACACGGTCCGAGCGATCCAAGAGATGGGGGAGTTCGAACTTACGTTCAACAATCCGATCGATCGCCCTTACATCTTAGAATATGATTCGTATATCCTGGCCGCGGTCGGGACGGATATCACGAACGACGTCTATTTGACGGCGGACGAGGTCTCTGAGAACACGACGACGAAACAATCGAAGGTCCGAGTCGCCCGCACGTCCGGAATGGGGACGGCGAGTGGAGAACTCGGTGAATTGACAATCACGAAAACGGATGAATTGAGCGAGAAGAACTTGAGTGGGGCCTCGTTCGACTTGGTCGACACGGGTAGTGGTCGTACCGTCCGTCGTGGCACGACAGGTACCGATGGAACATTGACGTTCGGTCGCCTCCTTTATGGGGACTATCGTCTAGTCGAGACGAAAGCGCCGGACGGTTATTTGATTTCGACGGCGTCACGAAACATCACCATCGCAAAAGTGAAGGAAGCGACGACCGTCAAAAACAACACGATTCGTCAAGACGTCGAATTGACGAAGACGTCGACTTCCGGCAAGGTGCTCGAAGGAGCAGAATTCACGTTATATGACGCTTCGGACAACATTGTCCGCCAAGGGCTCGTGACGGACAAGGACGGTAAGATCAACGTGACCGACCTCGAGCCGGGCATGTATGCCTTCGTCGAGACGAAAGCGCCGACGGGTCATCTCCTTGATGCGAAGAAGCATGGTTTCTCTATCGTAAAAGACCAACTGACAACTACAAAAGTCGGTGTACAGAACCAACCGTTCAAATCGATCGAATTGACGAAAGTCGATTGGAAGATGGGCTTGGCGCTCCCAGGTGCCGTTTTTGACTTGAAAGACATGAATGGAAACACGCTCCGTAGTGGGCTCGCGGCCGATGCGTTCGGTGTCCTATTGATCGAGGATCTCAATCTCGGCACATACCAACTCGTCGAGACGAAAGCGCCGGACGGGTACGTGTTGCCCGAGAAGGCGTACACGTTCACGGTGACGCTTGAAAGTGACGCCGTTCAAAAAGACAACGTCAAAAATGAGACGATGAAGCGTGTGAAGCTGACGAAAGTCGACAAAGACACGAACGCCGTCCTTCAAGGCGCGGTCTTCACGTTATATAACAGCAAGAACGAAGTCGTCCGTGACAACGTGACGACGGGAGCAGATGGGACAATCGTCGTCGACCGATTGGACATCGGCACGTACACGTTCGTCGAGAAGACCGCACCGACCGGCTACATCTTAGACAAGACACCACATGCGTTCACGGTCGAGTACGGACAAGACGTCGATGAACAGATCACCATCACGAATGAACAACAAAAGTCGGTCCGTCTCGTCAAGACGGACGTGATCACCGGCTCACGTCTCGCCGATGCGACGTTCTCGCTCTATCAACAGAGTGGCGTCCTCGTTCAGGCAGGATTGAAGACGGATGCGAACGGGGAGATCCGGGTCGACCGATTGAACCCGGGTGCGTATTATTTCCAAGAGACAATTGCCCCATCAGGATACATGCTAGACATGACGGCACGTCCGTTCATGCTCGTACGCGGAACGAACGACGTGACGGAAGTCTATGCCACGAACGATTCGTACAAAGCGGTCCGAATGACGAAAGTCGACTCGGAAACAGGCGACCGTTTAGTGGGAGCGACATTTAAACTGGTTAACACGTTTGGTACGACAATCCGCGAGGGACTCGTGACGGACGCGACGGGTGAGATTTATGTCAGCGGCCTCACACCAGGTAGCTATGCGTTTATCGAAACGAAAGCACCAGACGGTTACTTGCTCGATACGAAAGAGCACACGTTCAGCGTGGTAGCACGTCAAGCGGCACCGACGACACTCACCATCACGAATGAACAGAAAAAGTCAGTCCGTCTCACGAAGACGGATGTCGCGACAAGCAATGTACTTCTGGGCGCGACATTTGACTTGATCGATGCGTCGGGTGACGTCGTCCGTGAAGGACTCGTCACAGATGCGTCTGGAGAGATCTTCGTTCGCGACCTCGAACCGGGCGACTACGCCTTCGTCGAGACGAAGGCGCCGGCAGGTTACATCTTAGATACGACAAAACACGAGTTCACGCTCACACGCGGGACGAATGAAGTTCTCGCGGTCGACGTGACGAACGACTCGTACAAAGCGGTCCGTCTTATCAAGACAGACAGTGAGTCTGGTGATGTCTTGGCCGGTGCGACGTTCAAGCTGTTGAATGATAAAGGGGAACTCGTGAAAGCGGACCTCGTCACGAATGAAGACGGAGAGATTGTCGTCGAGGAGCTCGTCCCAGGTGATTATCAATTCGTCGAGACGAAGGCACCGAAGGGGTACTTCTTAGATGAGACATCGTATCCGTTCACGTTCGAGCGGGGTGATGTCGAGAAGACGCTCAAGGTCGAAAACGACCGTATCAAGACACTACTCGTCAAGAAGGTCGATGAAGAGACGGGCGAACCACTCGAAGGGGCTACGTTCACATTGACCGATGCAACCGGTGAGGTGTTCACCTTTACGACGGATGCGTCGGGCGAAGCGCGCGTGACCGATTTGAGACTCGGCACGTATACGCTCGTGGAAACTGAGGCACCGTTCGGCTATGAGTTGGACGAGACGCCACGGGTGATCCGATTCGAGCGCGGTGGTGCGAACGAGCAACAGATCATCGTGGAAAACTCGGCAGTGTATTTCGAATTTGAAGAGCCTCAGATTCCAGGAGGAAGCGGAGAAAGCGGAAATGGTGACGCGGATACCGAATCGACTCTTGGAGCAGGCGACAATAAGAAATCGACATTGACGGAACGCCTCCCGTTCTTAGGGGGAGAGTCCTCGAATAGTTGGTGGATCGGCTTGTTGCTCCTTGTTATCGGGAGCGCCTTCTTATGGCGAACAAGACGGAAAGCCGTTTGAGTCAAAGTAGTTGTGTCAATATATGCATAACAAAAACGGAACCTCCAGAGGGTTCCGTTTTTGTTATGCAGTCTGTTTTTGCTGTTGCTGTTCTTGACGTCGATGAATGAGTTTACGTCCGAGCTGAATCCCAGGGCGCTCGATCATTCGATACGTGATGGATGCGATGACGCCAGAGACGACGAGCGTCACGAGGAACGTCAACAGCCATACCGTCGTCACATGATATTGCTGGGTCCACGTCTCGTTGAAGAGGTGATTGACCCAGTCGAGGACGAAAAAGTGGACGAGATATAGGCTGAAACTGATATGCCCGATATACTGCATCACCCGATGATTGAGGATGCGCCCCCGAATACCAGATAATCCAAGTGCCAACAGACAAAAGGCGAGACCGAACAGCGCATGTTTCGGAAACGCGCTATAGACATCATATGGTGTAATTGCAAGGACGGTAAGTACTGCAATCGAGCCGAACGTCATCGCATAGTGCGTTCGTATGGACCATGACTGGTCGCGCCACACGAGATAAAGTGTGACTCCCATCAAAAAGATTGGCAACTGGTTCGGGAACCAATAAAAAGCGAAACTCTTCACGTCCATGAATGGCTGACTCGTTTCGGTCAGGAAATGCAGGACGATACTGAGAACGAGCGTCGATGTCGTCCATAAGATCCCTTGTCGCACTGTCTTAATCCATTTGAATAGAAGCGGCACACATGCGTAAAATAAAAATTCGTTCGAGATCGACCAGCCACCCGGCACGAGACTGAACAGCCACTCTGGATGCAGGACGTTCGTGAACGTCAACGTCGAGACCAACAGGGAGAGTGTCACGTCAGGATAGGCTGTCGAAATCCCAATGAATTCATTAAGTACATCAAAACTTAAATAAAAGAGCAAGGCAGCATAAAACATCGGCGCAATCCGGAAAAAGCGCTTCGTGTAGAAGTCCTGGAGCGGAATCTTTCGTGATGCCGTATAGCGTTCCAATGAATAGAACAACGTGAACGCGCTGACGATGAAAAAGAGTTGGACGCCGCGCGACCCTTGTATCCCGATATGATATAACCAATCGGGCAACTCTTGGAGGGAGCGTGTCGAGTGTGTCAACACGACCCCGAGGATGGCATAACCGCGAAGGGCATCTAAAAAACTGAGCTTCTGCACCTGATATAATCTCCTCTATACATTCCATTTTTTTCTTTCCATCACAATCTAGCATGTCGACGATGACGTGTCTATTTCATTCCAGCACTTGTGTTCAAACTGTAAAATAGCATTTACATTAAATCGGGACGGACATCTGTCGCGTCTCTTTATTCGAGAGCGTGTACGTCACGATATAGTTCGAACCAGATACTTTCACATTCGCCGACCGGATCGTCGTCTTCGACTGGTCGAGTCGGATGAGCGTGAGATAGCGCACGTCTTTCCCGGTGTTATACGAGATGACTTGCGGACGGGGCTTCCATTCGTAATCCTCGACGGCGACGAAGCTCGTGCTGTTGCGCATCGATGAATTTTTCAAATTGAGCTGTATGAGCTGGATTGTCCGATCGTTCGAGTCGCCATAGACGACGTTCTGGGTCGCCATCGAACTCTGGAGCAGTTTCAGACCTTCCGCAAGGTGGAATCGTTGCACGAACTTTGAAGTCGTCGGGGAGCTGATCCGGTCATAGACGACGAGTGTCTGTTGCCTGTCATAAACGAGCGTCCGCCGGTGCGTCGTCCCGTTTCCGATGAGTTGGCTCTCTCCAATCGTAAGGAGCGAGGAGCCGAGATTTTGCACGGTCTTGATGTTGCTCTTCCCACGCATCGTGGAACGGAGGTCGAGGTTCGCACCGTCGCGGTGGATGGTATTATGGGCATCGACGCCAAAGACACGCTGACGCTCGGGACGATTTGTATAGCCATAGCGTCCCGTCTCGATGATGAAGTCGCGCCCGAGCCCGTACAGGTCGATGCTCAAGTCATCGGCATGTTTATGGGCACTGCTGTGGTAGCCGGCCGTCATCATCACCTGGGTCGCCTGGTTGAATGCGCGAGGTGGAGATGCCCAGTATTCGCGCATGAAGCTATATTGGTTGCTGATTCGTTTCGCCGTGACGGGCGGACGCGTCCCTTCCTTCCCTTGGGTGAGGGCGAAGACCAGTTCAGGGAAGTCCTCGATATGCGGAATGATCGAAGTGTTCCGTCTGACGCCGGACGTGTCCCCGAAAATCGGGAGTGCCCCGTTCGGTTTGATCATATAGGTCAGCTGCTTCGGCATCTGTTCAACCCGTGCCATGCTCGAAGGGAGTGAGAAGCGGTTCGCTTCTGCCCAAATGAGGAAACGGTCGAGTACGTGATAAATATAGGACTGATAGCCGGGCGAGTGCTCGAGATGGACGGCGTCCGACGTGATGCTGTGCCGAATTTGTTTATCGAGGCGACTATCGGCGAGCGTCTTCCATGCTCTGCTCTGGTCGAACTGTGGGAACGTCTGCGCGATGGCGGTGAGCGCCATGTCTTGGAAGATCCCATGGTTGTGATCATTTTTATAGAAGCTAGCCGTTGCGAGTAACGTACCGTGGTCGTGCAGGGTGCGTAACATCAGACCGGTGAACGCCGTATCTTTATAGAGAGAAGACGATTTGTAGGCATCCCAAAAATTTAAGAGATGGAATGTCCGAATCGACGTGCCATGGTCGTTATACGGCCAACGGTACTGTTTGTAGTTCGCAATCGGATGGGCTTTCGTCCAACTTTTAACGACCCGTACCCCGTACTTCAAATAAGCGGTATTGCCGGTCTCGTTATACGCCTGGGTCAATTGATTGAGCACCGTCAAATAGTGAATTTGGAACGGATAGGAATTGCTCGACGAGCTCGGGATGTCCCGGTGCCAGTCGAACGTATCGATATTTGGGACGGACAATTGATATGGTTTTGACGGGATCGACCAATCTCCTCGAATCGCACGATTGGCATAATCGACAGCGCGCGTAGGTGTCAATTGTTCATATTCATATGGCGCGTGAGGTGGCATCTGTTTCATATACTCATGCGCCAGTCGTGCCGTTCCGCTCGACTTCAGGTTCGAAGCGGTGAGTGGGTCTCCGAGTAAGAGTTTGGCCTGACTTTTTTTTATGTATATTTTTTTCGTATTACTCAGTGCGATATAGTACCAGCCGGACGTACTGATGGCTGTGTAGCGTTTCGTTGTCGAATACGCTGCCACTTTCGTCAATCGACCGTTCTTCATTTCGTAGACGGTCGCATTCGGAATGGAGCGAATATCGAAAGGGTTCGTCGCGGCCTGTACGGAATCGGTCGGGGTCATGCCCCAGACTCCAATCAAGACGAGGACGAGAAAAATTCGTTTCATGGATACACCTCAATAAATTTGGATTTACTTCTTTTTCAAAGTATACCATGAGGTGAGTTTATTCCCTTAATTTTCTATATCCTCTTTGTTTTTAAGAGAGACGTGATTAACCTGTCTTCCACAACGCGAGATGAAGAAGTACGATCGGTACATATTGAGATCTTATTTGGGAAAATATGATAAAGTGAGGTGGGTCGAATGCGTTGTATGTTATATGTCAAAGGAGAAGATGTGAATGAAGCACGTTAGTTTGTTTTTGTTACTATTTTTTGTGACGGCACTCGTGATTTACGGAATCTCACTGACCGCGCCGGGGTTATTGGTACCGATTGTGTACTTGGCTATTGCGGCATTGATTGGAATCATCGTGTACTTACTCAAAGTGTATATCGTAAACAGGTAAGAACGATTCGACTTCAATCAGCGATGGACCGATTTTGTTCAAGCAGATATCGATATCATCATCCTTAACCGATTTCCAAACGAAATAAGGCCGACCTGTGAATAGGTCGGCCTTCTTTATCTGGTCTGACTTAATCCAACGTCAACCGTTCGACCGCATCGCGCAAATGATTCTCGCGGACGCGAATGTACCGACGTGTCGTCTTCGGCTCGGCATGTCCGAGTAATTCAGATAACGTCGTCTCCATGACCCCTTTGTCATATAGGTGTGTCGTAAACGCGTGCCGGAGCGTATGAGACGTGACGGGATAGCCGAGTACTTCGATGGCAGCTGTGGTCAAATGGCGATTGATGGTCGTTTTACAAATCAAGGCGCCACGTGCAGAAGGGAAGACATACGGCGAATCCACGAGTCGTCGCTCCTCATCGAGATAGGTAGAGATGACAGTATAGATTTGATCATTCAATGGGATTTTCCGAGGTTTTCCCGTTTTGGATTCAAGGACATACACGATTCGCTCCTTTAAATTGATGGCATCACATGTCAGCATGCGTACCTCATTGATCCGCATGCCCGTATGGAGCTGAAAGGTTAAAAAGGTACGATACAGAGGACTGTCAATCGCCTCGATGACGGCGGACAACTGTCTAGGAGAGGGAATCTCCGAAGCTTGTCGCGCGGTCACTTTTACCCGTAGTTGATGGAAAGGATTATGAGTGACAAGGTGTTCGGCGATCGCCCAGTCATATAATCCACGGAGCGCGCTCAAATAGTTGTTGATGGTCACAGGCTGACATCCTCCGGAACGGAGAGCATCGAGATACGGGATGATGTCTTGTCTCGTCTTGAAATCATCGAGTGTTCGTTCGTCTCCCATGATTTGCTGGAATCGGGCGAATTTATAAGCCGCCTGACTGACCGTGTTGTTCGATTTTCCGGTCATGCGTAAGTAGTG
The DNA here is from genome assembly GCF_018617335.1 of Exiguobacterium sp. s63. GTDB lineage: Bacteria > Bacillota > Bacilli > Exiguobacteriales > Exiguobacteriaceae > Exiguobacterium. The sequence continues at coordinate 869,630 of NZ_JACSKB010000001.1, read as the reverse complement.
GATATGCTGGTCGACAGCGTCCTTCATGTGTAAGGTCATCTTCATTCTCCTCTTACTCGTTGTCCTCACGGAGCATCCGCTGGAGTTCCGCCTTATAGGCACGGAGGCGGCTCGGGGAGTATCCGAGCGAGGCTTCGGTTCCGTGAAGCATATGGCAGAGTAAGGTGAAATGACGATTTGGTAAAGTGGAACGCTTGTCGTCTAGCCAAAGGGACAGCGGCATCTCGCTCTTGTCGATTTGTTCGGGGAGTCGCTCACTCGTCACCTCGTGTTGGAGCGTCTTCGCCTGCTTGGCGCGCTCGTTCAAAATCGCTCCACGGATACGGATGAAACAGTAGGTTTTCCCTAGCGTCTTGCCGTCTTGGATGGCTCGCCATAAGGCGATCCGTGCCGTCTGGGCGGCATCGTCGACTTCGTTCGGATGGAGATGGAGTTGTCGGATGACGTAAAAGATCATTGGTTCCCACTCTTTGATTTGTTCGTTTGCGTCTAGCATGATGGGCTGCTTTCCCGCGCGCGTCTCAAGTTTCCTAGGTGGATACAGCATAATGGTTGTTATAGAGAATTGATGCTTTTGATTCATAAGGATTGGCGCAATGGGGATACAGCATTTCGAGGTTACCTCTTGTTTGATTTGACGAAACATCAACGTTGGCAGGGTGCGAAATCTGCATAACAACCATTATAGAAGGATGTCGAGTCTGAATTTTCTAAAAAGGTGAACGATATCCAAGTTTTAGTTGTTTATCATTCTGTTAATGGATATAATTTACAGGGTGAAATCAAACAGAAACTGTGAGGAATATCATGAAACCTTTGTATACACGATTGTCCATCGGTGCGTTGAGCGGGATGCTCCTATTCGCGCCGGTGACGACGGCTTCGGCCAACTCAGACTTTAACGTGCGCGTCGCTCCGTCGACGACGCTGCATGAGATGAAAGGGAAGAAACTGGTCCCGTTACAAAAGACGAATACGACAAAAGAGTATCGCATCGTTCGCCCATCCGGATGGTATTATTTGGCCATGTCTGGTGGCAAACGGATTTATATCAAGAAAAGTCAAGCGGAGGTCGTCCCGGCTCGCTCATTGACGAAATCACGGATCCAATCGAAGACGAACCGTCCGCTCATTCATACATATATGAAAGAGACCGATACTCACGTTCCGTATGAATATGATTCGCTCTCGACCGAAAAGGCGAAACAGTACGCGGACCAGGCACTTGCCGGCAACTGGTACATCCCGGCGGAGCCGAAACAATTGTCTGTTCCGAACATCGACACATTCAACTGGCATAAGGACGTCCCGGCTGTCGACAATAACTCGTTCCCGTTCCAAATCCACTATATGACGGTGCTCAATCAATTGACCCAGGCGTATAACGACTCAGGCGACCTCGCCTATCTCAAATATGGCGAGCGTCTCGTCAAAAGCTGGACGAAAGCGCATCCGGCCTATAACTACAAGCGACTCAAGTGGGGATACAATGACCAGGGGACCGCGCTTCGTGTCTTCCATCTGTTGAACTTCTGGGATGTATACAAACAGACGTCGCTGAACAAAGACCCGGCGTTCACCGAGCTCATCTTGAAGACGTTGTATGAGCACGGTGAGATTTTAGCATCCGCTGACTTCTATAAAAAAGAGCACAACCATGGAATCTTCCAAGACATGGCACTCACAGCAATCGCACAGACGTTCCCAGAGTTCGACAAGAGTAAGACGTGGCAGTCCCTCGCGAGCTCGCGCCTTCAGGCACAACTTGCCTTCAGCATTTCGCCGGACGGGACTCACCTCGAACATTCACCTTACTACCATGTATACGTGTATGAAACGTTGTCGCAGTTTATCGAATGGGCCAACGCCAACGCCTTCGTCTTGCCGTCGCGGTCGGGGTATATCGAGAAGATGCCAGATCAGCTTACTTATATGTTGAAACCGAACCGAACGCTCCCGATTTTCGGTGATACGACAGGCTATTTAAAAGCGATGAACATCATTCCAAAGACCGAGAACTATCCGGAACTCTCTTACGCCGTCAGTGGTGGGGCAGAAGGGACGGTGCCGCAACAGTTGACGAAACAACTCGGTGACCAGTACAGCTTCATGCGTGAATATTGGTCACGTCCACCGGAGTCGTTCTCGGGAGCGACCCAAGTGATGATGACGGCGGGGTATCATAGTACCGCCCACAAGCACGCCGATGACTTGAGCATCGACCTGTATGGGCTCGCTCGTGACTTCATCGTCGAGACGGGACGCTTTGGCTACTCGACGGACCCACGACGCCGGGAAGTGCTCAAAGTCGAGGCGCACAACACCGTGCACCGCTACGGGGATGGTCTTGATTTGAGCGCGAGTATGGTCGGCAAGAGCCGAATCGTATCGGTCGAGGACAAGGGCGATACGAGTATCGCCATCGGAGAGAGTGCCCTCGTCGGGAAAGGCGCGACCCATCGCCGGACGCTTGTCTATGACAAGGCGAAGATGCTCGTCGTCTACGATAAGATCACTTCTCCGGCACCGGACATGTTCGTGCAGCGATTCCATCTCGGCGATGGCTTGAAGCCATACGCCGGCTCGACAGACGCTCAAAACGTGACGTTCCGAGATGACAAGCGCCGGACGATTCAGTTGATGCAGCTCGAGACGGACGAAGAATCATACATGTCGATTCAACCGAGTCATTTGTCTGTCCGTAACTTCGAGTGGAAACCACGTGAACAAGTCGTCTCGATCGAGTATGGGGATGACGTCCGTTACCTCACGCTCATCCGGATCGACCGGACGAGCACGTCGATCGTCGACGCCTCATTAGCCGAGCAACCCGAGCAATACGTCGTCACGTATACGCTCTCGAACGGCACGACAAATACAATCAATGTACCAAAATGAGCATGGCCCAGCGGAAGCTGGGCTTTTTTGTGTGAACGACTGGGTAACTCTTGAATCCCACCATTTGCTAAGGTAGAATTTTCAAGTATAACGATTGACAAGTGAGGGAACGAATGGAACATTCAATTGCAAGACTCGTCGCCCAGTTCGGTGGCTCGCTCGCGGCACGGGGAAGCCACGGGTGGGACGTCGTCATCTCGGCGGGGACGATGTGTTATCAGTGGAAAGGAAGACGGGTCACACCAGAGGCTCGACTCGAGAAGACCAAGACGGGTCGACTCATGCGCCCATACGGTCGTTATTATGTCGTTCGTCTTGACGGCAAACAGATGCTCGTCCAAACGCCCGATGCGATGCTCGTCTTGACGCATCCGCTCACAAAGGCGAGACTAGCCGACCGGATGGAGCGACTGCTCGTGCATCAGTATATGCGTGACAAGCGTCCCATCGCTCCGTACCGCTATGAACGGTTGACAGATGATCAGGCCGTGCGTTTTGCGGACGGTGTCTTACTAGGGAACTGGTATATTCCGGCGGCACCCGATGCCTTACGTGTCGCCGACATTTCGACGTTTGATTGGGACCGCATGGTACCGGAAGTGGACAACAACTCTTTTCGCCTTCAGCTCCATTATTTGACGACCGTCCATCAGTTGACGCGTGCTTTCGAAGTGACGGGCAATATCGACTACATAGAACATGCGGCGCGCATCGTCGACAGTTGGCATGCTCATCATCCTGCTTTCACGGTCAGTCGAAAACGGGTGGCATACCACGAGCATGGCACGGCAATCCGGGTATTCCACCTGCTCGGGTTCTTTGAGGCGTATCGATGCGCGAACGTAAAAGATGACCCTAATAGGACGGAACGAATCTTAAAAATGTTGTACGACCATGCGGTCCTTTTGGCGACGCCGACGTTTTATCGTCCGCGTCATAATCACGGGATTTTCCAGGACATGGCGCTCTTCGCCATCGCCTCCTGTTTCCCGGAGTTCGACCGGAGCCCGGAATGGGAACGGGTCGCCCGCGCGCGTCTCGATGCCCAGCTCGATTCGAGTCTTGCTATGGACGGGACCCATCTCGAACATTCGCCAGGCTATCACGTGTACGTCTATCATATTCTTAGCCGCTTCGTCGACTGGACGAACGTGAACGGCTTCCCGTTGTCCGACCGATTTGACGTCATCGACGCGATGCCGGGGCGTCTCGTCCATCTGATTAAGCCGAACCGGACCCTCCCGATGGTCGGGGATACGGGCGGTCAAATCCGAGGACGGCATCTGATCCCGCGGGTCGAATCGCATCCACAGCTCGACTATGCACTGAGTGGGGGACAGGGAGGAATTTGTCCGACTGAACGAATGGTGAATCTCGGTTCGAATTATGCCGTCATGCGTGAATATTGGACACATCCGAAGCGTCCGTTCAGTGACGCGACGCATCTCTTGATGACAGCCGGCTATCATGGCCCCGCCCATAAACATGCGGATGACTTGAGCCTTGAATTGTATGGACTCGGTCGCGACTTCATCGTCGAGGCGGGACGTTATGGGTATGCGGATTGTCCGGAACGAGCGGAGGCGATGCGTGTCATGTCACACAACACCGTCCATCGTCTCGGGGAAGAACTTGACCTATCCGTTGATCGGGTCGGAGAAAGTGGGATTGTATCTGTCGAACCGATTGGAAAGCAGGTAGTGGCGACAGGTGTGAGTCGTCTTATCGGAAAGGGAGCGGTCCATACTCGGAAAGTGGTTTACGATCAGGCACGAACACTCGTCGTCTATGATCGGATCACGTCACCGGAACCTGACCTGTTCGTCCAAAGATTCCATGTGGCACCTGGACTAGAGCTCGTCGAAGGAACACCGGAATCACAAGATGTTCGCTTCAAGGATGCATCGAATCGAGCCATTCAATTCGTTCAACTGATGACGGGTGACGAGTCGTATATGACGATTGAAGAAAGTCACGTGTCGGTTCGTGATTTTGAATGGGTGAAGCGTCCGCAAGTCGTGTCCATCGAGTGTGGGACCGAGGTTCGCTTCATGACGTTGATTCGACTCGACCGAACCAATTCGCGCATCGTTAAAACAGAAGTGGTGGAGACGAAGGGAAGTTCTGTCGTCTCCTACTGGTTAGCGAGCGGGACGAAGCACGTCATCCGTATTCCTCATTGACTATATGATGAAATAGTAGAATAAAAATCTGCTTTGATGAATTTTGTCAATTGAGGAATCGTTTTTTGTGAAAATTGTAAAAACCTTAAAAATCTTCAATTTGTGATTGTTTATTCGCGTCGTTTCCGTTACGTTAGAACTAGAGCGATTTGTACATATGAGGGAAAAACGGACGACTTTGGGGTAAGGGAATTTAGTATAAAGTCGAATGATGTAAGCGCTTCCTTTGTGTGTCCTCTTCGCAAATCTGAAAGGGGAATTGGACATGACTAAGAAATCATCTCGTAAGTTGTATACAGCACTCGCTGTAGCGGCCGTGTCAACAGCATCGCTCGCACCAGTTGCTGTAACGGAAGCTGCGTCAAAAGCACCAGTCGTGAAAGCGAAATCGGCTTATGTGTATGCAGGGGACTTGGACGCGGCATTAGATGCTACATATGAAGGCGCACCAATCCATTGGTACAAATCAAGCGTGAACTTGGAGAAATTAGGTACATTCCAAACAGCTAAAGGAATCGTCAAGGGCAAAGGGAAGTACATTGAAAAACGTGTACGCGTCCTCGATCATCCGATTGAAATCCTTCCACCGTCTGAGCCACTCGTGTTCAAACAAGGGAAGCCAGCACTTGGCATCGTGAAGCAACAAGTAAAATTCGCAAGTGGCACGTATGAAAAGGCAGTACGTTGGAGCAAGATTGACACGAGTGAAGTCGGCGAATTCGTCGCGACGGCTACATATACAAACCGTGGAAAAACAATCACACTTGAAGTTCCTTATACAGTAGAAGGCTACAAACTCTCCATCATGCACACGAACGACACACACGCAGCGCTTGACCTCGCACCAAAACGTGCGACAGCAATCAAGCAAATTCGTGCGGAGAAGCCAGATAGCCTCTTGATCGACGCAGGGGACGTCTTCTCGGGTTCGCTTTACTTCAACGAGTTCAAAGGTCAAGCCGATCTTAAACTCATGAACTACATGAAGTACGATTTGATGGTACCGGGTAACCACGAATTTGACCTCGGTACAGAGCAAGGGCACAAAGAACTTGCTGATTTTGTTCGTTATGCGAACTTCCCGTTCGTCAGCTCGAACGTCAACTATTCAAATGACCAATACATGAAGAGCCTCTACCGTGACGAAGTTTCGCAAAAAGCGTATAACGGTCGTCTTTACGAAGGGGTCATCAAAGTGGTCGATGGTGAAAAAGTCGGATTCTTTGGTTTGACGACGGAAGAAACGGCGACAATCGCTAGTCCAGGTCCGATTCAATTCCAAAACTACATTGCAGAAGCACAAAAAGCGGTCGACGCATTCAAAGAAATGGGTGTTGACCAAATCGTTGCGGTCTCGCACCTTGGCTACAATGACAACCCGGAATTCGACAACGACTTGTTGCTTGCTGAAAACGTAGACGGAATCGATATCATCGTCGGTGGTCACACGCACACTCGTTTGAGCGAACCGGTCCTCATCACACAAGGAAAAACAGAGCCGACGGTCATCGTTCAAGCGGACCAATACAGCAATTTCCTCGGAACAGTTGATGTCGAGTTCGACAAAGATGGAAAAATCATCAAACATGCAGGCAGCTTGATTGACGTGAAGGGACTTCAACCAGATCCATACGCGGTCGAATTGCTCGCACCATTTAAAGATGTCGTCGATACAATCAGCCAAGACCCAATCGGCGTCTCACTCACAGCTCCACTCGATAACCCACGTGACAAAGGTGACGTCAACGCACCGAGTGTCCGTAAAAATGAGACAGCGCTCGGTAACTTGATTACAGACGGTATGCTCACGAAAGCGAAAGAATATGATTCTGCTGTCATCGGTGCCGTTCAAAACGGTGGTGGAATCCGTGCAGCAATCGATGCTGGTCCTGTTACGACAGGTGAAGTGTTGACGACACTTCCATTCGGAAACACACTTGCCATCATGAACTTGAAAGGTAGCGAGTTGAAAGCAGCCTTCGAGCGTAGCGTTGGTATTTATCCAATCGAAAACGGTGGATTCCTTCACGTATCTGGATTCAAAGTATTGTTCGACAGCTCGAAACCAGCTGGTGAGCGCATCGTCAGCTTGCAATATAACAATGGTACAGAGTTCGTTGATGTCGAAGATGCGACGAGCTATAAAGTTGCAACGAACTTCTTCACTGCACAAGGTGGAGACAACTATGTAGAATTTAAGACGGCATTTGAAGATGGTCGCGTCAACGACCTCGGTCTCATCGACTGGGAAAACTTCCGCGATCACTTGATCAGCCTTGGTGAAGAAGTTACACCAGCTGTTGAAGGACGTATCGTCGACGTCAACGCAGCAGAGTAAGTGAATAATTGTTTTAAGGACGGGTCCACGTGTGGGTCCGTCTTTTTATATAGAACGCCGGCTCATACATTTGTCATCAAATTGCGACCGACATGTAACTCTGTTAAGATACGATAAGATGAAGAAATACTGATTACTTAAAAAAGGTGGAGCGGACGTATGGATGTAAAAGCGACGCTACGCGACGTGCAAAAGCATATCGCGTGGTTAAAAGAAGAAAAAGAACGAGTCAACCGAAAAGAGGCATTAGTCGGGGATGACTTGATTACCTTAGATGAACTTCCTTCTTTGTCGAGACAGGCGCAACGCCCGCGTCTAGATGACAAATTGTTCGAGGAACAACAAACCGCATTACAGGAAGAGCTCGAAGTAGCTCGGAAACGCCTCCCAGAACTTGATGTGACCCGCATCCAGTCGAACGGGAGCAGTTTTTATGAGAAGGCGAATGTGCATGTTGCGTTCGTCGGACCGGTCAAGCGGGCACATGAGCTCGAACGTCTTTGTCACACCCATTACTTTGAGAACGTGACAGGTTTTTTAGAGTTGCTTGAAACAGAAGATATTGATTTCCTTCTCATCTCGGCAGCGCTCACAGAAGACGAGACGACGGCATTCCATCACATGGGGACGCCGCGTTCGCACTCTCGTCACTGGCTTGAGAATTTGATTCGCAAGGCGAAACAAAAGGACATCCGTGTCGTCTTCGAAACGACACTCGATACGAATCACTTCGATCGTTTCTCGTCACTTGCAGCGCAATGTGATTATATCTTCACGGCAAACGAGGAGCGTGTATCGGAATATATAGAAGAAGCTGGGCATGAACGGGTATTCGTCATCCGCCCGGGAATCGACCCGCTTCATGTGAACCCGATCGGGATGACACGCGGCAATATAGACCGTGTCGTCGTAACAAACCGTTTTCCCGTCCAACGGTTCGCAAAAGATTTGGAGACGCTCGCTCAAGGCGTTCGCGATGCGAACAAAGAGCTCTATGTGATTCGTGAGGCGAATGAGTCGAAAGCGTCACTCGCACCGAAGTCGCTTCAAGACGTCCTCGTCCATGGGGACCCTGAGGATATGGAGAAGCTGAAAGAGACATCGAATTGGGTGCTCCACGTCAATGAAGTGAAGAACAGTCCGACGATGAGCGCGCAAGCCATCTATGATGCTCAGGCTCGCGGTCAACTCGTCTTGACGAATTATAACGTCGCCGTCAACAACGATTTCCCGAACGTGTTCATCGCGACAAGCGCTCTAGATGCACAAGGGATTTTAGAAATGTTCAAATCGGACGAAGAACGTCTCGAACATCAGCTGTCCGGTGTCCGTACCATCTTCTCGAACCACACGATGTATGACCGCTTCAGTGAGATGTTATTTATTCTTGGCATCAACCATGAAATCCGTCGTGACGTCCTCGTCATCGGTCGCGGGGATGTGACGGCGACACGCGAACAGTTCGAGCGCCAATCGTATCCATATAAACGCTTCGTCGCCGAAGCGGATTTACAGGAAGTCGATTTACGTACGGCTGATTTTGTGACCGTGTTCGATGACCGTCATCACTATCTCGACTATTACGTAGAGGATTTGGTCAATGCCTTCAAGTACACGGACGTCTCGTTCGTGACGAAAGGGCAAGACACCATCCATGAGTTCGTGGAAGACTATACTGACGTGGCTTTGACGATGTTCGCGGCTAGTCATGTGTCGCTCGAGACGCTTCGGGACAATCAACGTGTCGAAGGGCAAGGCTATGCGATCGATCGTTTCGAACTGCTCGCGGCAGACGACGTGCTCGTCACGAACGAACCGGGTGACTATCAGCTTTCTATGATCGTCCCGATTTACAATAACGGTCGCTATCTATATAACAAATGTTTCTCTAGTCTTCGCCGAAGCTCGATGTTTGAAGACATGGAGATTTGGCTCGTCGACGACGGTTCGACGGATCAAGAGACAATTGGCTATATCGAACGCCTCGTCCGGAAATATCCGAACGTCTACACGTACTCGTTCAACGACGGCGGGAGCGGCAGCGCCTCGCGCCCACGAAACAAAGGGGTGGAGCTCGCGACGACGCCATACATCGCCTTCCTTGATCCGGATAATGAAGCGGTCAACGACGGGTATGCAGCACTGTTCCGTGTCATGCAAGAAGATGACACGCTCGACCTCTCTGTCGGAAGCATGTTGAAGCTTGCGAACCGTGAAGCGATGATCGAGCTCGAAGACCTTGAGAAAGATGGCGTTCGCGTCATCGAAGACCCGAGAGCGTACTTACTCGAGCATAACTTCAAGGTGCAGAGTATTCAGACGATGGTCATCAAAAAAGACTTCATCCAGAAGCATGATTTGAAACAGGTCATCGGCGCGGTCGGACAAGACTCGCTCTTCTTCCAAGAGATGTTCCTCAGCGCGGAACGGGTCGCTCTGCTCGACTTGACGATCCATGACTATTACGCGGCCGTCGCTGGTTCGACGGTCAATACGATCACGAAGAAATACTTTATGAAGTGTGTCATCCGGGAGACGGCCCGGGCGAAAGCGTTCGCTCGCGAAGGCGTGCTCGACCAATACCGTTCGACTCGATTCGAACGGTTCTTCTCGATGTGGTACCTCGTCTTCCTACGCCGCAGCAAGCCGGAAGAATTTTTCGACAACGCCGGAATGCTTTATGAAATCATCGAACAGTATCGTCCGATGGAACTAGAGACGCCGATTGTGAAACAGTTCGTCGACTTATATGAATCAGGACAAAAAGAAGAATTGAAGCGTCTCTATTTTGACGCATACTTGTGAGGTGAGACCATGAGCAATGAAGTGGAAAAAGAAATCGGATTGTTGAAACAGCGAATCAAACTTCAAGAAGAGGAGATTCGTCATCTGAAACACGATGAGCGGCTCTTGCGCCAAAAGCATCGTCGCCTCGTCCAAAAGTATGGGGATCTTCTCTATACGTTCGAATGGACGGTCCAATCGCTTGAGAAGAAAGAACAGGCGGTTCGTGACCTAAAGCATAAATATGAGATTTTGAACAAGAAGTATCGTCGCCTCGTGCAATCAAAAGCGGGTAAAGCCATTTTGAAAGCACAAGCTGTCGCACGACGCATTCGTAAATAAAGAATCGGATTCGGGAGAATCGATGATTTGGAGGATATGAGGATGGATTGGCAGAAAAAAGCACGTCGCGCCGCTTACCTTGGGGTACAACGGTCGAAGCGACTCGGTCGTAAAGTGTTGAAGCGTCCGAATAAATCGCATCAACTACGAGAAGTCGTACCGAACTGGTATACACGTTCACCATACGTACACGTCGAAGGGACGGACCTCGTCTTCTCAGGAGACGAAGCGGTCACGCTTACCTATCGTCCTAAACGTGAAAGTGACATCATCTCGGTGAACGACTTGGTCGATTCCGGCCAAAAGACATTCACAGCCATGATGCGCGTCAAATCGCGCGAAGGCTTGATGCCGACATTGACGTTAGAAGTCGTTCGCAAAGGGGGACGTACCCGTTACGTCACCGTACAGGACGGGGACCACGTCGATGTGACACTCGGGATGGGTGAACAAATTGTCCGGGCACACCTTGAAGTCAATGGGGCAGGCGCGTTCAGCCTCGTAGAGCTCACGCTCGGCACACTTTCGCTTTGGACAGTGGAAGGGACGGCTGCGAACATTTCGCTCGATGCCTTTGACTTCCGTTATCCGCTCACGTCAACATCACTCCGTTCCCTCAAACCACAGAGTGAGGTGGCTCACTTCGATGGCGACACACTCGTTGTGCGTGCCGAAGGAAACCAATATACACATTACGGTGTCGACGAGGTCGCGTTGCCGAACGTCGATACGGAACGTGGCATCGACTTTGAGACGGGTGACATGGATGATGACTTGTATCGTTTCTATTTGAAAGGAGACCGTACAGGTACAGCGGACGCGTCGCTATTCATCGCGACGTACACGGTGTCAGGACAGGACCGTTTGATTGAGGTGCCACTCGGACTGAGTGGAATTGTCCGCATCGCACCGTCACATCGCTCAATCCGTTACTTCCTCCGCGTAAGCGGGTCAGGAGAGCTCGAGAACTTGAACATCGGGATGATTCGTGAGAAGAGCGTCCGTCGTGAGGACGTCTTGTCGCTCAAACCGGACATGTGGACGATTCCTGCACCGGACCTCATCAAGTTGAAGAGCCGGGATGACCAACTCGTCGTCAATTTGAAAGGCGAGGACGATCAGCGCCGTTACATCTCGTACGCCGAGATGAACAACAGTTTCAAATTGCTCCCAACAGAGTTCCCATATGAAGTGAAGGCGAACAGTCGCTATCGTGTCACACTCGACGGTGTGGCCGATGAAGGGGCGAACATCGTCCTTTATATCATCGCCTACTCGGCGACAGAGCGTCAGATTATGCAACAAGTTCAAATCGGTAGCGAGAAAGTCTTCTATTTCGACCGTGGGATCCGCTTCCTTCGTTTCGCCCTCCGCGTCGACGGTGTTGGTGAGGCACGAATCGACCGCATCCGTGTGGCCGAGGAACTCGTCAGCGACGGCACGGAAAACCCGACGTGGATGGACGTGCGCGAGGCGCGCTTCTTCGCACCGGTTCCGCGTGAACTTCACGAACTGAAGGTCGCAGCAATCTTTGATGAGTTCACGATGGCTTCCTATAAGCCAGAATGCCAACTCATCACGTTCACACCAGACAACTGGAAGACGGTGCTCCTCGATGAGCAACCGGACGTTCTGGTCGTCGAATCGGCATGGAAAGGGAACGCCGGCGCGTGGGAGAAGAAAATCGTCAAATACGGCACGAACACGTGGGAAGAGCTCGACGCACTCCTCGCTTGGTGCCGTTATCACAACATCCCGACCGTCTTCTGGAACAAAGAGGACCCGATTCACTACGATCGTTTCATCGAGACGGCGAAGCGATTCGATTATGTGTATACGACCGATATGAATCGTGTCCCGAACTATAAAGAGGATTGCGGTCATGACCGGGTCGATGCGTTACCGTTCGCGGCTCAGCCGAAAGAACATAACCCGATTCGTCTCCCGGGGACACGTGAACCATATGCGTGCTTCGCCGGTTCGTATTATGCGAATCGTCACGAATCGCGGAAAGCCGACATGGACCGCTTGTTCGCGGCGGCGGACAAATATGGTCTAGCGATTTATGACCGAAACTATGCAGTCAACCAACGTGGAGAGAGCGACCAGCTCCAGTTCCCAGAACAGTTCCGTCACGCCATTCGTGGTAGTTTGAAATACAACCAGATTGCCAAGGCGTATAAGGGGTATAAAGTGATGTTGAACGTCAACTCGGTCAACGATTCACCGACGATGTTCTCCCGTCGTGTCTTTGAAGGGCTCGCATGTGCGACACCGGTCGTCAGCACCCGTTCGGTCGGAGTCGACGCCATGCTTGGCGATTACGTCTTCCTCGATGATGGGGAGTCTGACTTAGACGAGACGTTCCGCCGCTTGATGACGGATGACTCGTTCTATGAGGACATCGCGATGCGCGGGATGCGTCACGTCTTGACGTATCACACGTATACGCAACGTCTGGCGAAGATCGTCCAGGACGTCGGCATCCCGTACCGTGTCGACCATGAAAAGATTGCTGTTGTCGCCTTCATCAAGTCGCGCGAAGAGGCAGAACGTGTCGTCGCCCAGTTCGAGGCACAGCACTATGAGCATAAACACCTCATGATGTTCCTCGATAAGTTCGAGGATCACATCGATGTATACAACACGTACAACACGCCGTCGATTTCGACGTATATGCGCAGCTATTTGACGCACTACACGTCGTTCACGGAGATGGTCGAATCGTACGATTGGGTCGCCCACTTGAAGTCGGACGATTATTACGGTCCGAACTACTTGAGCGATTATCTGCTCGCGGCACGCTATGCGGAAGCGGACATTCTCACGAAAGAGGATTACTATACGTATGACGGCAAGCTTGCCAAACAAGATCACGATGAATCGTATCGTTACGTGTTTGACGCGACACCGTCTCGCTCCATCGTGCAGCCATCGGCACTCCGTTTCTATACGGTCGAGGAGGCGCTTCACCTCTTTGAAGCGGACGAGAGCTTGAATGAGCTCGCCCGTTCGGGTAAACGCATCTTCAGTGTCGACCCGTATCAATACGTGAAAGCCGGTGCCGCCATGGATGAAGCGGACCTTCAGGAGGTAACATTATGACGAAGCAACCGCTACGGATCCTCGTATACGGGGACGTCAATTTAAACTTGATCGACGGGTCGGCCATCTGGCTCACGTCGGTCGTGCATATGTTGAACCAAGATCCGAACATCGAGGTCGACGTGCTCTTGAAGCGCTCGATCGTGAAACCGGAAGTGACGGCGTCAATCAAACAGCTCGACCGCGTCAATTTCCTCGACGTCTTCACGGAAGACTCGTCGAAAAAAGACGAGCCGTATTATGAGAAGAAGGTGCTCCAGCCGGAAGAGGCGGCCCAACTCATTCACGAACTCGTCGAGACGAAACAGTACGACATGACGTTCATCCGCGGCTTCCAGCTCGCCTATGCGCTCTCGGATTATGAACATACGATGAAAAAGACGTGGACGTATCTCACAGATTTCACGCACGATTCGTCGGCAGCTTCACAGGAAGAGTTGGCACGTCTGAAAAAGATTGCGGACCGTTCGGCTCGCATGCTTTGTCAGACTGCGGAGATGAAGGCGTACTTCGAGACGTTTTTACAGACGCCGAAGCCGTTCCTCATCTTGAACCCGATGATTCCGAATATGCGCGAAGCGACTCCGACGTTTAAGCGTCAGGCGAAACGTCTCGTCTATACAGGAAAGTTCGCGCCACTTTGGTACTCGGCTGAGATTCTCGATGCACTCGAGAAAGTACGGGTTCGGATACCGGACGTCGAGTTGAAGGTGGCGGGTGACAAGTTCAACCAAGACCCGAATAACCCGAACTTCCGTAAAGAAGTGACACATCGTCTCCAGACAGATGAGGGGATTCACTGGTTGAAAGGCATCCCGCGTGCGGACGTCGAGACGCTCATCGAAGAGAGCGATATCGGGATTTCGTGGCGTCACCCGGACCTTGACGACAGCCTCGAGTTGTCGACAAAGCTCCTCGAATACGGGGCACTCGGGAAACCTGTCCTCCTTAACCGCAACAAGATGCACGAGATGCTGCTCGGGTCGAGCTACCCGCTCTTCGTCAACTCGGAAGATGAGTTCGTCGAAAAGGTCGAGCTCGCCTTCACGCATCCGGCCATTTATAAGGATGCGGCAGAACGCCTGTACAATATGGCGAAAAACTACACGTTCGCGAGTACGTTTGAACGTCTGCACGACGCCATCTGGGAGATGCAGAAGACGACCATCCTCTTCGCCGGGCACGACTTGAAGTTTATCCGCATGTTCATGGAGCGCTTCGAGGCCGATCCGCGCTATCATGTCCTCGTCGATCAGTGGGACGGACACAAGATTCATGATGTGAATCACAGTAAGGCATGTCTCGCGCAAGCGGACGTCATTTTCTGTGAATGGGGACTCGGCAACGCCGTCTGGTACTCGCAACATAAGTTGCCGCATCAGCGTCTCATCGTTCGGATTCATCGTCAGGAAAAAGAGACACCATTTCCACGGGAATATGCGCTCGACAATATCGACCGCATCATCCTCGTCTCGCCGTATATGTTAGAAGAGATGCACCGTCTCTTTGGGATTCCGCGTCACCAGATGACCGTGATCTATAACGCCGTCGATGCGGATAAACTCGACAAACCGAAACAAGCGGACGACTTGACGTTCCGTCTCGGTATGATCGGCATGAACCCGAAACTGAAGCGTCCGGATCTGGCGCTCGACGTGCTCGAAGAGTTGCTGAAGACGGACAAACGATACCAGCTCCACTTCAAGGGGCACCATCCAAAAGATGTCTATTGGATTGGAAAACGTGAAGAGGAGAGTGCGTACTACGAGGCGTTACTGAAGCGCATCGAGGAGTCGGATCTTCGCGAACACGTCCATTTTGATGGACACGGAAACGATGTCGACACATGGCTCCAATCGATTGGCTTCGTCTTCTCGACGAGTGACTTGGAGAGCTTCCACCTCGCGCCGGCCGAAGCGATGGCTGCAGGGTCTTATCCGCTCATCCGTCACTGGACGGGCGCGGAGACGATTTACCCGGACGAATTGCTCGTCACGGACACGATGGAATTTGTCAATACGATCCTCTCTTATAAAGAAGATACCGAGAAGTTGATGACGGACGTGAAAGCCTATAAGGCGTACGCTCGTAAACATTTTGCGCTCGATCGTCTTTATCAAGAGATGGAACAAATCATTTCAGGCAAAACACACGAACAATTTGCGACGACATTGTCATGAAAATGTAATTGCACCAAAGAATTGTTCAAGAGTATAATGAGTATTGTTTTATTATCGAATGTGAAATAAAATGATGGACAATGCGCTATTTAAAAAGCGCGTCAAAACATTTGGAGGTTACCACACAATGAAAGTATGTACAGTAGGTCTTGGATATATCGGATTACCGACATCGGCTGTCTTTGCGAACTATGGCGTCGACGTCGTCGGAGTCGATATCTCACAACATGTTGTTGATAAATTGAACCGTGGAGAGATCCACATTGAAGAGCCAGGTCTCGGCGAAATGGTCGCAGACGTCGTGGCAAAAGGGAAGTTCCGTGCATCACTCTCACCAGAGAAAGCAGATGCCTTCATCATCGCGGTGCCAACACCAAACAACGACGATGAGCACAAATCATGTGACTTGACGTACGTCTTGGATGCGACACGCAAAGTGTTGCCATTCGTTGAAAAAGGCAACGTCATCATCGTCGAGTCGACAATCGCACCACGTACGATGGACGACTTCGTCAAACCACTCGTTGAAGAAGCTGGGTTCACTGTCGGTGAAGATATCTTCCTCGTACACTGCCCAGAGCGCGTATTGCCTGGACAAATCCTTCATGAACTCGTGCACAACAACCGCATCGTCGGTGGAATCACGACAGAATGTGCAGAAGCAGGCGCACGCGTCTACGGTACATTCGTTGAAGGCGAAATCGTGAAAACGGATGCGAAGACGGCAGAAATGTCGAAACTCATGGAAAACACGTTCCGTGACGTCAACATTGCACTCGCGAACGAACTTGCAAAAGTTTGTAACGACCTTGACATCAACGTACTTGACGTCATCGAAATGGCGAACAAACACCCACGTGTCAACTTGCACAGCCCAGGTCCTGGTGTCGGTGGACACTGCCTCGCGGTCGACCCGTACTTCATCGTCGCGAAGTCTCCTGACCTTGCGAAAATCATCAACTTGTCACGTGAGACGAACGTCTCGATGCCACACTACGTTGCAGACAACGTTCAGAAGTTGACTGCAGGAATCGAAGACGCGAAAGTCGCTGTCTTTGGTGTGACATACAAAGGAAACGTCGATGACATGCGTGAGAGCCCAGCGGTTGAGATCGCTGAAATCTTGCTTGACCGTGGCGTGAACATCTCGGTTCACGATTCACACGTTGAAAAATCAACATCAAGCCGTTTCGAGCTCGTTTCAAAAGAAGAAGCACTCAAAGACGCGGACCTCGTCCTCGTATTAGTTGACCACAACGAGTTCAAAGTCCTCGACTTCGCGGAGCTCAAGGCAACGATGCGCCGTCCGATGATCTTCGACACTCGCAACATCGTGAAACCAGAAGGTGAAGACGTAGCGGTCGTCAACTACGGCAACCTCTATAAATATACAAAGGAAACGAATCTCGTTCTTTGATTCAGGTGAATGAACATGTTTAAATCCGCGAAAGCTATTCTTTCAGAGCTAAAGTCGAGCTTGTACTTGATTTTCCGTCTCGCTACATATGAGACGCGAAGTAACAACTCGATGCAGTACCTCGGATTTTTATGGGAGTTCGTGACACCGTTATTGCAGATTGGAGTATATTGGTTCGTATTTGGATTTGGTATTCGGAGCGGCAGGCCGGTTGACGGCGTGCCGTTTCTGCCATGGTTGGTCGCAGGGATTGTCGTCTGGTTCTTTGTAGCCGCGGCGATCACTTCGACGGCCCGGTCCGTCTATTCGAAAATCGGCATGGTCTCCAAAATGAGCTTCCCAATCTCGACGATTCCGGCATACGTCTTGCTCGCACTCTTCTATCGCCACGTGGCGTTAGTCGGTGTATCGTTTATCTTGATGTGGGCATTCGGATTCCCGATGGGGCTGCATTCTTTATGGTTTATCTACTTGGCGTTTAGTGCACTCGCACTACTGTACTCACTCGCCTTGATTACGTCTGCGCTCACAACGATTGTGCGTGACATTCAAAACCTTCTTCAGTCGATGATGCGGATGTTGATGTATTTGACACCAATCTTTTGGATTCCGCCGGCGAAGCTTGCGAATATCCTACAAATCAACCCGCTCTACTATTTAATCGAAGGATATCGGTCGATGTTCCTCGGAACCGACTGGTTGGCGAATAACTGGGCTTACGGTCTCTACTATTGGGTCGTTGTCATTGTTCTCTTCTTCGTCGGGTCGATGATTCATTTGCGCTTCCGTCGACACTTCATCGATTACATTTGAGGAGGACCATATGTACCAGGTTAAATTTGAAAACGTATCGAAACGATATACGCTTTATAACAAACCGTCTGACAAGCTGAAGGAAATCTTCTTTAGTAAAGCCGGGGGCAAACAGTTTTATGCGCTCCGTAATGTCTCGTTTGAAGTTCCGCCTGGAGAAGTGGTCGGGATCATCGGCATCAACGGGTCAGGGAAGTCGACGATGTCGAACTTGCTGGCTGATGTGATGCCACCGACCCACGGGAAAATCGAACTTCACGGGAAGACGGCGTTGATCGCGATTTCTTCTGGTTTGAACGGCAACTTGACAGGGCTCGAGAACATCGAGCTCAAAGGCTTGATGCTCGGGATGACGAAACAGGAGATTATCGATTTGACACCGGCGATCATTGAATTCGCTGACATCGGTGACTTTATCAATCAACCGGTCAAGACGTACTCGAGCGGGATGAAGTCCCGTCTCGGATTCGCCATCTCGATCAATGTCGACCCCGATATTCTCGTCATCGATGAGGCACTCTCGGTCGGGGACCAAACATTCACCGACAAGTGTCTCGCTAAGATGAACGAGTTTAAAGATCAAGGGAAGACGATCTTCTTCATCAGCCACTCGGTCTCACAAGTCCGCCAATTCTGTACGCTCGGCCTTTGGCTTGAGTTTGGAGAAGTGCGCGAGTATGGACCGGTCAATGAAGTCGTTGGGGAGTACAACAAGTTTTTGAAATGGTTCCGCAACTTGTCAAAAGAACAGCAAGATTCGTTCAAAGCCGATAAGCTCAAACGTCGTACGACGGTCGTCGATGCGACAGAGCTCGGGGAGACGTATATCTTACCGCCTTTGACAGAAGAACAACTACAAACACGCCATTCGTCGGTCGCAGTATCGAACGAAGCGTGAGCAATTGGGAGGAGGAAGCACGGCGAAAGTAGACCGTGCGAAACGACCTATGAAAAAAGTCATGACCGTCTTTGGGACGCGACCAGAAGCCATCAAAATGGCACCACTCGTACTTGAGTTGAAAAAACGTGAAGGGGTAGAGCCGATTGTTGTCGTCACAGCACAGCACCGTCAAATGCTTGACCAAGTGCTCGAGCTGTTCGAAATCAAACCGGACTACGATCTCGACATCATGAAAGACAAGCAGACGCTTTATGATGTCACATCACGCGTATTGAAAGGGATGGGCGAAGTCATCGCTGAAACGAAACCAGACATCGTCTTGGTCCACGGGGACACAACGACGACATTCGCGGCATCACTCGCAGCTTTCTACAACCAAGTCGCAGTCGGTCACGTTGAGGCTGGCCTGCGCACACACAACAAATATTCACCATTCCCGGAAGAGATGAACCGCCAATTGACGGGTGTCATGGCTGACCTTCATTTCGCACCGACAGAAACGTCGCGTGACAACCTCCTTCGTGAAGGCAAGAATGAAGAGACGATCTTCGTCACAGGGAACACGGCAATCGATGCACTCAAAACGACAGTACGTGACGACTATGCGAGTGAATTGCTCGATAGCATCCGTTCGCAAGGTCGTCGTCTCGTCATGTTGACGGCGCACCGTCGTGAGAACTTGGGTGAGCCGATGCGTAACATGTTCCGCGCGGTTCGTCGCTTGATCGAGAAGTATGACGATATCGAAGTCGTGTATCCGGTCCACATGAACCCGGTCGTTCGTGAACTCGCTAACGAGATTCTTCACGATGTCGAACGTGTCCATTTGATCGAACCACTCGACGTCTTCGACTTCCACAACTATGCAGCGACATCGCACTTGATCTTAACGGATTCAGGTGGCGTTCAAGAAGAAGCACCATCTCTCGGTGTACCTGTCCTTGTCCTTCGTGACACGACAGAACGTCCAGAAGGTGTAGCGGCAGGAACGCTCAAACTCGCAGGAATCGAAGAAGAGAACATCTTCTCACTCGCGGACGAGCTCTTGTCTGACGAAGCGGCATATAAAGCGATGTCACAAGCATCGAACCCGTACGGTGATGGTGAGGCGTCACGTCGAATCGTCGATGCTATCCTTGCCAACTAAATGAAAACGAATAGAGTTGTTTTGTGCCCGGCACAGCAACTCTTTTCTATATCATCAACCTAATGATTCGGAGGTGCTTATATGTCAACGAAGCGAATTCGTCCTGCGATTTACCATTATTATCCGCGTGGACCACACAAGAACCATATGTCGATGCGCGAAGAAGAGTACAAAACAGAGGTTACGTTTTTGCCTCAATCGCTTAAGGATTCGATTTATGTACAGTTGTTTGATTTGAAATTTGAAATTCCTCCATCGAAAATCTTTTTGGCAGACGCCAAAATGGATGAAGGGGAAGAGATGGAGGTCAACACATCCGTTTATGTCGAAGGCGACCGCGCCATCCGACTGGAATTGTACGTTATGCAGTATTCAGACGAGGAGCGTTTATCGAATAAACGCTTTATGCTCACATTGAACCCAGGGGAGAACCCCGTCAAAGAAGTTGTCAAACAGATGGATGGAGCCAAGTATTTTAAGATGTCTTATAAATACATCGTTGAGACACTCGATCCAATCACAGTACGTTTCGATGACCTCTATGTGACATTCCGTTAAACGCGGAATAAGTCTTAAGGGAGAAAGGGACCATACGGTATGTTATTTAGTTCCACAGTATTCTTATTTTATTTCTTACCGGTCGTGTTGTTGCTTTATTTTGTGTCACCACGCTGGTTAAAAAATACGATTTTACTTGTCTCAAGTTTGTTCTTCTATGCTTGGGGTGAGCCACGCTTTGTACTCATTATGCTCGCTTCCATTGTCATGAACTATGCGTTCGGTTTCATGGTCGACAAATATCGTGACGATGCGAAGAAAATAAAGTGGACGATGGTACTTATGCTTCTCGGTAACCTCGGGATGCTCGGCGTCTTCAAATATGCGAGCTTCTTCGTTGAGAACGTCAACTCGGTATTCGGCTTCTCATTGAATGACCCGGAGATTCCACTTCCACTCGGGATTTCGTTTTTCACGTTCCAAGCAATGAGTTATGTCATCGACGTGTATCGGAACGATGGACGACTCCAGAAGAACTTGTTTGACTTGGCACTTTATGTCTCGTTCTTCCCGCAGTTGATTGCCGGACCAATCGTCCGCTATCAAACGGTGGCAGATGAGATTGTGGACCGCCGTGAGACAGTCGATGACTTCGTCTCGGGGATTCAACGATTCGTCATCGGTCTAGGCAAGAAAATGATTTTGGCCAATAGTTGCGGTTATGTGGCCGATCAAGTGTTTAGTCAATCGGCAGGGGACTTGTCGACGACACTCGCTTGGATTGGAATCATTGCCTACTCGCTCCAAATTTACTTTGATTTCTCCGGTTATTCGGATATGGCGATCGGTCTTGGTCGGATGTTTGGGTTCCATTTCCTTGAGAACTTTAATTATCCGTATATTTCAAAATCGGTGTCTGAGTTTTGGCGTCGTTGGCACATCTCGCTCGGAAGCTGGTTCCGGGACTACGTATACATCCCGCTCGGCGGAAATCGTAACGGAGAGTGGAAAACCTATCGCAACTTGGCGGTCGTCTGGCTGTTGACCGGAGTCTGGCACGGGGCGAGCTGGACGTTTATTGCGTGGGGCGTCTATTACGGTGTCTTCATCATGTTAGAACGGGCATTTCTTGGGAAATGGCTTGCCGCATGGCCGGCATGGCTCGCCCACGCGTTCACGCTTTTCATCGTCGTCATCGGTTGGGTATTCTTCCGTGCCGATAACTTCACGTATGCGACAGAATATCTTCAAGTGATGTTCGGACTTCACGGGGGAGAATTATTTGACCAGACGGCATATTTCTATCTCGTTCAATATGGGACGATTATCTTGATTGCGATGATTGCAGCGACACCGATTCCGAAATTACTTGTTGCACGTTTCTTGCGCCATGAAGTGAGTGTAGATCGTCCAGTTCTTGCGATGAGTGCCGGCTTGATGCGTGCGGTCTACATCTTGCTCATCTTTGCAGTATCGATTTCTTATGTTGTTTCGAGTACATTTAATCCATTCATTTACTTCAGGTTCTAAGGAGGGCTGATCATGATACAACAAACCAAAAGTGAACAAGTCCGTTCGAAAGAACGACGAATCTCTTGGGTGGTCAACAGTATAATGTTGATTGGCTTCCTTGGTACACTTTTTTATGGACTAGCCGTCTATGCGTTTGGGACAGAACAGGCTCGCTCGGATAGTGAGGGTCGAATGTTGGCACAACGTCCGGAGCCTACTGTCGAGACAATCATGGATGGCTCGTATATGGAGGGCGTTGAAGCATCGGCGAATGACCAGGTCTTCGAACGATATCTGTGGATTGAGACACAGGCTTGGGTACAGCGCAATGTTCTTCAACAACAAATGAATAATGGTGTTATCAGTATCGATGAATTTTTATATTCACCAGATCCTGTAGCAAGTGACTATTCGTCACTTGGCGTGTTCTTTAAAAAGTTTAAACAAGAGATGGATGAAGCAGAGATTCCCTCTTATTTTGCATCAGCACCGAGTAAACCAGTCTATGCAACAAGACAAGGAATTTTTCCGGCTTACATCGAGTCAGCGGATGCACAAAACCGAGGACAACTTCACGAACGTCTAAAAGATAATGAAATTCCACTCATTGATTTAGAAGAGACACTCGGGGACAAAACGGCTAAAGAGATTTACTTTAAAACCGACCACCACTGGCGACCAGAAGGGGCGTTTCTCGCATACGGTCAAATCATGGACCGCCTACGCGAGCAGTTCCCGGATGCGCCTGTGCTGACAGCCGAGCAAATGGAGACGAAGACGGTCGATGGTCCGTTCTATGGGTCTCATGCCCGAGAAATCTCCATGCCTTACGTGGAATCGGCAGATACGTTTACGTATTTGGAACCAAAAGATGGATTCACGACGACTGTTTGTCGGAATGGTGATGATTGTGGACATCCAGTTCTCGATAAAGATGTTTTAAAAAATGCATCGAAGTTCACAAACTATTACAACATCTTCATGGGTGATAACTATGCCCAAGCAAAAATCACGCAGAAGGACCCTAAGAATGACTACCATCTTCTTGTTCTGAAAGATTCATATGCAAACCCGGTACTTGGATATCTTGGGGAATCGTTTGGAACGGTATCGGCATTAGATGTCCGTTACTTCGATGACTATGATGTCAGCATTGCCGACTATGCAAAAGAGAATGACGTAGATGCAGTATTATTCGTTCATAACGACCGCATTCGTGGTCTTGGTTCCATGTATCAACGAGGGCTTTAAGCGAATAAGTCGATTGTATATAAAAGGCAGGTGCGCAACATGAACATATTGCTACCGGTATTTTTTCACTCAGCAATGGGTGGACTTCATCGACATATTCTTTCATCTGTAAAAGCATTTATCCGAGAAAACCATCACGTCACCGTAGTATGTAAACCAGGTCCTTTTGCGGATGAGGTAGAGCGGCTCGGTGGTAAGGTGACTCGTACAGACTATTCGATTGAAGACGTTCAGCGTGTGATTGATGAGATCATGGGAAATTCATTTGATATTGTGTATGCCCATCCGTTTGATTCACGTCAACTTGGGCTCGCAATAGCAGAATCAAAGGCGATCCCGTTCGTCCTCGTCATCCATGGGATGTATTATGATGAAATCGAGCAATATCATTCGAGTGTCTCGCGTGTGATTGCCGTCTCTGAACAGATTGCGACCTATCTCGTGGAGCATTGTCCCGCCATCGAATCAAAACTCACCGTCATCCCGAACGGAGTCGATGATGCATTCGTGCCTGATGCGACGAGCGTGTCGTCAGAACGCGTGACGGGCCTATTCACTTCACGACTCGATGCGGACAAACTGTTTATTCTAGACGTCTTTTTAGACGCACTAGAAGATGAGCGGGTCCGGTCTCTACCGATTGACTGGATCGTTGTCGGCGACGGGACACAACGAAAAAAATATGCATCACGTTACGAGGATGCGATTGAAGGTACAGATCAAACGATGGAGTGGCTCGGTTGGATCGACCAGGACGATTTACCCGAAGCGATGCGTCGTGCCGATTTCGTCATCGCCCCAGGACGTTCTGCACTAGAAGGGATGGCGGTCGGGAAGCCAACGATTGCTGTCGGCAGTAAAAGCTATCAAGGATTGGTCACACCTTCGACGTGGAACGATATCGCGAGTACGAACTTCGGTGGTATCGGGACGAAGTACGATGGATATACATCTGGACAAATCGGTGATGCGATTCTCGAATTGATGGATGAGACAACGAGGCAAGAGCTTGGGCGTTTCTCGACTTCACTCGTTGATGAACATTTTCGGGATCAAGGTGCTCAACTGCTTCTCCTTAGTCTGCTTGAAGACGTGAGACAAGAAGGAGTCGAGGCAATCGATTTGGTTCATCGTTATCCGCACGTTCGTTATGATGAACTTCATGTCCGTCGCGCAAACAGGATTTGTTCTTGGAAATTGACGGATCGAGAGCAACGACTCGATGTCATGCGTGAGGAGCTCGAGGCAACGAAGCGACTCCTTGATGAACTTCAAGCAATTCAAGCGGAGCAGTCTGCTGAAATCAGTCATTTACGACTAACCATACAGCGATTGTCCGATGCTACGGAATAAATATGGCGAAAGAGAACTTCACATCAGAAGTTCTCTTTTTGAATATAGCGAATTTCAGGTTTGGTCGAATGACAAATAACACCGAAAGTATTATGTATCCACAATAGTAAAAATAAGTATTTATAATGTTACTTTAGTACCACTTATATTACAAAATTTACATAATATATTCGTTTTTGGGGTACATTTTACTATCAACTTAGAGGCACGCACATCATGTACACCTGTCGTCATTTTTTTATGAAGGAGGATGCATGAATGAAAAAAGTCGTTGCTCTTTTTTTGTGTTTTTTCTTATTGGTCGGATTCACTGTCGTACCGGAATCTGGAGTTGAAGCAAGTTCATCATCCGTACAGCATGTGTTTTCTCCAAAATCGTATACCCATTATGGAGGAGTGACGTATGCGGTTAAAAAATTCACCTATCCAAAAAGCGTAAAAGTCAAATTATCCAATGGACGATATGCTTATCGAACGGTGAAATGGTCAAAAGTCAGTTTTCAAAAAGAGTATTTGAACCGAACCCAACGCGTCGTTGGAAGTGTTCAAGGAACAAGTAAAAAAGCAGTCTGGTATGTAAGAGTGAAGAACTATCCGGTCAAGATTTCAACACCGGTGATTCGTACGGTTGGAAAAGGCCAAGAGGCGAATTTGCCGACCAAGTTAACTGCTTATTTTGCGAATGGCCAACGTTCCACTTACAAATTGGAATGGGGTCCTGCTTATACAAGTAAGCTCGGAACCAGGATGGTCAGCTATAAGGCTCGCGGATTAAACTTATTCTTCAGTGGGAAAGCGAAACTTGTTGTTCGTGATGTTCATTTGACCCAACCTGTCTTTTCAATTTTGACAAACAATGAACAAATCCAAGCTATAGGAAAAATTCATTATCCTGCGCGAGGTGTACGGCACTACTTGATTGCTGAAAACCGAGAAACCAAAGTACAGTATAAAAAGTTGATTTATCCTGAACGAGATGGATCTTACAAAGTGGCATCGCTTCCGCTTAAAGCTGCGTCATATAACATGTATGTTCAGTCGGGGGTCAAACGGACTTCTCCTGTTGTCGTGACGTTAAAAGGTGGACAAGTCCCTGGTGATTCTGAAACAGATGTCCGTAACCTATTGAAGGGACTCCTGTTAAACATTCACGTGACAAATCCGTTACTGCAGGACATCGTCTTCCCGCAAATTGATGGTGTGACGTTCTCGATTGATTCAAACAACGATGCTTTGTCGAGTGCTGGTAAAGTGACAAGAGACACGAATGATACGCTTGTGACGTTCACGATTCAAGCATAGCGCGGAGAAATCACAGAATCCATCACATATAACAACATCTTGATTCCAAAACGCTCCCAGACGGATGAGGAAGAGCTCGACCTCTTTTTAAACAGCATTCAAATCGATAATCCACTCATTAAAAACATTGAATTACCTTCTTATCCAGGTGTCGTCTTCTCGATTGACTCGAGCAATCCATCCGTCGTCTCCTCATCAGGTGTCGTCACACGAGGTGACCAAGATGTGTATGTGAATTTGACCGTAAAAGCGACGAAAAATTCAGTGGTGCGGACGAAGTCCTTCCCGAATATCCTCGTACCGAAGAAAGATGCATCGGCGGAAAGTCTCATCGATGATTACTTGAACCGACTCGTCATTTCGAGTCCGGTAACTGCAAACATCACACTCCCTCCACTCGCTGGAGCGACGGTGACGCTGACTTCTTCGAATCAAGCGGTCATCACGAACGGAGGGATCGTCACGCGCGGCACGACGGATCAATCCGTCTCACTCGTCGTGACGGTGACAAAAGATGGGGTGACCAAGACGAAAATCTTCCTCGGCCTGCTCGTACCGAAGAAAGAAGGCGGAGCTGAAGGGGAGGTAGACGATTACTTGGCAGGTCTATCCATCACGAGCCCTTTGACGGCGAATATCATCTTACCACCATTCACAGGCGGAACGGCGACGCTATCCTCATCGAACCCAGCGGTCGTCTCGAACAGTGGGGTCGTCACACGCGGCACGACCGATCAAACGGTGTCGATCACGGTCAATGCGACGAAAGACGGTGTGACGAAATCACGCACGTTCTCGAACCTCATGGTACCGAAAGATGATGTGGCTTTAACCGCCGAGCTTGATGCAGCTTTGAATGCCATCAATCTCGGGAATCTCATTAACTTGTCGACCAACATCTCACTCCCGTCAGCATCGAACGGAATCAACGTGAGTTGGTCCTCGAATCAACCAGGGGTCATCTCGAACACCGGGGTGATCCAACAAGATCCGACCGAGTCGAAACCATTCATCTTGACGGCTTCCGTCACGAAGAGTGGATTGACACGGACGAAGACATTCAATGGTTCGGTAGCTGCGAATGTTCAGTTAGTATTAGCGGACGATGTGACGACAATCAAGTCGACATTTGGAACGCTGTATCCGGTGTTTGACTTGTCCCTCCCTTCATCGTTGAATGGAACGGGTCTCACATGGACATCGAGCAATCCTTCATTGATGACGAGTGCGGGGGTTGTGCAGGAGACCGATGTCGTCTCACCGTTTACGTTAACTGTCGGGAATGCGAGCACGACCCAAATCATGAACATGTCGACGCAAGACGTTGATACGGGTCTACTCGGTGGGTTACTCGACACACTTGGAACGATTGTCAATCCGGTCGTCAATGCACTTGGGGACAATTCTCAAAGTGCAACTCTCCCATCACAGTATGGCGGTTTGCTTGGAATCGGAGCGAAGAGTATTACGAACTGGGAAAGCTCGCATCCAGACCTCGTGACGATTCAAGGGTATAACGTGACGATTAAACGTAGTCAGCAAGACCACTTAATTGTTCTGCGAGCAAAATATGAAGGAATCAATCAACCGATTCCAATCATCGCCAAATTGTCGAAGCAATAATAAAGAACGGAGTCGCATGGTTGCGACTCCGTTCTTTTGATCAATGTGTTGTGAAGCGAGCTGGTCCAATCGAAGAGACGAGACGTGTCGCGGCACGTAAGCAATCCAGCTGTCTCGTATACACGTGACTCACATCAGAAAAGGCAGAGGGGAGATGACCTGAGTCGAGGGGTCCCTGTCGCATATAAGGAGATTCCCCAGCACCAAGTGGTGTCGGATGAATCACGAATTTATAGTGAGATGGGTCGAGTTCGATGACTTCGATCTCTGCAAACAGACGTGCATCGCGTGTATACAAGAAGCGGGTGGATAACCATTTATCTGAATCTGTCATGGTTCACCAGTCCTTCCTCAAGAAGTCTTACCTCCCTTATCATAAAACATTTTTTGGATATTTCAAATTAACTTTTCATATTTATGTAAATTTATTTACTTGAAATTGTAAAAAAGGGGCTGATTCGTGCAATCATTCCTTTGTTTGAGTAAAGTTAGGAAAGAACGTACGAAGGCGGGTGACGACATGAGAAAGAACGCGACAGGGACATATCGGTTCGTCCTCATTCTTGGGGCGAAAGTGAATGGGACTCGACCGTCCCGAGCGCTCCAACATCGAATTGACGTGGCCGCCGCCTATGCGAAGGCACATCCTCATATCGAACTGATCGCAACTGGTGGACAAGGACCGGACGAAGGGATGGCGGAGGCACACGTTATCGAACGAGAACTGAAGGCACAAGGGATTGATGCGACACGCATCCATGTCGAAGCGACATCGACATCGACGATTGAGAACTTTGAGAACAGCCGCTCATTTTGGGATGGAGCATCAGGTGTGACGATTGTGACGAATGACTTTCATGTGCCGCGGGCCCGTCTGATTGCGAGACTGTACTTTCAACTCGAGAGCGATGCCCTATATGCACCGACCCCACCGCTTGCGAAAGGGCGATATCTCATTCGTGAAGTATTGGCGTATGTGAAGCTGTTGGGACGATATGTATTCAGAAAAGAAAAAAACTAGGCTCTTGCACTCGCAAGAGCCTAGTTTAGTTGGCAACCGATTTCTTCGTTCAGCACATTTCCGAACGCTTCGGCACCTTCCACGTTCAAATGGACCCCGTCGCCTTCGAAATACGCTTCTTTCCCGATTGACTGTTCATGCCAATCGATGAGGGACACGTTCTCGTATAGCTCACTGGCTCTGACGAGTTTCTCGTTGACCTCGCTCTCCCATGGACGGGGGACGCGCGTATTAATCAAATAGATGTGGTCCGCTCGCTCGAACTGCTTGAGTAGCGTCTCGAGTTGTTCCATTTTGAAGGCACCGTTCGTCCCGAGATGGAGAAATACGACGTGACCCGGAGCGTTATACGATTGATATTGTGACGCAACTGGGATGGCGTCTCGAACTTGACGTCCGATTTGGGCGTCGATTTTCATATTTGGGAAGGCATCTGCCAAATATTCGTTCAATCCGAGCATGACCGAGTCCCCAATCGCGAGAGCCGGTGGACATGTCTGGATGTCTGGTTCTTCAGGTGGTGCCGTGTTCTCGTCAGTCGATGTCTCTTCAGATGGGACGTCTTCCGATTCTTCGGATTCCGATTCTTTCGGTACGTCCGGTCTTTCTTCTTTTGGCATCGGTACTTTCACGATTGGAATCTCATCTTGAACCGGTTCTGGTTCTGTGAATGCCAAGATGGTCAGATTCCCAACGAGGACGAGTGAGAGTGCCGTCGCACACGCCGTGGTGACGAAGCGTGCGCTCGGATGCGTCGGTGTCGAGATGAGCTGGCGAAACGAATGGTTAAACCCGTTCCGGCGAATCGGTGTCTCGACGAAGCGATACGACAATTCGGCGATCAAGAGCGTCAATGCGACTTGTCCGACGGAAAGGAGCGGCGAGAACGTGCCGAGTCGTTCGAGCGGTGTCGACAGAATGATGACCGGATAGTGCCACAAGTAAATCCCATACGTTCGTGTGCCAATCACGCGAAGCCAAGCGCTTCCAAACAGTCGTGACCAGATTGTCGCCGGATGGGCGACGGCGGCAATCAATAGGGCGGATAAGAAGGCGACAAGTAGAAAGCCCCCATAATAAAGAAATGCGTCGTAGGCGTTGACATGACTGATGATGAAGACAATCCCAATGAGCGAGATTCCTCCTGTGACGTTTAACACGTGACGACCGATAGAAGGTATAACTTCTTTGAATGTATCCGGACGCCAACCAAATGCTAAAACAGCTCCCATGAGAAGACCGAACAATCGTGTGTCGGTTCCGTAGTAAACACGGCTCGGGTCGGCCTCGGGGACATATCGGAACGCCATCCAAGCGGCGGAAACGAATAAGAGTGTAGCGACCAATTGAAGCAACCGCTTCCGAAACGCGAGACCGACGAGTAAGAATAACGGCCAGACCGCATAAAACTGTTCTTCAATTGAGAGAGACCATAAGTTTTGAAGCGGTGACGGCTTTCCGAAACTCTCGAAGTACGAGACTTCGTGGAAGATATACCACCAGTTATTCACATAGGCGAGTGCGGCCAGTGAATCCTGGCGCACCGTATCGAGCAAGGAACGGTCAAACAGCGTCACATACGTCATGACGACCGACAGCATCAAGACGAGTGCCGGGAGCAATCGACGGAAACGCGCGACGTAAAATGTTTTCAAATCGATTGTGCCCGTCTTCGTCCATTCCCGATGCAAGATGCCGGTGATCAAATATCCGGACAAGACGAAGAAGACATCGACACCGAGGAACCCCCCGGATATGTAAGGTACATTTAAATGATATAAAATGACAGCCAAGACGGCGAACGTGCGCAATCCGTCGAGACCAGGCATATACGTTGTATGTTTGAGTGGTTTCATGCCCCCCACTTCCTTTCTGGTAAAGCGGACATTTCCCTTTTTTTAGAATCCATTCTTCAGTATAACGAGTGGGGGAGAGGGAATGGTTTCAAAAGATTAACAATCAAATGATCTCGAATTCCAATAAAAAAAGGGACATAAAGTCCCTTACACCTTACATCATCGTAATCAACGTTCCACCAAGTACTCCGGCGATAACGAGTGCCCATGGGGGCAGTTTCCAATAGGCAATCATGACGAACAGGAAGGCTGCGAATACGAAGTCGACCGCATCGTTAATGGTACTCATGAAGATTGGGCTGTAGAATGCCGCAATCAAAATACCGACCACCGCCGCGTTGACCCCGATGAGGGCACCGGCGACTTTTGGGTTATGACGGAGCGCATCCCAAAACGGAAGTGCCCCGAGGATGAGCAAGAAGGCCGGCAAGAAAATCGCGACCGTCGCCAGGATGCCACCCGGCACACCGTTAATCACCGTTCCTAAATAAGAAGCGAACGTGAAAAGCGGTCCAGGGACGGCCTGAGCGGCACCGTACCCTGCAAGGAAGGCTTCTTCACTCAAGAAACCAGCAGGTACGAGCTCACGCTCAAGTAACGGCAAGACGACGTGACCACCACCGAAGACGAGGGCACCGGCCCGGTAAAAACTATCGAACAAGGCAATCGTCTGATTTTCAAACGTCTCTCGCAAAATCGGCAAGATGACGAGAAGGGCACCAAATATCGACAACAAGACGGCACCGAGTCGTTTTGAAATGGGGAACGAACTTGATTTCGCATCGAGGCGCTCCGGTTTGAACAACAAGAATCCGGCGAGAGCCGCGAGAAGAATGAACAACACCTGACTGAACGTCGTCTGCCAGAGCAAGACGCCCGCCAAGGCGAAAAAGGCGATTGTTCGTGTCTTTGTATCAGGTGTCAGTTTACTTGCCATGCCTAAGATAGCATGGGCAACGATCGCGACGGCGACGACCTTCAAGCCATAGAGCCAACCTGCGTCGGACACGTCGAGTCCGGACAACAGTAAAGCGAATAGGATGAGAGCGACAACCGACGGAGTCGTGAAGCCGATAAATGAGGTGAGCCCACCTAATAGGCCACCCCGGACGATCCCAATGCCGATTCCGACCTGTGAACTGGCCGGTCCGGGTAAGAATTGGCATAATGCAACGAGGTCGGCGTATGCTTTCTCATCCATCCATTTGCGTCGTCTCACGTACTCCTCATGGAAGTATCCAAGGTGGGCGACCGGTCCACCGAACGAGGTGAGGCCGAGCCTCGTTGAAACAAACAAGATTTCTAGTAACGTTTTAAACGTCACACGTTGTGTCATATCTTCACTCCTTAATTTCTTTGAATAACTCGTACGCCTTTTGACGAGCATCTTTTAACACTGAGAGACCTTTCTCGGTCGTCACGTAATTTTTACGGACATGTCCATCGACCGTCTCGTTCTCACGAATCAAGAGCCCATCTTTCTCCATACCATGCAGGATTGGGTAGAGCGTTCCAGCACTGATTTCATACCCATGCTCCCGAAGTTCATCGACCATCCATGCCCCGTATACGGGATGTGCTGCGGCATGATGCAAAATGTGAATATGGATGAATCCGAGAAATAGTTTTCGCAAGACGCGGTCTTCCATACGTGTCATCTCCTTCATATCGAAAATCGATATCGGTTTTCGAAAACAGTCTAACAAACGAGATAAATGGTGGCAAGAAGTCGGCATGCATTTTACAAAAACTTTAAAAGTGTATATGGGAATGACTTCGGAAAAAATAGGGAATCAATCATAAATGAGGTAAACTAGGTAGTGATTATTCTTGCTGAGGAGGAAGTGACGTGACAAACCCCATTCATTCTTCATACGATACATTGTTACGCCATATGCCCCAAGGCTACGTCGAGTTTAAAGTGATATACGACGATGCTTCGGAGCCGATTGACTACGAGTTCTTTGAAGTGAATCCTGCCTTTGAGAAGATTATGAAGGGGAAACGTAAACATTTTATCGGAAAAAAAGTGTCAAGCGTCTTGAAGGACTTTGAATTTAGTGAACGAGAGTGGATGATTCAAGTGGCACACGTCGTCAACGATGGCGGTACCGTGGCGTTCGAACATTTTTCTCGTCGTAATAAATCATGGTTCGAGATGTCCGTATTCAGTGAACGACAAGGATTCGTCTCGGTCATGTTTCACGATATTACGCGGCATGTCCAAGAAAACAATGCGTTGAAGCAACTCGTCAACGTCTCCCATCGATTCATTTCTACTGGAAGCGATTTGTTGATGAACCAACAATTTCTTGATCAAATTCGTGATTTCACCGGCGCGAAAGCCGTTGCGCTTAACTTAGTGGAGAAGGATGGAGAATCGTATACGACAGTCGCCTTATCCGGTATCGACGAAATGTTAGAGAGAAGCCTCGACGTACTCGGTTTCCATCCGGTCGGACGGAAATGGCCGATGACGGATCAGCGACGCGACCTGTTCAAACAATCGAATCCCCGTGTCTTCGATGGGATTGACCCACTGATTGATGGTGCACTTCCGAAACGTCTCGTCAAAAATCTACTTCGGATTTTCTCTCTTGGGGAAGTCGTTCTATTTAAAATCGAAAAAGACGGCGTCTTGTATGGAGATTTGACGATTGTGATGGAACAAGGGAAACAAGCGAACCGTCTCGGTCTCGTCGAGTTGTACCTCGTCCATGTACTTCAGCAATTGACGAAAGCCGATCATCAAGTAGGTGAGACGAAGAAGTCGATGTTTGATGGATTCGCGACACTTGATTTAGAGTGCATCATGGCCTTCAACACACGGCAAGTGCTGCACTTGAATGATTCGTGGGAGCGCGTTTTAGGATTCTCTCTTGAGGAGTTGGAGAATATCGATTTCCTCAGCCTGATTCATCCAGACGATGATCGTATTACGGAAGCTGGCTTTGCGGAACTTGAAGAACGAGGTGAATTGTTCCGCTTCGTCAACCGATTCCGGACGATTGACGATACGTATCGCTCAATCGAGTGGCACTGTAAGCTTCAGGGGGATTATATTTATGCGGTCGCCAAAGACGTGACAGACCGAGTCCAATTGGAAGAAAAATTGGCCGATCGGGACCGGCTGTTGACGAAACTGTCCGACCAAATTCCTGGGGCGATCTATCAGTTTGAACTGATGCCCGACGGTAGTTTCAACTTCCCATTCTTTAGTAAAGGATTCGAAGACATGTTAGGGATCACGGCAGAAGAAGTACAAACAGATGCAGGACGTGTCTTCCAACGGATGCATCCGGATGATTATCCGTACGTCATGCAGTCGATTGATGAATCGTATCGCAACTTGACGATTTGGGACGCGGAATTCCGTGTTTTGACCGAGGATGGCCGTACGATTTGGATTCTCGGGTCATCCCGTCCAGAGAAGATCGCGGAGGGGCATGTGTTATGGCACGGATATATCGGGGATGTCACGGAGAAGAAAACATACGAGAGAGAGATTGAATATCTCAGTTATCACGATCAATTGACAGGTATCAAAAACCGACGTTACTTTGAAGAGGCTTTGGAGCGCTATGATGATGAACAGTTTTATCCGCTCACGCTCATCGTCATCGATATCAATGGCCTCAAGCTCACGAACGATGCATTCGGTCACTTGGTTGGCGATCAATTGCTTGTCGAAGCAGCGAATATTTTACGAAATGAATTGCGCGCGAAAGATGAAGTGGCGCGAGTCGGTGGCGATGAGTTTGTCATCATCTCGCCGAACACGACACTCGATGAGGCGAAACAACTGTCGGACCGTCTTGGTCGTCTCTTTCACGAACAGACGGTAGAAGGATTACCGATTTCCGCATCGTTCGGTGAAGCGGTCAAACATGACGCAAATGCCGAATTGAGCGAAGTGTTCAATTTAGCGGAAGATCGGATGTATCACCATAAAGTTTCTGAAAAGCAGAGTCGACGCCATCATTCCATTCAAATCATCATGCGCACGCTGTATGAGAAGATTCCACGCGAAGAAGCGCATTCAAAGCGGGTCGCCAACTTGTCCGGGCAACTCGCAGAGGCGATGGGCTTCACGACTGCCGAGGTGAATGAGATTCGCACAGCCGCCATCTTGCACGATATCGGAAAAGTGGCCATCAGTAACGACATTCTAGATAAGCCCGACGCGTTGACGGAAGACGAGTGGCGCGAAATCAAGCGTCATCCGGAAATCAGTTATAACATTTTAAGTACGGTACCTGAATATGTCGCCTTGTCCGAAATCGTACTGGCGCACCATGAACGTTGGGACGGAAAAGGGTATCCGAAAGGATTGAGCAATTATGACATCCCGCTCGCCTCACGGATCATTGCCGTCGCCGACACGTTCGACGTCATGGTGACAGGGCGACCGTACAGACAAGCGAAGACGATTGACGAGGCACTTGCCATCATCAAACAAGAGGCAGGGAAACAGTTCGATCCATCTCTCGTCGACGTCTTCTTTGAAAAAGTCGTGCCGACACTGCAACAGTAAAAAATCGTTCTCTCCGTATTGTTGTAGGAGAGAACGATTTTTTACTGTTATTGATTATTTTGAAGGTGATAACCCTAATTCGTTCAAGTAGTATACAAGATCCTTTTTCCCGATTGTTTCCATTGGAGATTTTCCTTTTGGAGCATTTGGTCCTCTCGACAAGAAGTTCTTTTCAACGAATCGTACATCTTTTTCATCCACAATCCCATCTTGATTTATATCATGTGTCTGAACTTCTGGATTATTTGTGCCGTAGTCTTCGGCGAGGTCACGGATATCTTTTATATCAATGAAATTGTCATGATTTACGTCTCCTGCAAGACTCTTTTTCATTCCCGCACTCACAAACCTTCCAAATACCTCACCATGTAATTCAAATCCTGAGATGACAGATGTGTACGTTTTTAAATGACCAGGTACATCCACTACAATTTGATATGGAACGATTGATGCTGGTACACCTTTGATTTCATATCTTCCATCTGTACCGATTTTACCACTGTATACCTCACCGTTCGGCGAGAGTGCATATACTTTTGCCCCGATCTTTTGGGCAATGCCTGTCGGCAAGAATGATCCATTATTTAAAAACGCCTCAGGTTGGATATTTCCTCGAATTTCAGAATGTTTACTCACGAAATCGTAATCTGAAGTACTGTAATACGGAAGATTGATAGATTGGCTATTTCCAAATTGGGTGTATGTGGATGTAATTACTTTTAATTTATCCTCCCCTTGGAACCACTCATCGCCGGTTACTTTGAAAGTCACATCTATAAGCGGCATATCGCCGTCGAGTCCAGTAAAGGCATCTCCGTCTAACTGTGTATTTAATTTAACGGTAGCGTAGTAATCATTTATTTTGACTAGTGGTTCTTGAAGAGTAGCATCCACCCCGTTTTTAATGGCATACGCTTTGAATGCTTCATTTAACGTGGCCGACTCGAACGTGTACATATTCCCCTTATACTCAATTTCGTAATCACCAGCTATCCAATCCTTCACGTTATTCAAACTAAGCGTCATTGTGAGTTGATCTCCTAACGTGACTTCTGTACGGTTATAATTTGAATTTAAATATTCTGTGCCTTCCTCAAGGAAAATATATCTTTGATAGTTTACGTTTTTCGCAAGGTCGGTTGCTGCTAAACTTAATCGCAGTGGACCATTGGCGATGTCGGTTGGTTCGATTCCAAAATATGTTTCCCCGTTCACATCTGCTTTCGGAAAACAGCAGTCAAAATATTCGCGATATCCTGCTGAAATATAAAACTTGTTGGAAGATTGATCATATGATAGACCGCGTGATTGTAGAATCTCCACAGCCTTGTCTTGAATCGTGCCATGAATATAGAATGCTTTTTTTCCGTTCTTATCAGTAAGCATATTTTCATTAATTTCATACACACCTGGTGCATGGTCGAATGTTACTTGAGGCTTTGAGTTATCGATAACGACAGGAGTATCGACTGTATAAGTTTTCCCATCATCATCGTATCCGATGAACATTAAGTCATAATCGCCTTCGAGTAAGTCCACTTTTTGTGACGAAATTGGATTTTCCTTGTCACCAGTGAAAGGATAAATCGAACCGCCAAAAATATTTGGGATGTAATATCTGAAGTCCGGTTTTGCAGAAGGTTGAGATAGAGATGCTACCATTCCTAAAGCGTCACCATTTTTTGCATCCTTCACCAAAATATCAATTCGATCAAATGCACTCTTCATTTGAAAAGCTGTAGTGAGAGCAGGACTAGAGTATTGCCATCTCGGAGTATTATTCGCTAGAGTTGGACTATTTGTTTCCAAATAGTCAAAGCCTTTTTCAGTTATACGAATGGCAAATGGGATTTGATACGTTTCTGATGAATCTTCTTCATTCGTCATATGGAGATAACCCTCGTATCGTCCTTCTTCTGCATCAGCAGGAATCGTGAGTTGCGGAGAAATCACTTCGTGACTTCCCCCATCAACATTGATTCGATTTGGTACTTTCAGAACAAGATTGTTTTTCACAGAATCTTTGATTCCTGTACGTTCTGCATGATATTCGACCTCGAGTGTAAACGATTTTTGTTCGGAACCTCTGTTGTCAATCAACATTTCGCTACTAGCTTGAACGGATTGATCTGTTTTGAAGTGACTGCCGAAACTCAATGAACCGGTCTTCTCCTCAATTTCAATCACTTGTCCCTGCTCATCCAAATGCTTTGTCTGACCTAACACTTGGATGGAAATATCGGTATGAACGGCTTCATATGCATCTATTCGACCGGCCCCCTGTTCGAATACAGATACTTCACCATTCAAGTCTTCAGCAGTGTTCATTAAAGCAGTCTTCACATCGAAAGGTGAAAAGTCGGGATTTTCCTGGAGCATGAGTGCGGCCACGCCTGCAACATGAGGAGCTGCCATCGACGTACCTTGTAATCGCTTATAGGAAGACGAATAATCGATCCCTGACTCTGGACTGTTCATATATTCGGGAACAGTTGAAAATATAGCTACACCTGGTGCAATAACATCTGGCTTAATATCATAACTCCCTCCGACAGGTCCGCGGGAACTAAAACTAGCGAGGTGATCACCTTCTGTTTGAATGCTGTTCAACAAACCGAACGTAATTTGTGCATTGTCACCTAATTGTTTCAAACGTTCTCCCTCGACTTTAGAAATTCGGAACGTAGGGATATAATCTGGTCCTTCACCGAGATATGACGAAATGTTTCCATCCACATTGTTATAGAGAATCACAGCAATGGCTCCAGCCTCACGTGCGTTTTTGATCTTCTCAACAAACGTGATATCGCCTCGCTCAATCAGAGCGATTTTGCCAGAGAAGTCTTTCCCTTCAAAACTAGATGATGTCCCAATCCCAGCGAATTGAACTTCATACGATTGATTTTCAAAAGTAGACAAATCATCTGAGAAGTTTTTCCCCATCAGCAAGACGTTTTCAAATGATTCTCCACTTGCTTGAACGGTTTCAAAATTCGGGATTGCCATGGCAAAATCACTGGCACCAACAGTGATTCCGAGCGCAGCGGCACCTGGTGCACCTAGCGTTCCTTCATTCGGTCCGCTGTTACCCGCAGCCACAACCGTGACCACTCCTGATAACATCGCATGGTTGACGGCAACAGACGTTGGATAAAGCGGATCGTTTGTCGATGCTCCAAGAGATAGGTTAATGACATCCATTTCGTCTGCAATCGACTTCTCAATTCCAGCAAGAATCCCCGAAGTCGCGCCTGACCCATATGGACCTAAGACACGATAGCTGTATAGATCAACTTGAGGAGCGACCCCTTTAACTGCATAATCGACATCATTCTTTTGATCACCTGCAATCGTACCAGCGACATGTGTGCCATGTTCCGTGTAATAGGCAGAACCCGAACTCGGATGTTTCTCAGGTAATCCCGAGTTCTTCCAATCTTCATATGTTGCTTCCATCGGATCCGAATCGTTGTCTATGTAATCATAACCACCCTTATATACGTTCTTTAAATCGGGATGATTGTAATCGATTCCAGTATCAAGTACGCCGACCTTGATGCCTTCTCCAGTAATGTTTTCTGCATGGAGTCGATCGACATGGATTTGAGGAATGCTATCCATCATTTTTGATTGGGTAGATATCTCGTTTTGTTCGGGAAGTTCGAGTTGAACGGTTTCATCATTCCAAACGCGCTTGACGACACCAGTGTCTAGGAGATGTTCAATTTCGTTCGCAGGAATCGTCATGGCGACCCCGTTGATCGCCAATCGATATTCTTTCGTGATTTTGGCGTCTTTTAGTAATGAACTGGCGTCCTTTTTATTTTTTAAAGCGTTGAATGTTTCTTTGAACGATGCATGGGCTTGTTCTACTTTTTGAGAAGCTTCACGTTGACTTGTTCGAACACCTTTTGCTGCTTGTTTCAATACTTCTACTTTCGCAGGGGCTTGGTTAAATTCAACAATAATATCTACCATGCCTTCAGTCATCGTGTTGATATGTGGAGAAATTTTAAACGTTGGTTGGGCTTCTACTTGCTGAATTGCCTGTTGTTGTTCTTTAGTCAATGTCTTTAATACGTTTATTGCTTGCTGTGTTTTCATAACTTGTACCTGTGCAGATGAGCGCTCAGCAGTCGTATGGGAGGGGAGGACCAAGGTTCCCATCAGACTGGTTGTCAATGCAACAGCCAAAAGTGTTCCAGATTTCTTTTTCATCTTGTTCGCCTCTTTCTCATCATTAAATTAGTATTCGTACTAGTCACAGTGTAGAGTGAGATAGAGTATTCTGTTAATTGGGAAAATTCTGTTCGATTTATGCGGTTACTTTATACAAAAAGAATAAGGGTTCCATTTTTATAAAGTGGATTCGTAAAAATGTGAATGAAAAGTTGGGAAAATTATTTGCTCAAAAGACTTAAGTCCTAACCATTTTCATATAATAACTGAATATCAGGATGTAGCACCTATAGATAAACAGAGGGAATTTGACCTAAAAAAGAGCAAGTAGCAGGGCTACTTGCTCATCATGTATTTGAATGATTGAATAAAAGATTTTTTAGTAATGAATTGGCGAGATGTAAATAGTCATTTGAGCGAACAGGATCTCCATGTTCATTAAAAATAGTCGCTACTCTTTCGGCATATGAAACCGCTTTGTATACATCCTCTTGTTCCATAATAGGAATGCCATACTCGATGAGATACTCGGTAAGGCGTTTCGTGTCCCCGTTCATCTCTAAATATAGAACCATCAAATCTACATACTGACCGGACTGTTCTCCTTTAAATTCCCTTAAGATGTTTTTTAGTAAATCGATTGCTACTTCTTTCTCCCCTAAATCAAGTTGAACTTTAACAATCTCGCTAACTGTTCCGTAATAGCCAGAAGTATTGTGTTGCTTTAGTTGAAGCGATTTTGTGAAGTAATGCAAAGCGTCTTTGAGATTACCTTTCTTGTAATACCATAAACCAAGATTATGTAAAACAATCGGTCGTGTCACATGATCGTTCAACATTTCTGCATCATGAAGAGCGGTTTGGAGAAGATGCTCTGCCCCCTCTAGGTCATTGATGTAGATGAGATTTGCTGATAACCCAATTTTCACATGCAACATGCGCGAAAGATTCCCGGTGCTTTGAAATGTTTGTAACGCTCTATGTGAGTAATGTAGAGATAAGGTGAAGTGTTTCAATTGCCCATGGACAGCTGCTTTATAGTAATAATAATCCGTTACTTTCCCACTGTATAGTTCGGCTTCCTTCTC
The DNA here is from genome assembly GCF_018617335.1 of Exiguobacterium sp. s63. Lineage (GTDB taxonomy): Bacteria > Bacillota > Bacilli > Exiguobacteriales > Exiguobacteriaceae > Exiguobacterium. The sequence continues at coordinate 829,305 of NZ_JACSKB010000001.1, read as the reverse complement.
GATTTGATTGAGCAAAATAAGTGATTCGGAAAACCGAAGTTGTTGTGCACGGTATACGGCTTGAAAGAAAGTCCATAGAAATCTTTCGAAAGGGGATAATTTATTGAAATTTTTCTTAAGACGTCTCGCTCCATCTTCAAATTGAGAAGATTGATTCGTAAACAATAAATAACGCAGCATGTATAACTCGAATAGATAAACCATTTCGGTACATCTTACAAAATCTCGCTCATCGTCCAGTTCATTCTTCAAACGTGTTGCGTAATCACGGTGAAGGCGTTCAATCGATTCATAAAATTGAGCGAGCTTTCGATTCAGCGCCTCGGTCCTACGATTCTCCTCTTCGATTGAAATACCAAGGCGGTTACAGAGTAATGCTAAGGTTTTTGCATTAACTTCCTTTGTATTGTTTTCGATTTTACTTAGATGAGTAGTGGAACAAATACCTTCGCAAAGTTGTTCCTGGGTTTTACGTTGCATTTTACGGTGATAGTAGATGATTCTTCCGATAGACACATAAACACTTCCTTCTCTCTATAAGAAACTATGTGACTCATTAAGAAGGAGTCCAACAGTCAAAGCTGGAGGACTCGCTTGATTTAAACGGTGAGTGGCCGCTTCTTCAATACGAGAACCGTCAACAAGAAAACGACGCCAGTCATGCCGAACATAACGATGATGGAGAGGAACGGAAACTTTCCTTCATACATCGTAATGACGCCGTTATTCAACCAATAGGTCGGTAGGAAACGACCGACAAGTTTCAATGAATCGGGTAACCAGAGCAGGCTGATGAACGCCCCTCCGGTGATAGCGGACGCCATCGTGAACGAGATTTGAAAGATGTTCGCCTTCTCCCGATTCGTCGCAAAGACGGCGATGAGACCACCGAAGGCTAAACAAACAAGGAGGTAGGAAGCGAATAATGCGAACACGGTCGGGAGATAGGACCAGACGTCTTGACCGTATAAAGCAAGGCTCACACCAATCAACAGCATCACGTAGACGAAGCCGACGAGATAAAAGGCGAGGAGAAGTGAGCCGAAGTAACGCCTTGGCGTCACGGGTGAGGCAAACAACCGCGAATAAATCTTCTCGTCCCGGTCGTCTGCGACGAACATCGGGATGAACTGAAGAAACGTCGACATCATGATGAACGACAATAGACCGAAGAAGGCTTGTGTCCGAGCAGTCGTGGCAACACTCTCTTGGAACGGTTCGCTTCTGATGGTGTAACCGTTCGACGTCTCAATTGATGCGAGTTGTTCGAACGTCGCTTCCTCATAGCCGCTCGCCTCAAGTAGTTGGCGTTCGCGGGACAGATGACCGTTCAGCGCCTGTTCAATCAACGAGGCATCACTCCCCGCAATTGCCGAGAAGGAGAGGCGGGGCATATCGCCTGTGAACGCCTCTTCCGTGAAGTCTTCAGGAATAATCAGAACAATGTCTTCCCCTTCTAACAAGACGTCCTCTGTGTCCGACTCGAGCAACGTGACCCGACCAAATCGTTCGGCCTCTTCAATGAGGCGTTCGGCGAGGAGTCCACCATCCCGGTCGACAATGCCGATCGATGCGTTCAAACTAGATGTTCCGCCGACGAAAGAGAGGATGAGCGCGAATCCGAACATCGACACGAAGGTGAACACCCATAATCCTTTCTTTCGGAGCATTCGTTTGGCCACGTGTTTAATAAGCACCATGACGCTTCACCCCTTTCGAAAGAAGATAACTGATTGCAATCAAGACGAGTAAATGAATCCCGAGCAGTCCGAGACTTTGCCAGTACATACTGATGTCCCCTTCGCGGAGGAGGACGGCAAGCATTCCGTCCCGCATAAAGATCGGCATGAACACATAGGCAGCCCAGGGTGCGTAGTTCAACGTCACTTGGTCAAAGCCGGGGACATAGCCACCGGATAAAATCATGAGGATGGCGACGAACCCGTTGACGATCGCGTCTTTAGTCGTCGTGCTCAACTTCGGCAAGTTGACAATCAAAAAGCCGATGGCGACCCCGTACGCGGTCAAGGCGAGCCAAGACAGAATCAGATAGCCGAACTGTACGTTGGCCAAGTCAAACGTACGATAAACAAAGTGACTGAACCAAAACAGTAGGATGAGCTGCAATAAAATGATGACATAACGACTGAACGTCCGTGCGAGGCGGTACTGAATCGTCCGGACAGGAGCCGCCTGGATGCGTAAATAACTTCCTGTGTTCGGCTGTTCTTCCCGTGCCATCGCCGTGATATAAAATGAACCGAATAGTGCTGTCATGATGGAGATGGTAACGGTAAAATATTCGAGCGAGGTCGGGGTGCGACCTGCCAAGTCGACACTTGACGTGTCGAGCCAAGCCTCATTCGCATATGGAGCCGACACGCCCGCTTCGGCGAGCGTGATCTGTTGATTGGCGATCGCCGTATATTGATCGAGGATGGCATCGAGAACGTCGAACTCTACTGTCGTCGGTTCTTCGTAAAAGAGCGTGATGTCGGACCCGGAGAGTTGCAAGATGACGTCCGCATCGCCATCGTTCACACCACGTTCGGCAGCAGAGATGTCTTCGTATGGGACGAGTTGAATGAACGCCTTGATTTCCTCATCATTTAAGAAGGTTTCGAGTGGTTCGCGATACTGGTCGGTCGATGACTCCACGTAGGCGACATTCGTGACCGGAAGCTTGAATGTGTCACTAAAGACGGCCGACAGCATCGTCCCGAGTCCAAAGATGAGGATGAGTGGGAAGATGAGCATCCAAAAGAGAGTGGCGCGGTCGCGTAGTCTCTGTTTCACATCATATTTGATGAAAGTCCACATAACGTCCCTCCTATTCCCGAAGCGTCTTCCCGGTCAATGCCAAAAAGACGGTATTGAGGGAAGGGCGGTCGACCGTGATGGAGGTGAAGTGGACATATTCTTGATGGAGTGTCTCAAGGAGCGGGGCGAGCGGCGTGTCCTTGTCTAACGACACCTCGATGTACGGCTCTTCATACTCCACTTTTTGAACGTGGTCGAGTGCATCGAGGCGTTCGAGTAAATTTGGCGTGAGTGCATCGACTTTGATCCGTGCTGTCTCGAGCGTCATGACGCTGTCTTTCAGTTCATCTTGCGTTCCTTCGGCGATGATTTTTCCTTCATCGACGATGGCGATTCGGTCGCAAAGGAGTTCAACCTCTTCCATATAGTGTGACGTGTAGATGATGGTAGCGCCGCGACGATTCAGTTCACGGATGTTTTCTAGAATGGTATTTCGCGACTGCGGGTCGATAGCGACGGTCGGTTCATCCATGAAGATGAGTTCAGGTTCATGGACGATGCCGCAAGCGATATTGAGGCGACGGAGGAGACCTCCGGATAGTTCAGGGGGACGTTTCTTTTGATGGGCATCGAGTTCGACGAAGTGAAGCGCGGCCTCGGTCTTTTGTTTCGCTTCTTTCGGATTGAATCCGTATAGTTCCGCGAAAAATTGAATATTCTCATAGACGGTCAGCTGATCATACACGGAGACGTGTTGCGGCACAATTCCGACACGGCGCTTGATGGTCAGCTCGTCTTTCGGCATCTCTTTTCCGAAAATGTGAATCGATCCAGCGTCTGCCTCATATAGATTCAACATGACCGAGATGGCGGTCGTCTTTCCGGCGCCGTTCGGTCCGAGTAATCCGAACAGTTCCCCAGCTTCTACTTTTAGACTAAGGTCGTTCAAAGCAACGGTGTCCCCGAACCGTTTCGTGACATGGTCGAGCGAGATAATGGACATCGTGATACTCCTCTCTTATGTGAAATGTTTCTCGTTCTTTATAAAGGTGTTCGAGGATTGTCACGAATATCCCTGTCCGGAATCATCAAAATGTGTAATAATCTAATTATTCAGATAATTAAGGTGTTGAAATGAGGGATTTGGATGAAAGGATGGCAATTCAATAAACAAGAGGGGGCGTTGTTCCCGGACGAGATCGTGCTTTCCGCGTTTTGTACCGTCGAACCGAAGCGAATGGATTCGACGTTACCGTTTTACTATGACGAGTCGATTTTTCGATTCACAAATAAAGAGGAGACGTTCTACTTTAAAATATCACCAAGCTATCACGAATTTGAGATCAACGTCAAAAATCGGGACGGGGAGCTCGTATACTATCAATTACTCCGTACTGTCAGTAAAGTCGAAATCTTAGAAGACCGACGGGATCAGGCGGAGTTATTGATCGTCCTCGCAGAAGATCGGAAGCGGACCGTGACGTCAATCGAATTGACCGTCCGACCGCGTTTTCGTGTGCTTGTGAAAGAGCACGAGATATAAGAAGCGAGTCGACCTTAAGAGCGGGATGTGAATTCCGCTTTTTTGAATGGTCAAACAAAAAGACAGCCACGACGTGACTGTCTTTTCAGCGGTTATTTCGTTAAAAAGACTTGGACATGGATGGTAAATCCTTGAGCGTCGGTCGCTTTGCCAATTCCGAGATGCGTATAATTCGCATTCAAGATGTTTGCGCGATGACCGCTACTGTTCATCCAGGCATCGACCGCACGAACCGGGTCGCTTGACCCTTTATAGATGTTCTCTCCCCAGCCACGATACGAGACACCGTATGCGTCTAACGTGTCACCAGGTGTGCCGTTCTCGTTGAGCGTATGCGAGAATTGACCTGTGCGTGCCATCTCATCCGCACGGACTTGGGCGACACGATTTGCCTCACTCGAAGCGGAGAGAAGGGAGAGGCCGGCAGCATCTCGTTCTTTGTTCGTCTCAGTCAACACGTTGATGGGCGATGTGAAGCTGACGTGTTTCGCAAGGATGTAGCCGGTATACGAACCATACCGGACCTTATACCAACGAGTCGTACCCGTATAGCGATATGACACGGTCTCGAGTTCGGTGCCTTGCCGGACGAACTTGACGTTCGAAGAGGTCGTGAGCGGACGTGATTTTAAATAGACGCTCGACGGTTTGACATACGTCGGTTTCGTGAAATTCACCTCAGCAGTGGACAAGCGGACATATTTGGCAGGCAGGTAAGCATAGCCGTTGCCCCATTGAATCTTATACCAACGCACGCCATCCAACTGGAACGATGTCCGGACGCGCATCGAGCCGTCTCGTGGAATGAGTGCAAGTCGTTTCGCGCTCAAAGAAGGCGACTGCCGGACGTTGAGTTGACTGATGTTCGTTACGTAACCGGTCGTGTTGATCGACGTCTCATAATATGCTTGGACGCGATTAGTCGAGAGCGGTGACCCGATCACACCGAGTGTCAGAATGATGGTGAGTAGTAGAGAGAGATGCTTCTTCAATGGAATCGACTCCTTTTATGGGACTCCCTATATTCTATATTGTTTGGGTGATTTTTGGTTTTACCATTTCATTACAAAAAGGATGGACTCTTCGTGAGCCCATCCTCGCTTCATTTATACAGCAAATACTCTTTTCGAATCGGGAGGAAGGCGTCTCGCTCGTCCTCGATTTTCGTCAGGATGTCTTCAAGCGGAGCTCCTTCGAGAATCATGTCTTTCACATAAGCGTTCCCTGTCAGTTTCGTGATGAAGTCGTTCGCTAAAAAATCGAAGTCGTTCGGATACATGGCATGAGCCGTTTGAATCATCGCGATCCCGGTTCTCGTCGATTCGAATCGAGCTGGATCGGTGACATACACCTCGACTCCGTGTGTCAGTTTGCCTGCATGTTTGGAGAACGTCGGCGTGAATGAGGCAGCCCGGAAGGCGACTCCCGGCAACTCGAGTTCGTTCAGCTCTTTCGCGTACTCATGTGCGTGAATATACGGCGCGCCGATCAACTGAAACGGTTTCGTCGTCCCACGACCCTCGGATAGGTTCGTCCCTTCAAACAGCCCGGTCGCCGGATAGACGTTGACCGTGTCGGTCGTCGGCATGTTCGGGGATGGCATGACGAATGGGAGGCCCGTGTCCTCATACATCATCGAACGTTTCCATCCTTTCATTTTGACGACTTCGAGGTCGGCTTGAATCTGATACTCAGTGTTGAACAGTTGCGCGAGTTCTCCGACGGTCATCCCATGCTTTAGTGGAATCGGATAGAGACCGATGAAGCTAGAGTAGTCCGGGTCGAGCACCGGACCGTCGACGCGAAGCCCACCTTGTGGGTTCGGACGGTCGAGGACGACGAACGGAATATCGTTCTCGGCTGCGGCTTCCATCGCATACGCCATCGTATAGATATACGTATAGTAGCGTGTCCCGACATCCTGGATGTCAAAGACGAGCACGTCGACATCTTGTAGCATCTCAGCCGTCGGTTTCTTCGTGGCACCATATAGACTGTATACGGGCAATCCCGTCACGTCATCGATGTAGGAGCTGACGGTCGACCCGGCTTGGGCGTCTCCTCGAACGCCGTGTTCCGGTCCGTATAGTGCCGTCAATTCGAAGTCATCGGACTGGTCGAATAGATCGACGATGCTCGTTCGTTCCGCATTGACCCCGGTCGGATTCGTGATCAGTCCAACCCGTTTCCCTTTCAAAATCTCCGGATTTTCCATCAAGCGGTCGACCCCGAGTTCGACCTTTGGCTTTTTCGGTTCAGACTTCGCATCGGCATCCAACCAGACGATGGAAGTCGTAAGGATCGTCAACGCGGCCATACCACCCATCCACTTTTTCATCAAAAGTTCCTCCCTTGATTTGTGTAAGCGCTTCAATTTCTTAACAGGAGTGTATCATCTAGAAATTTAATTTCAATATTTAATCATAAAAATAGGAATTTATATTTCTGTATTTCGTACTTTTCTCCTAATCACACACAAAAAACGTGCCATTCGATGAAAGGCACGTTCTTTCTTACTTATCTGACCGCGAGCGCTTTCCATCCTGTCGCGCTCATGACGGCGCTCACTTTGGATTTCGGGATGACCAAGCGACCACGATACGGGTCATTGATATACAAGTTTGACTTGTCATAACCGGTCGCCAACATGACGTGATAATTGACGTAACCGGTGAACTTCTTGTTCGAAGCGGTGTACCAGTTGAAGTAGCCGAACGGTTTGTTGAAGTCGACGCTCGCCCAGACGATGACCGGGTTGCCCATCGACAGTTCACGTTCGATTGAACCAAGTCCTTGGTTGGACAAGTCTTTCACCGGACGATATTTACTGGCGAATCCGATCATACCTTTTGGATAGATCCCATAGTTCTTATATTTGCCGAGCGTCCCTTTCGGATCACCTGTGAACATGACGTTCGGGTCGACCCAGCGATAGAGACGGTTCTCATAGCGGGCGTTCCACATACTCTTTGGCATCTCGTTATATAAGGTCGAGGCGCTGACGGCACGACCTTTCTCTTCAAGTGCCATCTTGAGGGAGAAGAACTCGCAGCCGGACGGATAGCCCATCGGGAACTGACGATAGAGTGGGACACTCATTTTATAGATGGACAGTGCCTGAGAATAGGCACCCCGCGCATCGAACGAGGCGTTCCCGACACGACGGTTTTGATACATCTTTCCGTATGGATCAAAGTAATACCACTTGCCGTCGATGGCTTGCCAATCCGTCTTCTTCGTCAACGCTGGAGCGTAATACTCGTACTGGGTCGTATATTTCCATCCCTTCTCGGGGACACCCGTCGAGTGGAAATGATACGTCTTTCCATCCAATCGGAATTTTCCTTGCAACCGGTATCCGTAGGTCGGATGGAATCCGATCTTCTTCCCCTCGACCGTTTGGAACCCATACTCGCGGCGTCCGTAGGAATCGAACGAATAGACGCGTGCATTCAATGTGTGGACACCTTCTAGTCGATATCCGTAGGTCGGATGGAACCCATACATGACGCCGTCGATTCGTTGTAGCCCGTACTTACGATCGCCGTATTTTCCGAAGAGGTAGTGACGATTGTTAATCCGATGCAGTCCTTCGAGGCGATACCCATAATAGGGATGGAATCCATATACTTTTTCACCAATTCGGGAGAGTCCCTGGCGACGTACCCCGTCATCCCCGAAGTAATAGCGACGTATGCCAATCGTCTGCCAACCGGTCGCCATCTTTCCTTGCTCCATCAAATAGTATTTCTTGCCGTCAATCGTATACATCCCTGTATGGATCGTGCCATCCGGGAAAATATAATGCTTGGCGTTCCCGAGTTGTTGCCAACCTGAGAGACGGACCCCATCCTCGTTGAAGTAATATCGCTTGCCTGCGATCGTCTGGAATCCCGTGACAGGTTGACCGGTCTCATCGTAATAGTAGACGAGACCATCTCGTTCCTGCCAGCCGGTGAGCAACTTCCCGTTCTCGTCAAACGTGTAGGTCGTGCCGTCAATCGCGTAAGCACCCGTGATGAGTCGACCGTCTGCCTCAAAGTAATATGTAGCCCCTTCAATTTCTTGCCAACCTGTGAGGAGGGTGCCATCTTCATTCAGATAGTATGTATGGCCGTCGATTTCTTGCCATCCCGTCAATACCGTCCCATCACTCGACGTATAGACGATGCCATCCTCCGTCTGTTGGAATGAACCTTCTGCATGTGTCAGAAGGGGAGAGGTAAGGAGGGTACCGGCGATTAAACTAAATAGGGTAGTTGTCTTCCACTTCATATGAGTAAGCCTCCCGATTTTCAAAAAATGCTATATAAAATAATATAACCATTTTTATCCAAGGGAAGATAGTGGCAAATGAATCATTTAAGAAGTCAGACGTTTACGCCGAATGGCTCATGAACCGAAGTCGTTTCGACGCCACAAAAAGGGAGAGGGTAACGACAACGGTTCCCGTCACGAGTGGCCACACGAGATCCACCTCGGTCAGGAGCACCTGACTCGATAGAGGACCGAGCATCCATGGCATCCAATCGAGGTCGACCCATCCGATGAGGAGCGACATGACGAAATGAAGACCGAGCGTCATGACGACCGCGACGACCCCGCTCTCGATCATGGCCGCAAGGAGAATGAAGATGGAAAGCTGGACGACGAAATGACAGAGGAGAAGTGCCGTCGATACGAGAAATGCGGGTACATCAAACACCTCGAAAAGAATGACCGTATAGTAAGCCGCCGCTAGTTGTGCGAGTATGAGGCCACCGACCGTCAAGAGGACGTAATGTGCCCATTTGCTGATGACGATGCGAGACGTCGGGATTTGTAACGACTTGAGCCAGGCGAGCGTCCCGTTCGTCCGCTCATGACTGAACGTGTGCATCGCCGACAACAAGACGACGAGAAGTCCGATTTGCCGAAGCTGTTCACTGACCGAGATTAATACTTCTTCCGGTGTCGGTGTCGGAAGGTCGATGACGGCCCCGTCCGGTAAATTGCCGCCGGCGGCGAGAATATCCGGTAAAAAGTAGAGCGTGAGCGGCTGCATCGAGGCAAGGAGCATGAGAGCGATCGGGATCCAGACGAGCCGTTTGTTCGACCATGCCTCTCGCCATTCCTGTTTGAAGATTGCGGTACGCATCAGGCGTTCACCTCCAAAAATAAAGATTCGAGCGACGGATGCCCGACGTGTAGCGATTGGATGGTGACGTTCCGTTCTAACACGCGCCGCAAAATCGCCCGTTCGGCGATATCCCGGTCTGTTGACTCGAACGTCCACGTGGAACCCCGTTTCGTTGTCCGAGCCACGCCTTCTAATTGCGTCCAATCTGCTTCACTCATCTCGTCATCAAAAAGACGTAACTCGATGGTCGACTTCGACCCGAGCAGGTCGGTCACGGTCCCTTCCATGAGCAATTTGCCTTGGCGAAGCAAGAGCACCCAGTCGCTCGCTTCTTCGGCATCCGGAAGGACGTGCGTCGAGTACAGGATCATCCGCTCTCGCTTCAAGTCACTCAACAAATCGAGCACTTCTCGTCGACCACGTGGGTCGAGTGCGGAGACGGGTTCATCGAGCAGTAAGAGTTCCGGGTCATGCACGAGCGCCTGGGCAATCCCGAGCCGTTGTCGCATCCCGCCCGATAAATTCGTTGCTGGACGGTCGACGGGTTCGAGCCCGACCCGTTTCAATAGTTGGATTGGGTCGACGTGTTTCGTCCCCGTCAATTCAGCGGCATACCGAATCGTCTCGACGGGTGTCAACGATGGATAGAGGGCCGGACGTTGCGGCAAATAGCCGATTCGAATGCGTTCATGTCCGCTCATGTCGCCACTTGTCGGCTCGGTGACACGTGCGAGCAGGTTCAAAAGTGTCGTCTTCCCGGCACCGTTCTCCCCAAGGAGAGACGTACAGCCTGGTCGTAATTCGAAACTGACATCATCGAGTGCCGTGAAGGAGCCGAATTGTTTCGTTACATGTGTGACTCTCATCGCGGTGTCCGTCCCCATAGGAAGTAGATGATTGGACCGAGTATGTTGATGAAGACGATGACGAGTAGCCATACCCATTTTGGACCGTTCGTCACGTCGCGTTTAAACAAGTCAATCAAGGCGACGACGAGTAAGATGAGTTGCAGAATCAAAACAGGTAATAAAATGAGAAAAAGGGTATTCGGGTCGTTTACGATATCCATCGTGTGAACCTCCTTATTAAAATAAACTGTCCTTAACACATTCTACACGTACGGGGTGTCCCCTGTATGTGACACAAAAATTCCCCACCTCATGGAGAGGTGGGGGACGATTCATTATTTGACGATGATGACAGGGGCGAGAGCACGTTTGGCGAGTTTATGACTCACGCTACCGAGTACGAACTCTTGGAACGTATTCAATCCGCGTGATCCGACGACGACATACTCGTACGGCTCATGGTTTGCATATTTGACGAGCTCGACGTCCGGCTCCCCACGAAGTTCGATATATTCGTAGGCGATGCCTTCTGCTTCCATCAACTCAAACAGCGGTTTGAGCATCTGCTTTCGCTTCGTCTCCAAGTCGATCTTTCCTGTCGAATTGAGGGCCGCTTCTTTCGATTCCTTCGCGCTGATGACGTGCACGATGTCAATCGATGCATGCGACGCCTTTGCGAGCTGAATCGCTTTTTCAAGCGCACGTTTCGAGTGGGCAGAACCGTCTGCCGCTAAAAATACCTTTCCCATGAAAACTCCTCCTCTTTCGCACGTTCTACTTTCAGTATAGGTGATTTAACGAGTCGGGGGAACGATGAATCAATGTCCCGCGTTCGCGTTTTGTTGCTTCAAGTGAAGCGCGAGCGTGTTGAGCAGTTTTTCCGAGTCTTTGTTCAAGTTGAGCAGTTCAGGTTCGATGCCGACTTCCCGATATTTGAAGACGACCTTATCGATTGCGCCGATGGCCGAATCGTCCCAAAGATGGGTGTTCGCAAAGTCGATTGTGACTTTTTTGACACCGGCATCAACATCTTCCGTGATGTCGAATTGGTTGACGAATTCAGACGTCGAGGCGAAGAATAGCTGTCCGTTGACCGTATAGTCGGCACGGTCGGACGTGACACTTCGACCGAGGTCGATTTTTGAAATTTTAGCGGCGAACAAGATGGCAGCCGTCAAGATTCCGCCTAATACACCGAGTGAGAGGTCATGCGTGAAGACGGTGACGAGTACTGTGACAAGCATGACGACCGTGTCCGACTTTTGAGCGGTACGCATCGCTTTGAGCGAACCCCAGTCAAACGTCGCATACGAGACGAAGAACATGACCCCGACGAGCGCACCGACCGGGATGAGCATGAGCACATCGCTGATCGTCATGATCATGATGAAGAGCGCGAGCCCGGCAGTGAATGTCGAGAGTCGACCACGGGCGCCAGATGAGACGTTGATGACCGATTGTCCAATCATCGCACATCCTGGCATCCCACCGAAGAAACCGGCGATGATGTTCGAGATTCCTTGTCCGCGTGATTCACGGTTTTTGTTTGAGTCCGTTCCTGTCATGTCATCGACGATTTGGGCAGTCAAGAGCGATTCGATCAATCCGACGAAGGCGAGCGAGATTGAGTATGGCAAGATGATCGTGAGCGTCTCGAGCGTGAACGGCACGTCCGGGAACAAGAAGTCCGGAAGTGTCGCAGAAATCGTTCCCATGTCCCCGATGTTTTTCGTGTCGAGTCCGAGCGTGATCGCGAGGACCGTCATGACGACGATAGCGACGAGCGGTGCCGGAATGGCTTTCGTCACACGTGGGAACAAGAAGATGATGGCGAGCGATGCGGCGACGATCGCCCAGATGATCCAACTCTCTCCTTCAAAGTTAGAGAGTTGCGCTTGGAAAATTAAAATCGCAAGCGCGTTGACGAAACCGACCATGACGGCACGCGGGATGAATTTCATCAAGCGGGCGATGCCGAGATAACCGAGAACGATTTGGATGATCCCGGTTAGAATACCTGCAGCGAGCAGATACTGGAGTCCATGGTCAGCAACGAGTGAGACGACGACGAGCGCCATCGCACCGGTCGCAGCCGAAATCATCGCCGGTCGACCTCCAGCAATCGAAATGACCATCGCGATGATGAAGGAAGCGTATAGCCCAATCATCGGGTTGACTCCCGCGATGAGGGAGAAAGCGATGGCTTCCGGGATGAGCGCCAAGGCGACAACGATCCCGGCCAAAATGTCGGCTCGGACGTTTCCGAACCATTCGTGTTTCAACGTATTCAATCTTTCCAAAAGAACACACCTTTCTATTTATAATGATTTGATTTTCGAGTCTCACGAAAATCAAAAAACTGGAATCCGTTCATTTTCAACGTGTTTCATCATACCGAATTGAGTCCAAAATGACAATTGCTTCGCGTATAAAACTATGTTAATTTCATAACGTATAGGTTATATAACTTTTTTGTTATATGAGAGGGTGAGAGAAAGTGTATGCCGTTGAAGAATTGAGTAAGGTGCTCAAGGTGCTCGGAGATTCTACCCGATTGACGATGTTGAAACAAATGGAGGCAGGCGAGCAATGTGCGTGTAGTTTCGTCGACCGTTTCGATATCTCGCAACCGGCGATCAGCCGTCATTTGAAAATGTTACGTCAGGCGGGCCTTTTGCTTGAGCGTCGAGACAAACAGTGGATTCATTACCGGTTGAACGAGACGAGTCCGTTTTATCCGCTCGTCACCGAATTATTAGCCAATCTAGAAACCGTCGAGCCGAGCTGTGATTGTGAGCCGGATTGTGCGATGTAAGGAGAGAAAAAGATGAAACTTGAAGTGTTTGAGCCTGCAATGTGTTGTCCGACAGGGTTATGCGGACCGTCCATCGACCCAGAATTGACGCGAGTGGCGACGATTCACTACGTGTTGCAGCAGCGCGGTTTTGATGTGTCACGATCCAATCTCGCATCGGAACCGAATCGCTTCGTCGAGAACAGCGTCGTCAAAGCTGAAATCGCAAACGGGATTGAGTCGCTTCCATTGACGCTTGTCGACGGGAAGGTTGTGAAACGGGGCGCGTATTTGACGAATGAAGAGCTGGCGGAGTTGACGGGATTACCGATCACCGCTTTCGCCAAACAGGACGGAGAAAAACCGAAAGTTCGCATCTCACTCAAGAAATAAGGAGATATGCTCATGTTGCCATTTGATTTTCATACGACCCAACCGACTCGTTATGTGTTCTTGACCGGAAAAGGTGGCGTCGGGAAGACATCGACCGCATCAAGTCTCGCATTGACACTTGCCGACCGTGGCAAGCGTGTCTTGCTCGTTTCGACCGACCCGGCGAGCAATTTACAAGACGTCTTTGAGATGAAATTCGACGAGTCGCCCCGACTTGTCGCAGGAACGACACTCGCGATTGCCAACTTTGACCCTGATCAGGCGGCCAAACAATACATGGAACGCATGGTCGGTCCGTATCGCGGCGTGTTACCCGACGTTGCCATCCAGTCAATGGAAGAACAGCTGTCCGGTGCCTGTACGGTCGAGATCGCGGCGTTCGACCAGTTCACGGAGCTATTGACGTCAGACGAGGCGCGCGAACAGTATGACCATGTCATCTTCGATACGGCACCGACGGGACACACGCTCCGGCTCTTGACGCTACCGAGTGCATGGAATGAGTTTTTAGAGACGAACACGACCGGTATGTCATGCCTCGGTCCGCTCGCCGGTCTTTCGGAGAAGCAACACCAATACAAACGTGCCGTCGAGACACTGCGTGATGGGGAAGAGACGACTCTGCTCCTCGTCGCCAGACCAGACGTGTCGACACTGTTGGAGGCCGAACGTGCCGCCACCGAGCTACAGGCGATCGGAATCGAGCACATGCAGCTCATCATCAATGGTGTCATCTCGTTAGAAGAAGCGACGGACCGGTTTGCGCGTGCGGTCATCGATCGCCAACAAGACACGCTTCAATCGCTCCCGGAAACACTCGCCTCGCTTCCGGTCTTCACCCTACCGTATGCGTTTGAGAACCTTGTCGGTATTTCGGCACTCCGGCGCTGGGGAAGCGGGCAAGAGGTAGCGATCTCGCGTGAGGTGTACGAGACGAGTATATATGGGGAACTCCATCAACTCGTCGACGAGTTGGAAGCGGACGGACCGAGCGTCATCATGACGATGGGGAAAGGTGGCGTCGGGAAGACGACAATCGCCTCGCTCCTTGCCGTGGCGCTTCATGAACGGGGACACGCCGTCCATTTGACGACGACGGATCCGGCTGGCCATGTTGCATTGGCCATTGGGACGGATGTTCCAGAAACGTTCACCGTGGACGCGATTGACCCGCGAATCGAGGTCGAGACGTATCGACGGGACGTGTTCGAACAGGCCGGTGAGATGACCGATGAACAACGTGCGATGCTCGAAGAAGATTTGCGCTCACCCTGTACTGAAGAGATTGCCGTCTTCCGTGCCTTTGCCGATCAAGTGGCGAAAGCGAAAGATCGTTTCGTCGTCATCGATACGGCACCGACGGGACACACGCTTCTTCTGTTAGATGCGACCGAGAGTTATCACCGCGAACTCGAACGCTCGACCGGTCTCGTTCCGGAAGCGGTCCGAGAATTGTTACCGAAACTACGTGATCCGAAACAAACGCACGTTATCATCACGACATTGCCTGAAGCGACACCGGTATACGAGGCCGAGCGCCTCGCCAGTGACTTAGAACGGGCGACGATTCGACCGTTCGCCTGGGTCGTCAATCAATCATTCACGACGCTCGAGGTCACAAGTAAATTATTGACCGCGAAAGTCGCGAATGAGGTCCCGTGGCTCGAAAGCGTAAGCACCAAGTCACGTCCGACGATGCTCGAATGGCAAGAACGACTGCCGGTCGGATATGCGGCGTTATCTCAATTAGTAAAGGAGAAAATACAATGAATATCACAAACGAAGCGATCGACTTTTTACAAACTGCGTTAGAAGAGGAAGAAACGAAATCGGTCCGCATCATCACGGAGGCAGGCTGCTGTGGACCGACACTCGGTCTGACCGTAGCGACACCGGAAACGACGGATGAAGTGAAGCATTTCGACGACCTCACGTTTGCCGTAGCGAAGGAAGCTGAAGCACTAGCCGCGAACGTCACGCTCGACGTCGAATCGACAGAAGAGGGAATGACGCTGGTGTTGCATGGATTGCAACCGTCTTGCTAAAACAATAAATAGAGAATATCGGAGGAACTCATTGTGCAGTGGATTGCTAGTTTAATTTTTGTGGTGACGCTTTTTCTGATCATCAAGCAACCGAAAGGCCTAGGCATCGGTTACTCGGCGATGGGAATGGCCGTCATCGCCCTCATTTCAGGTGTCGTCAATCTTGATGACGTCGGCACGGTGTGGGGCATCATTTGGAACGCGACGTTCACCTTCATCGCGGTCATCATCATCTCGCTCATTTTAGATGAGATTGGATTTTTCGAATGGGCCGCATTACATATGGCGCGAATCGCCAAAGGTGGCGGGGTGAGGCTCTTCGTCTATATCACACTACTCGGTGCGCTCGTCGCGGCCTTGTTTGCGAACGACGGGGCAGCGCTGATCTTGACCCCCATCGTCTTGGCGATGGTCCGGGCTCTTAAACTGCCGGACGCGGTCGTCTTGGCATACGTGATGGCATCCGGATTCATCGCCGATACGGCGAGTCTCCCGTTCATCGTTTCGAACCTCGTCAACATCGTCTCAGCCGACTTCTTTGATATCGGTTTTGCCGAGTACGCCGCGCGGATGGTATTCGTGAACGTGTTCGCGGTCGCGGGCAGTTTGCTCGTGTTGTACTTGTATTTCAAAAAAGACATCCCGAAACACTATGACGCCTTACAGTTGGCTGAACCTTCGTCCGTCATTAAAGATCATACGATGTTCCGCTTATCGTGGGTCGTACTCGGGTTACTGGTCATCGGGTACTTCACGAGTGATTTAGTGGAGATTCCCGTTTCGCTCGTCGCGGGTGTCATCGCCTTGTTCTTCCTCGTGATGGCGAATCGCTCGTCAGCGGTACAAACGACTCAAGTCGTGAAAGGTGCACCGTGGGCCATCGTCTTCTTCTCGCTCGGGATGTATATCGTCGTCTACGGTCTTCAAAACGCCGGACTCACTCAAGTACTGGCGAACTTTATCGACTGGTTCGCGGTGAACGCATTCAGTGCCACGTTCGGGATGGGCTTTTTGGCTGCCATCTTGTCATCGGTCATGAACAACATGCCGACCGTCATGATTGACGCGCTCGCCATTGACTTGACGCATACGACCGGGCAGATTCGGGAAGCGTTAATCTATGCGAACGTCATCGGATCAGACCTTGGTCCGAAGATTACCCCGATCGGGTCGCTGGCGACACTTCTATGGCTCCACGTCCTTCGTACGAAAGGGCTTAAAATCGGGTGGGGTGAGTATTTCAAAGTCGGGATCATCTTGACGATTCCGACACTCGCTATCACATTGCTCGGTCTATATATCAGCTTATTACTTTATTGAGGAGTGGTTATATGAAACTAGTCATCATCGGTTCAGTCGCTGCCGGGACATCGGTCGCGGCGAAAGCACGTCGGAACAACGAGGACGCACAGATTACGATTTACGACCGGGACTACGACATCTCGTATTCGGGATGTGGGATTCCATATTACATCGGTGGAGAAGTCGAGTCACGTGACGACTTGACGCCGCGTGACGCTGCCTTCTTTAAGAAGCGTTACAACATTGACGTTATGACACGTCATAACGTCACAGCTGTCAACAAAGACGCGAAGACGGTGACGGTTGAAAACTTAGAGACGGGTGAGACGCTCACGGACACCTATGACGTCCTTGTCCTTGCGACGGGTGCGTCGAGCATCATCCCACCGATTCCAGGGGTGAAGTCCGACAACGTCTTCCCGATTCGAAACATCCAACATGCGGAGGCGACACGTACCTTCGTCGATTCGACAGACCCGAAACATGCGACGATCATCGGCGCCGGCTTCATCGGTCTAGAGATGGCGGAGCAGTTGAAGCTTCGCGGGGTGGACGTGACCATCATCGAACGTGTGCCGCAAGTGATGCCGCCACTCGACAAGGATATGGCGTGTCGCGTCGAGGAGCACCTCGAGAAGAACGGAATCGAGCTCATGCTTGGTGAGACCGTGACGGAACTTGTCGGCGACGGACATGTCGAACGGGTCGTCACGGAGAGTGGCAAGACGATTGAGACGGACCTCGTCATCTTGTCGGTCGGAGTCCGACCGAACGTCGAGCTCGCCATGAAGATGGGCGTCACGATAGGGGAAACGGGTGCGATCGCTGTCAATGAGCGGATGGAAACGAACATCCCAGACGTCTATGCGGCCGGAGACGTCGCGGAGAGCTTCTCGATCGTGACAGGCAAACCGATTTGGCGTCCACTCGGTTCGACAGCGAACAAGATGGGGCGGACCGCCGGGGACGTCATCACGGGCGGTCATCTCGAACATCGGGGTATCCTCGGCACGGGTATCTTCAAAGTGTTCGGACTTGCCGTCGCACAGACGGGTCTCGCCGAAAAAGAAGCACGTGAACTCGGATACGATATCGAGGTG
This sequence comes from Exiguobacterium sp. s63, assembly GCF_018617335.1. Taxonomy (GTDB): domain Bacteria; phylum Bacillota; class Bacilli; order Exiguobacteriales; family Exiguobacteriaceae; genus Exiguobacterium. The sequence goes on along the minus strand of NZ_JACSKB010000001.1, from coordinate 811,401 downwards.
CTTCATAATACGAAACCGGATAAGCCTGCCTACATGGGTGGGAAAGATATGACAATCAAAGCGGTCGCGGACCGTGCGACACGTCAACTGCTCGGTGTCCAAATCGTTGGATTCGAAGGAGTCGACAAACGAATCGACGTCTTCGTCACAGCCATCACGCTCAAGGCGAAAGTGGACGACTTGTTCCACCTCGACCTCGCCTACGCACCACCGTTCTCGACGACGAAAGATCCGGTCATGTATACGGGGATGGTGCTTTCGAACAGTATCGACAAGGCGGCGCGACTCATCACACCGGCCGAGCTTCAGACACGAATCGATGCCGGGGAAGACATGCAAATCATCGACACGCGGAAAGCTGCGCAGTTCGAGAAGGCGTGTGTCGATTGTGCCGTCAACGTCCCGCTCGGTAACCTCCGGGAAGCGGCGAAAGACATGGACAAGCACAAACCGACCGTCGTCTACTGTAATGGAGGGGTGACGGGGAATGCGGCTCAGAACGTGCTCCGTAACCTCGGATTCACTGACGTGTACAACTTGTCAGGTGGAAATAAGAACTATCAGTTGTTCAAAAAATACGGGAACTAAACAAGACGACGTCCGAATCTACCGGACGTCGTTTTTTCGTGAATGAGGACTTCACTCGTTCATATTCCCTATATGAGATGGGCGGCTATTGATGCCAATTGACCCTTTTCTAAAATAACGTTGCTTCACTAAAGGAAACCGTTTACAATTTTTTGTGTAAGCGTTTTCTCAAAATAGTGCTACAAGGAGGGACCCTCATGGTCAAAAAGCAGTGGAAACCCGTATGGGCAGTTGTGCTAACGTTTGCACTAATTCTGTCAATGTTTCCGATGACGACGTCCGCTTTAGATAAAGGGAAGTCGACACTTGTCGTCGTCCATTATCAAGAGGCGCCGGATAACGAAAAGGATTGGAACTTATGGCTTTGGGCGAACGGCCCAGATTACTTCCCGAATAAAGGCTTCACATTTAACGGGGAAGATGCATTCGGAAAGGTGGCGGCTTACGAATTCCCAGTCGATTCACCTGAAAAAATCGGTCTCATCGTCCGCACGGACAATTGGGACAAAGATAAAGGTTCTGAGAATGACCGCTTCATCACGAGCGACATGATTCAAGATGGTGTCGCTGAAGTATGGATCAAGTCAGGAGATCCGACCATCTATACGTCAAACCCGGACGGTGAGACGGCTTCAACAGAAATCGATATGAACGTTCATTATTTCCGTTACGACAATACATACACGGACTGGGGTCTATGGGCTTGGCCAGACGGTGGGGACGGACAGAGCATCGTGTTCGATGGGACAGATGATTTCGGTGCCGTCGCGAACGTGAAACTCGCTAACCCAGAGTCGAAGAAACTCATGGGCTTGATCACGAAAAAAGGAGAATGGACGGAGAAGGATGGGGAAGACCGATTCGTTCTCGGGACTGCAAAAGAGATTTGGCTCGTTGAAGGAGATTCGACAATCTACTATTCAGAGCCACAAATCGATCGTTCTCCGAAACTCGTCTCGTTCTCGGCGGACACGTTCCGTCAGGCGACACTCACGACTAACCGTGTCATCACGGATGCGTTCATCGATGAAGTGAGCGTGGAAGGGGCAACGGTGGAATCGATTGAAAAGGCTGGCGACAAGTCTGTCACGATTCAATTCAAGTCAGACATCGACTTAGCGAAAGTCATCAAAGCCTCGCACCCGGAGTTTGGGGAACAGACACTCCAAGCCGGCAAGGTCCTTCGTTCGAAGGAATTCGATGCGAAATATGCATATGACGGTAAACTCGGTGTCACGTATCAAAAAGCGAAAACGAAGTTCGTCCTTTGGGCACCGACGGCTCAACAAGTGGAACTAGAGCTGTGGAACATGCCGACGAACCGACCGACGAACGACAAAGATATGAAAAAAGCCATCAAGATGAAACGCGGTGAGCGTGGCACATGGGTGGCGGAAGTGCGCGGCGACCTGGACGGCATCGGTTATACGTACCAAGTGACCCATGCGACTGGAAAAGTCCGTGCGGTCGATCCGTATGCGACGGCTGTCGGCGTGAACGGTGACCAAGGAGTCGTCGTCGATTTGAAAGAGACAGATCCGAAACGTTGGAATTCGATGAAACCGAAGTTGAAACAATCAACGGATGCGATCATCTATGAGACGCATGTCCGTGATTTCTCAATCTTCGATGTGAAGACGGACAAATACGATTCAGGTATTCAAAACAAAGGGAAGTATCTCGGGGTCGTCGAACGTGGCACACGTCTTCTCGTTGACGGGAAGAAAACGGCGACGAAGACGGGGCTCGATCATGTCAAAGACCTCGGTGTGACACACGTTCAGTTCATTCCGGTCTATGACTTCAACACGGCCTCGGTCGATGAGACGAATCCGATGGCGACGTACAACTGGGGATATGATCCGAAAAACTACAATGCACCAGAAGGTTCGTATGCAACGAACCCTTACGATGCGAAAGTGCGCATCATGGAAATGAAACAGATGATTCAAGGATTACATGACAACAACCTCCGTGGTGTCATGGACGTCGTATACAACCACATGTTCGATGCGCAGGCATCAAACTTACACAAAATCGTCCCGGGTTACTACTATCGCTACACAGCAGGTGGCGACTTCGCGAACGGAACAGGTGTCGGAAACGATACGGCTTCTGAGCGGGCGATGATGCAAAAACTGATCGTCGATTCTGTCGTCTATTGGGCGAAAGAATACCATTGGGACGGATTCCGTTTCGACTTGATGGGAATTCATGACGTCGATACGATGAACAAAGTTCGTGCGGAGTTGAACCGAGTCGACAAGTCGATCCTCGTCTTCGGAGAAGGATGGGACCTCGGTACGCCACTTGACGCCGAACTCAAAGCAAACCAAAAGAACGCTTATGCAATGCCGGGCATCGCCCACTTCAACGACAACATCCGTGATGGATTGAAAGGTAGCGTCTTCTACGATGAGGACAACGGCTTCATCAACGGAAAAGAAGGTATGGAAAATCGAGTGAAGACGGGAATCGTCGGTGAGATCGCATATAGCGACACGATTAAAGGATTCACGAAAGAACCGACGCAAGCGATCACATACGTCGAAGCCCATGACAACCATACTCTGTGGGATAAATTGACGTTGACGAACCCGAACGAATCTGAGGTGAATAAGACGAAGATGCATCGTCTCGCCTCGAGCATTCTCTTAACGAGCCAAGGGACGACATTCCTTCACGCAGGACAAGAGTTCATGCGCACGAAGGAAGGTGACCACAACTCATACAAATCACCAGACTCAATCAACCAGCTCGACTGGAAACGGGCAGCCGACCGCAAGGCGGACGTCCAATACATGAAAGGCTTGATTGAGATGCGTAAAGCCAACCCAGGTCTTCGGATGACGAAAGCGAGCGATGTGAAACGATTCTTGACGTTCCAAAAAGCGGAAGCGAATATCATCACGTACTTGATTGATGAAGACGCACCAGGACAAAAGAACGACTTGTTCATCACGCATAACGCCAATCCGACAAATGTTCAAGTTTCCCTTCCAAAAGGGAACTGGAACGTGATTGTCGACGGCGATCGTGCCGGAACGAAGACAATCAAGCGCGCGACTGGAACAGTCAATGTGCCTGCATACAAGACGTTCGTCCTCGAACGAAATTAATTATTGACCCCACTTTAAACAAGTGGGGTTTTCTAATGGCCCAATGATGGGTAATTGGTAATTAATGTTTTGTAAACTAGATATTTTGTATGAACGCGAGAATTTCCGTTTGAAACTTCCATCTCTTTCGAAAGGAGAGATTGTATGGCGATTTTTAAGAAATGGATTCATCGCGTCAATGGAGACGTTACAGATATACTGTCATCTGAATCGATTCCGGTATTTCATGTGGACTCACTCCAAATGGAACAGTACCCAGATGCGATTTATGTACTCGATATGAAGGGGCAACTCATCGAATCGAACGAAAAAATGGAGCAGTTACTTGACGATCTTGCCTTATCTTTGACAGGAGCCGAAGAGTTTATTCCATATCATGAACAAGCGCTAGCTGGAGAAACGGTTCATTTTGAACTAATCAAAGTACAAGACGGACAAAAGCGGAAGTTTGCGGTAACGTGTACCCCGCTTTATAAAGATCAGCTCATTGAAGGCGTTTACGGGATTGTCAAAGACATGAGTGCCGTATGGGACAAACAAAACCGTTATGCCTTCATGAAAGTCGGCCGGGAGTTGCTTGAACAAGTACCCGGTCTTATGATCATCGAAGTACATCTCGCGGACGGGTCGTTCTCCTTCTCTTCCCAAGTTTCGTCTTTCCTCGGTGTTTCGAGGCAACGACTGAATGAGATGAGTGCGGACCAGATTCGAGAAACGGTGCACCCTGATGATTGGGAACGATTAAAGCAATCGGTTCAATCGTTGCGAGCAGATGCTGGGGAGAGCGACTTTACGATGGAGATTCGACTTCGTCACCAACAGACGTTTGAAGATATGCCAGTGACCGTGCGAGGTGTGTTATCTCTTGAACGTAACGTTTTGACATACGTCATCTTTTCAACGAAAGATCAGCAGCGAATCGAGCACGAGCTGACGGATAAAGAAGAGCTGTTACATCGCGTATGTGAGGCATCCGATACGACGATTTGCGATTACAGTTATGATACAAATCAAATCGAGTTTGCGGCAGGACAGTTCCACACGATGTTTGGGTATACGGTGAAACACTTCAATGCTCATCCTGACTATTGGAAAGCAGTGATTCATCAAGACGATTTAGAAAAGATCAATCAGGCGAACGAAGAGACACGGCACACGAATCATGTCGAACTGGAATATCGGATTTTTGTCGGAAAGAAGCAAAAGTGGATGAAAGAGAGTCGTCAACATTTATTTGATCATAAGGGACGGGTTCGGGGATTTCAGGCATTGATTCGCGATGTGACTGAGGTGAGAGAGCAAGAAGCAAAACTTATGCAGCGAAACGAATTCGATCCGATGACGAATATCCCGAGTCGTGAGACGATGTTTCAGTCGATTGCGCGATTGATTCAAGCAGATTTGACATTCGTCTTGTTTGCCATCTCATTCAATCGAATCGCGGACATCAATCGAACGTTCGGACATGAGTATGGTGATGAGTGGCGTATTCAAACGGCACATCGACTGCAACGAATCGTACCGGATGAAGCGGTCGTCGGTCATTTAGACGGGGATACCTTCCTGATGTTTATGCCCGGTAGTCATGGCGATGAACATCTTTTGCACATCGGGGATCACCTATTGAATCTGTCTAAACATTGTTTTCAACTTGAACCCTACTCGGTTTATCCAAATATTAAAATCGGGGTCAGCCGTTATCCGAACGATGCCTCTGATGAAGTGACGCTCATTCGTCGAAGTTACATGGCGATGGGAAGAGCGGGCAAAACGGGAGGGACTCCGATTTCACTTTATACGTCACACATGAATCTTGAAGAACTAAAGCGTTTCGAATTGTTGCGAGACTTGCCGACCGCAATCGACCGCAATGAATTTTATCTCCTCTATCAACCGAAAGTGAATACGTGGACCGGTGAAATCACCGGGGCTGAAGCGCTCATTCGATGGGAACATCCATTGTGGGGAACGGTTTCGCCACTCGATTTTATCCCATTGGCGGAGGAAAGTAACTTATTCATCCGAATGACAGATTACGTCATTGATGAAGTGTTTCGCTTTTTGGCGACATTACCGAATAAAGTTCCCATATCGTTGAATGTTTCACCGAAATATTTGTACCACGAACATTTGTTGAGTACGTTCGAATCGGCGAGTCGGCGACATGATGTGTCATTCAATTGGATTGAGATTGAAGTGGCCGAGACATCAAGACTTGACGAATCCGACCACATCACAAACATTTTTTCATCACTTAGAGATTTAGGGATTCAACTTGCGCTCGATGATTTCGGGAAAGGTTATTCCTCACTTGCTTATTTGCAACAGTTTCAAGTTAACACAATCAAGATCGATCGGATTTTCGGGCATGGTGTGTCCGAAAATAAACAAGCACGAGCTATCATTCATAGCCTCGTCGTCTTGGCAGAGGAGTTCGGTCTCGACGTGGTTGTCGAGGGAATCGAGCAAATGAATGATCTCCTGTTATTGCGTCAGCTCGGATGTAAGACGATTCAAGGGTATTTGTTCAGTCCGCCTGTAAGAGGCGAAGTTTTCGAAAATATGATGATTCAAGGAAAACTCACTCCCGACTCATTCAATCAACACGAGTGGGGGACTAGCCGTTACATTCAAGCAGGAATCACGATTAAAACGATTCGACAGCAACAGATGGCGATTGGTCAATCTCCGATTGTGTTGACATCACGTTCGGAGCAACATCTACATTTCTACTCTGCGCTTCGTCTTCCATTAGATGGAGAAATCGAATTTATCATTCGCTTCCCGTCAGGCGTTGATTTACCCGTCCGCTTGCGCCGAATCACTGAGATAACGCATGGACTCTATCAATATGTTGCGGAATACGAATCGAGTCCGACACTAGAAGCGCAACTGGCTTCCCTTGAAGTAGAAGGGACGGGAAGCATAGAAATTGCTGATTATATCAAACTCGTTCACCAGCCGGAACGATCCTGATGACCCGACGTGCCATGTCTGAGAATAGATAGTTGAAACGAAGGTCTCCTTTTCTCTAAGATGGAGAAAGAGAGAATTGAGTGAGGAGATCTTAGATATGAATCTGTATGAACAAGCGAGCGACTGGATGCGGCAATGGCATGACGCCCCGTCCGAACGCCTCCAGCAAATCAAAGATGAAATTGAGCGCACGGGCACTTATTCGTTGACGACGGAAGAGTTGTGTGAGGGCGCCAAGGTGGCGTGGCGGAATTCGAATCGTTGCATCGGTCGTTTGTTTTGGCAGACACTCCATGTGATCGATGCACGGGATGCCGATACGTTTGAGGCAGTCTACGCCTCCCTCGTCGATCATCTTCAGTTCGCCACGAACGGTGGAAAAATCCGTTCGACGATGACAGTCCTTCCGAACGAGTTCAAACTATTGAACTCACAGTTGATTCGGTACGCGGGATACGAGACGCCGGACGGGATTGTCGGAGACCCGATGTCTGTGACGATGACGAAGCGCGCAAAAGAGCTCGGATGGGTCGGAGCCGGAACACCGTTCGATATCCTCCCACTCATGATCACGGACGGACGAGACGTCCGCTTGTTTGAATTGCCGAGCGAGGCCGTGCTTGAGGTGGACATTCAGCATGAAGATGTAGACCTATTTGACGGGCGGACCATTAAATGGCACGCGGTCCCGGCAATCGCGGATATGGAGCTTGAGATCGGAGGGCTCCGGTTTACGTCGGTCCCGTTCAACGGCTGGTACATGGAGACAGAGATCGGGGCACGGAATTTGGCCGACACCGACCGTTATGATCTGTTGCCCCTCGTCGGACGGTCGCTTGGGCTCGATACGACGAAAGAGCGGTCCCTTTGGCGCGACCGGGCACTCGTCGAATTGAATATCGCCGTCCTGCAATCGTTCGAGCGGGCAGGTGTGACGATCGTCGACCATCATACGGCCGCCAAACAGTTCAAGCGGTTCGAAAAAAACGAACGAGACGCGGGGCGTGACGTCACCGGACAATGGAGTTGGCTCATCCCTCCTTTATCGCCAGCGACGACGCACGTCTTTCATGAGCATTACGACAATCAGATCAAGACACCGAACCTGTTCGCAAGGAGTGGTTGTCCGTTCTCAGGGTTTCGTCAGCCGGTAAAAGAGGAATTGAAAGGCTAGAACCGAGAGAAAGGATGATTGCTGTGGCAGTCCCACTTTGGAAACGAGCCGTTGCCGGTCAAATCGACCAACTCGTCTTTCAGACACCGGCGAAACTGATTGAAAAGGCCGTCCGTAAAAAGATTTGGCCAGACAAGGAAGTGAAACGGTATTACTTGCCGACCGTCGTGACGATGGCAGGTGAAGTGTACTGTATGTTGTATCAAAAAGGTCAGACATTGGGTGACCGCGTCGTCGGCATTCGAGTCGTGAGTGCGGACGGACGCCCACTCTCCCTCGAGCAAGTCGTGAAGCGGACGCTCTATAAAGACGTCGTCTATCCGGCGACGCTCGGGATTCCGCTCATCCGTGCACTTCAGCAGATGAAGTCGAACAAAGACCTCGAGTTGCCACACGATGAGTTCGCCCATACGAAATTGATTTCCACCAAGTAAAGAGAAGCAGGGCGACCGCGTGTCGCTCTGTTTTTTCGTCCTATTCGGTCGGGTAGGAATAGGGATAAGAAATAAGGTATAATGGGATTGGACAAAAATGAACGACCATTGGAGGATTTTTAGTTATGACAAAAATTGCATGGATTACCGACAGCATGGCCAACTTCTCTCAAGAAGAAGCGGCTCGTCTCGGTGTCGATATCGTTCCGATTCAATTGATTGTGGACGGGAACGGATATAGTGAAACAAATCTCTCGCTTGATGACTTACATCGGTATATGATTGACCAAAAGAAAGAAGCGAAGACGTCACAACCGATTTTCGGAGACTTTATCGCCCGCTACGAGCGCTTAAAAGAAGAGGGGTACGATTGTGCCATCGCCGTCCATTGTTCGAACGGATTGAGTAGCACGGCAAAAAACTCGAAAGCGGCAGCCGAAGCGGCTGACTTCAAAGTGTATGCCATCGACTCACATGCTGCGCTCGAAGCACAGCAGGAACTTGTTCGAATCGGAAAGGCTGCTGAACAAGAAGGCAAATCTGTCGAAGAGATTGTCGCGTTGCTCGAAGCATGGCGCGATAAGAAGAACTTCTTCATGATTATCGGAAACATGGAGACGATGCGCCGCGGCGGTCGCGTTTCTTCTGGTGAGATGTTCCTCGCGAACATCTTGAACATCAAGCCGATCATCACCCTCGATGAGACAGGGAAAGTCATCCCGTTCAAAAAGGCACGCTCATTGAAGAAGGCGTATGCGGAGATGGTCGGTGAGCTCGAACGCCGTCATGCGGAAAACGGTGTGAAGGACAACCGAGTGTTCGTTCAGACGGCACTCGCACCGAAGATGCAAGACGATCTCGTCGCGCTCATCGAATCGAAGTTACCGGAGATTGAAATCGTACGGACGCGTTTCTGTCCGTCCATCGCGGTACATGCCGGATTCGAGACGGTCGGTGTCTTGTGGCTCGACGCTTAATCATTAGGAGGAATGCAAGATGGAAGCAATGACAACCTTGACTGGATTGAATGAACGGATTGCGGGCACGGAACAGTTGCTCGTCTACGTGTCACATCCGGGATGCAGTGTCTGTCATGCGCTGAAACCTCAAATCGAAGAGATGCTCAAAGAGTTCCCTAAGATCGAGGCGGTCGCAGTGGATTCGGACGAGGTGCCTGAAGTCGCAGGTGCCTTCTCGATTTTCACGGTGCCGGTCGTCCTCTTTTTCATCAACGGGAAAGAAATGCTCCGCCGGGCGCGGTTCGTCCCGATTGGAGAGTTGACGCATCAGCTTGAACGTATGCAAGAAATGAGGCAAGCCTGAACTTGACCCATCATCCATTCATTGGATGGTGGGTTTTTTTCATAGTGTAACGGGTAAAGACCCGCAAACACATAAGGGGTGATTCGATGCGAGGCAAACAATACGTAGGAGAATCGATTGATGTGTACTATGACGTGTCGCTCTGCGTCCATGCGGCAGAGTGTGTACGTGGGCTACCGGAAGTGTTTGATACAAAGCGGAAACCATGGATCTTACCGGATGGTGCCGAAGCGCCAGACGTTGCGACGGTGATTGAACGTTGTCCGAGCGGTGCGCTCCAGTTCGTTCGGAAAGATGGTGGAGATACGGAGACGGCGGACGTCCCGACGTCGGTGAAATTGAACGACTGGCAACAAATCGAGGTGCGCGGTGACCTTCACATCGAGCAAGGGGATGAGGTCATCTCCACTTACCGAGCCACGCTATGTGGGTGTGGGCAATCTGGGAAGCGACCGATTTGCGACCATAGTGGGGCGTGCAAAGAGTGAAAGGATGATTGAGGATGCACATTCCAATGCATTCAGAATGGCACGATACGAAATTGACACTGCATTTGATCTCGCAGCTTCTTGGAAAGATCAAGCTCAAACTGGCACCACCGGAACCGCAATGGGGGCACGTCTCGTTGCCACTTACGGTTCATGGCTTCACGACAGGGTTGTTATTTGAAGGAGATCGGGCGCTTCAAATTGATGTGGACCTGTTGACGTCTTGCCTTGTCATCCATGTCGAAGATCAAACGGACGCTATCCCGATTGAAGCAGGGAAGACAATCAAGTCGTACCACGATGACTTATTCAATCGGCTGCGGACGCATGGAGTCAACATACGCATCAATCCGAAACCACAGGAGATGTCGTTCAAAGGGTTACTCGATACGGATGAGACGCCGCTCGCCTATGACGCGACGTATGCCCGAAAAGGATTGAGGTTGTTTCAACGGGCGGCGCACGAACAATTGACGTACTTATCGAAACTGCGATGCCGAAAAATCAAACCGGCACTCTTTTGGGGGACATTCGACGTGTCGTCGCTCGTCATCTATCCGATTGAGCACCCGTTTCCGGAAGATAAAGTGATCGAGCGTGTCGCCTTCGATGAACAGTTGATTGAATTCGGATTTTGGCTCGGAGACGATGTAACGGAACGTCCGAGCTATTTTGTCTTACCTTATCCGTTCCTGTTCAGACCGATGCCGACCGAAACGCTCAAGCCGGAAGCTGCCTATTATGATGCGGAGAAGAGTGAGTTTTTCTTACCGCTTGATGAAGGAACGAGTCGGGAAGTACAAACGTTTTTGTCTACATCATTTGACATCTTGATGGATGAGATGGATTGGACGACGCGTGATCATTTCTTCATTCCATTAAAATTAGATGAGGAGCGTGGGGAGTAAATGGAGATTAAGCAAAAGGAAAATACGTTTTACGTAGGGGACGAGAACGAACCATCAGCAGAATTACATTACGTGCCGACTGGACCGGATAAACTGATTGTCGACCATACGTACGTCAGTGATGAGCTTCGGGGACAAGGAATCGGAGAGAAGCTTGTCGTTACGGTGGTCGAATATGCTCGAGAACAAGGGAAGACAATCATCCCGCTCTGTCCGTTCACGAAAAATCAGTTCGACCGACATCCGGAATATCACGACGTATTGGCGAACTGAACAGAGGTGGATGAAATGGAAGAAAAACGCGCCACGTGGTTAGAACTTTTCTATGACTTGGTCTATGTCGCCGCGATCGCGACGGCGACCCATGTCTTACTCCATACACATCATGGCGTCATTCCATTCGAATACGCCTCGAAATTCGTCCTCATGTTCATCCCGATTTGGTGGGCATGGGTGGGGCAGACGATGTTTATTAATCGCTTTTTTGAAGACGCTGTCCACCAGCGTCTCTTTGTGATTGGACAGATGATCTTCGTCCTCATCATGACGGCGAGCCTGAACGTGAATTTTGATGATTACTACTATTCCTTTCTGATTGGCTATTTGGGACTGCGCATCATGACGGTCTTGCAGTATACGATGGTGAATCGACGCATTCAAGACTCGGCGGCACGGTTTTTAGGAACGTATTTTTGGATCGGAATCGTGGTCTCGTCATTCTCTCTCTTTTTTGACGGAAATTTGCGCTACGTCGTCCTCTATCTCGGGATCATCATTGATTTGATTATCCCGATCATGGGTCGGAAACGTCTGGCCATGACGCCCATAAACTTAGGATATTTGCTCGAACGCTTTGGTCTTTTGACCATCATCGTCTTAGGGGAATCAATCATCAGTATCTTGGCGGTGCTCGAGCCGCAAGACGGAGATATCCGGTCCATCAGCTTTTCGATTTTAGCATTCATTGTCCTCATCGCGATCTGGTGGCAATACTTTGACAACATCGAAAAGAAAGTAGATAAAGAAGCGACAGGGACCGGTCAAATCATTCTGTACGGTCATCTGTTCATTTGGATGTCACTCAGTGTCTTGGCGAGCATGATGAAACTCATGTATCTCGGTGAATTGGATGAGCGTTTTGAAGTCATCGTGACGTTCGGTGCGGCACTTGTGTACTTTTTATCGACGACACTCGTGTTTCACAATCATCGTTTCCCCGAGAGTCGGTTGCACTGGGGCTATTTCGTCTTTTTTGTCGCGCTCCTACTCGTCTTCTTGGGGATTCATCTGATTGTCCTCGTGTCACCGTTAATCATCATGATTGAACTCGCCATCTTCTTCGCCATCTACGCCAAACTGACGACCACATAAAAATGGAGCGCCGCGGGGCGCTCCATTTTCTTATTCTGCTGCTTGTGGGACAAGATAAATCAAGCCGAACGGGTTATGCAACAAATTGTCGATGGTCGTCCGCTCGTCTTCTCCCATCTCGACCGTGAAGGCACGTCCGTCTTCAAAGGCGAAATGGTCGCCATCGCCGAACATCGCGCCACCGGAGATGAGGTGGAAGTTGAACGAGTGAATGATGTGAATGGCATCTTCAATGTCGAGGGTCATCGGTACGGCCACGTCTGCATGACCGAACGCTTTCATCCCCCATGATATATAGGCGTTCTCTTCTTCCGTGATTGCCGTGAGGAGCGAGTAGTCGAGCGCGAGGTCTTCTTCTTTTGATTCTTGCCACTCGTCTTTCGAGAAGGAGACACCAGCCGATTCGACCATGACGCCAACTCCACCAGCATTTAAGACGGCATTTGCGGCACGACGCGCAGCAGCGACGTCTGTCAAATCGTTGACGTCGACAATCAAGTAGACGACATGCGTGTGACGGGCGATTCCTTTCGCCACTTTCGGTGTGAAGCCACCAGAACTCGCGTGGATCATCGCCTCGGCGAGGGCCGGGTCGCGTTCCACGACTTCCACGGTAAACGCCTTGCCTGTTTCATCTTCGAGCAATAACAGACCGGCCATCGTGTAGCCTTCGCTATGTAAACTGATTTGTTCGCTGACGCCTTCTGCGGAAGACCAGTTTCCGGGAATGGCGAGCATAACTTGTGTACGATTCATGTCAATCATCCTTTTCTGCAAAAGTCAGGTCCCTCCTCAGGAGAGACCTGGTCTATCTCTTATTATGCCCTATTTTGGCATGAATTATTCTTGATACGTCTTTAAAACTTCCTGAAGCGGGATTTGATCAATCTTCCGACGACTGATGAACGTACTCAGGAAGAAGAGGAGAACGACTGCGCCGAGCGTATAGACGATATAGATCCACTCGAATTCAAGCGGGAGGACGAGTCCGTAATCTTCTGCGAATACGACGATGATGACCCGCAGCGTCAACAAGGCGATCGGGATGCTCAAGAGAGCCGAAACGAGCGCGTAAATGAAATAACTGTTCAAAATCATCGAGCGAACTTCCCGTTTTTGATAACCCATCACTTTCAACAAGGAGATAACGTAATAGTTCTTCTCGACCGTCAGCGCCGTCAAGACGAACAGAATGCTGAAAGCGATGAGAGAGGCTCCACCGATCAAAACGTTCATCATGAAATTCATATATTGATTGATGGACTCGGACTGCTCAATCAACCCTTGACGTGACAGGATGGTCGGATAGTCCGATTCGTTCGGGCGTTCCGTCGCATAAATGCCGTTGAACAGCTCATCTGTCGCCCCGTCCGTGAGTAGTTCGCTTAATGTCGCCCGAGGCAAGTAGGCGAAATCCCCGGAGAATTCATCGGCAATCCCGATGATTGGATAGGTCAGCGTGTCCTCGTTCAGTTCGACATCGATGTCTTGACCAACTTCAAGTCCGAGTTTGAGGGCGAGTGACGAAGATACGATTAGACCATCCGGTTCAAGTGTCAATGCGTCACCATCCTCGTTACGTAGCGGGAACAAGGTATTGTCGACATCTAATCCTTTCAACGTGACTAATTTCTCTTCGACAAATGCGAATGGATAGGTGAGAAATGGCTCTTGCCCGTCTTCAATTGGCGGTGAACCATCCGTATAGGCTTCGTATTCATAGGCTGCTTCGTTCAAACCACCTACCGTCATTCGGTCAACGGCCCCGTTCATCATGAGGGCGAAGACGATGAGGATTGTCGAGAACAAGATACCGAAAAAGAAAATGAAAAAGCTACCCGTGTTCTTGACGGCGTATAAATATTTGAACTTTGTCTTGCCACTCGCTCGTTTCAACAGTCGACTGACGAGACGACTGAGCCGGTTCAGTGACACATTGTCCCGTGGTGACAAGAGGGAGAGGGCGCTTTCTCCCATGATCTTATAGATGACAGCTCCCGCGACGAGTGTAAAGAAGAAGAGCGGGGCGAACACGGCTGTCAAAAATACGAGTGGACTTTGGGCGATGGTGATGGACGGTAAGAGATAAAAGTCGAGATAGAGTTCTTTCAACGGGTTCGCAAAATAAAGTCCCAGGAAATAACCGATGATGAGCATAAAAAATGCAAAAATCAAGATGAGCACCAAGTAAGGCGAGGCGATTCGTCGACGACTATAGCCGATCGCTTTTAACAGACCGATTTGTCCTCGTTCTGCCTCAAGCATATTGGAGATCAGGATAGCGACGATGATGACGGCAATCGAGACGATAAAGAGACTGAGCCCGAGCGCCATCGCTTTTCCGGATGAAATCTCGCTATAAATGGCACCGCTTCGAATGATGTTCTCCGTCTCCATGACCGAGACGACAAACGAGAGCTCAAGGTCGGTCTTGACCGTTTGATCAGTCACCCCGGACAACCTGAACGACTCTTGTCCAGTGAATGATTCAAACGAGTCATCTGTCATCAAGAGGAGGGTTTGAGAGCCTGGGTCGAGATTGAAAAAGTTGTCATCGAACAGCGGAAGCGTGTAGTCCGGGAAGAGGACATACCCACTCACCGTGAACGGACGACCGAGGTCGATCGTGTCCCCGATGTCGATGCCGTTCTCTTCGGCATATTTTTTGTTTAAAGCGATTTCGTCATTCGCGCTCGGTCGCTCACCGGCTTCGAGGTAGGAGCGGTTGATCGTGTCTGATTCTTTGACGATCAGTCCCCGATGTTCGGCATCCTCGAACGTGTAGGTGACGGATTTAAGGTCACGGAGTTCAATCGTAGCATCCGGCATTTCCTGTTCGACGGCGGCGATACGTGATTCGATCAGACGATTGAAGATTTCCGCATCGGCTTGTTTGATGTCAGCTAATGTGAACGTTCCTGTTTCCGCGAGCGCAGCGACAACGGGATCGCGTAATTCTTCTTCTGTCACCCGATTGAGCATTTCAATGGCGAAATCTTCCTGATTCGATTCCTTTAGGTAGTCTTCCGTTGGGACCTCGATTCCGCTGATTCCATAAAACATCATCGTATATGTGAGAGAACTCATGACGATGATGATGGCGATGGCGAGGAGTTGCATCCATTTCTTTCCGAGCGTCTTCCACACATTTTTGTACAGCATGTCACCACCCCCTTATCCCCAACGGATGTCACGCGCCGCGACTCGAGTGTCGTGATGGGTCACTTCGACGATTCGACCGGAGTTCATCTTGATGACATCGTCAGCCATCTCACTGATTCCGTTATTGTGTGTGATGACGACGATGGTCTTTTGGTACGTCTCGTTCAAGCGTTCCAACAGTTCGAGCACCTTTTTCGAGTTTTCCTCATCAAGGGATCCTGTCGGTTCGTCACAAAAAACGATGGCCGGATTTTTGGCGAGGCTCCGGGCGACGGAGACCCGTTGCTGCTCACCGCCGGATAGTTGATACGGATATTTATCGCGTGCCGATGAGAGTCCCACTTGTTCGAGCAATTCATCAATCGGGAGCGGGTCTTTCGTCAAATCGGACCCGATTTGAATGTTCTCGTATACAGTCAGATTTTGAAGGAGATTGTATTGTTGAAAGATGAAGCCGAGATGGTCGCGTCGAAACGACGTCATCCGTTCGGGAGACAATTCGGTCAGCACGATGTCGTCGAACGTGATTTTGCCACTCGTCACCGTGTCGAGTCCGCTGATGACGTTGAGTAACGTACTTTTCCCGCTCCCGCTTGGTCCGAGAATGACGACGAATGCGCCATCACGAATGGTCAGGTCGATCTCTTTCAAAGCAGCTGTTTCCACGTCGCCGGTTTTATAAATTTTATTGACGTTCTCGAGCTGGATCATGTCTCTTTCGCCTCCTTGATCGTTATGTATCTTTACCCGTTCCGATATAGGATTGGACCTGGTACAGGTTGAATATTTTGAAAAAATAGTGAAAACGCTTCACCTATGATAAAATAATATAACCAGGTACTAAAAACTTTTTAAGGGAGAAATTTCTCATGAAGATTGCTTATATTACGGACAGTACGATTGTCCTTCCAGATGCTTTAGTGAATCACCCTGACATCCACATCGTCCCGCTTTACGTCGTCAAAGGGGACCAACCGTATAAAGACGGGATTGAAGTCGATGCGAAAACCGTTTATGAATGGATTGATGCCGGGGAGCGTGTGTCGACGAGTCAGCCGGCAATCGGAGATTTCGTCACGCTCTATGAGAAATTGAAAGATGAATACGACATGGGCATCGCGATTCATCTATCGTCCGATCTAAGTGGGACGTACTCGGCGTCTGTGCAGGGTGCCGAAATCGCAGAATTCAAGTTGCTCGCTTTCGATTCACGGGCAGGAATCTATACGATGGGACTCATGTTCGAGGAATTAATTGAACGAGTCGAACGAGGCGATGCGCTCGAAGACGTAGAAGCCTACATGAAGGCGCGCGTGGAGGACGTCCGCATCGAGTTGACGCTTCAAAACTTGACGCAAATGCAAAAAGGCGGTCGCATCTCCAAATCGAAAGCGCTCATTGGGAATATGCTTCAGTTGAAACCGGTACTCCGATTCGAAGACGGGTTGATTGTCCCGTATCAAACCGTTCGGACGTATAAAAAAGCGCAAGCTCATTTATTTGAAGTGTTGCGTGCAGCAATCGAGTCAGGCGAATGTCAGGACGTCTCGATTTTCCATGGGAACGTTCCTGAACTTGCCGAAGAGTGGAAACAACGACTCGGTGATACGATTCCGATTCGGGTCGATACGCTCGCTCCGCTCCTCGGGGCGCATACGGGATCTGGGTCGATTGGGATTTCATATTTGAAAGCGAAATAATGGGTAAGGACGGTCCTTCTGAGAGGGACCGTCCTCTTTACGTATTCTTTTGTTTCCTCAAATAGAGAAGTGTAATGGTAAGCGAATAGATGACCAAAAAAGAAATCAGAAATAGAGAAAAATCCATGATTATCCCCCTTTATAAAAGTTGTTGCCGACATCTAAAGTAACGAAACATCGAATTGGGAATGATTTCAATATTTCATTGTCTCAACTTTCAAACAATTGCTGGAATGTTTTTGTATTACGAGGCATACTAAAACAAAATGAACGAGAAAAGGGGAGAAGGCGATGCAATTTCGGAAGTATCTGGCTCGAAGCTGGCTCGCGTGGATGTTCGTCTTCACGAGTGTGACTTATATGACCATTCATCATCTTGACTCGTTCGACTGGCCGTTGTTTTGGTTCATTTATACGCTCGGCGCACTATTTGTCATGAATCCTCTCAAGCGTCGACATCTTCACTTCACGTTTCATGAGATGTTCGTCTTTATCACGTTCTTCCTATACGGACTCGCACCCGCCCTGTTGATGGGGCAGTTACTTCTGTTCACGTTTCAGGCCCGTGCCTTCAACCGTAGAGTGGGACGCCGGCGATTCCTTCACTTCTATCCGCTCAATACGATGATTGAATGTCTACTCGTTCTATTACCTGGACTCGCGTATATCGGGCTTGGAGGACGGATTGGCGAACCTGTGCACTTGATGCAGCAAGGATGGGCGATGGTAGCCTTTTTGGGGACCCTGTTCCTTGTCCTTATGATGAGTTTTGCCTTGTCTTATTTTATGGTCGGGGAACGGATCCCATTTCCCATCATGTGGCGCCTGATTCGTTTTGATTGGCTCGTCGTGTCACTTGAACTCTTGTTCACGATGATTGCCATCGAGGCCTACCTTGTATCTGGATATGTTGGACTCATCGTCACGTTCTTTGTTCTCTCGGTCTTGAAGATGTCGATGTCAAAAGCGACGGAGACGGAAGAGACGAAGTCAAAAGTCGATCAGGTAGAACGTTTGAAAGAACAGCTCTATCGTGTCGATAGCGAACAGCTGTTGATTGAGAAGTTTTGGAACGGGCTTCGTGATATCGTCGAAGTAGAACGAGGCTGGTTACAGGTCAACCGAAAAGGGGATCGCACGTTTTACGATATGACGGGTCGGGTCATCCCGAGTGTGCCAGACGCCTTCACGATTGAGCGATATCAAGATGAGGACGAGTCCTGCTTCGTTTACGACTCGCTCCACGAGTGGCACCCTGAGCTACAAAAGCAACAACAAGAACTACATCATTCGGCGCTCGTCATCCAACCTGTCTGGGGAGCGGAAACGGCGGTCAGCTGTATGGTATCGACGACGGCTAACGGGGCATATGAGACACCGATTGCTGTTGAGGTGAACCGTCTACTCAAGACGTTATCGTGGTCCATCGAGCGCATCGACGAACGCAACCGTTTGCAACACGAGAGCTTGACGGATCCGTTGACGGGATTACATAATCAGCGGGCGCTACGCCGTTGGACGAAAGAACGACTGAACGATGTGGCGTCCTATCCGCTCTCTGTCTTCTTGATTGATTTGGATCATTTCAAATCGATTAACGACACGTACGGGCATGCGTTCGGGGACGAGGTATTGATTGAAGCAGGTCAACTCTTTACCCGCAATGTCCGAGCGACGGACTTGGTGACACGCTATGGTGGGGAGGAGTTCGTATTCGTCTTCCCGAGAATGGACGAGGCTGCCGCCCATCTGGTCGGTGAGAAGATACGAGACGCCCTAAAGCGTCATGATTTTGGGACGGAGGGCACATGTGTCACCGTAACGGCGAGTATCGGAATTGAAACGATTTATGAGTATGAAGACCTTGATACGGTATTGCGACACGCGGACCGAGCCATGTACGTCGGAGCGAAATTCAATGGGCGAGATCGTGTCGCCCACTATCATGATTTATCGACTGAAGTCAGATAAAAGGAGGATCCACCAAAACGGGGATCCTCCTTTCGTATGAAATGATTATGAGTTCGTATTATATAGTTCAGATTCAACCGCATGAACGGCGGCTGACCAGGAGCCATAGCGATGCAGGATCGCCTTTGTCGAAGGTTTGTTGTTCCGTTTTGCCCATTCACGGTAAGCTTCGAATGAGAGCGAGAAGCCCATTTCCTGAATGGCTTCACGGAGCGCATTTGAGAGCTCTGTTTTTGAATAGGTCACACTCGCCTCAAGACCCGCTTCGGCACAGGCATCATGCCACGAACCGAACGTCTTGACGATATGGTAATGGCTCGGTGCCTTCGGATGGAGCTTTCGCCATTGCTGATACTTCTTCAAGGTGATAATCGAGCCCATGTCTCGGGAATAAATCGCGAGCGTCTCGATGATGTCCTCGCGTGTATACTTCGGCATTTTGTCTGGCAATTCGACGGTTGATTCCCCGTGCCATTCATAGCCTGCGATGGCAAGTGCCTCAGCCCATGACCCGAACTGACGAATAATGGATTCAGGAGATGGCCAATTCTGTTCCATTGCGAAGCGACGGTAAACAGAACGACGTGGACGTTCTTTCAATAAGTCCCCGAGAAGACGAATGCAATGGATCATCCTTTGCTGTTCGGTGGACAAGTGATGGGATTTAGTGGATAGCGTTTGACTCAATGATGGTTCCTCCTTCCGTGGACTCAAATCTGAACCGACAATGATTAAAAAAATGCTCCTACAATCATACTATCGGATTGTTTTTCGGATTTATTAACGTGATTTTGAAAAAATTTAAACAATTCCTAAGAATTGGATAGGACTAAAGTCGCATTTGACAATTTCAAAAAATGGTAACAGTTCTATTACAAATTAAATCGAATTTCGTGATAAATGTAAACATAAAGTTTTAATCACCCAAATATGTAATATTTTTATAAAAAAGTACCCAACTGGAGAGTTGGGGTCATCGCCTTCGCTCCAGGTGAGTACCCTTCTATAATAAATTTAATTTTCAGACTAATCAATCAAATAATGAAATTACGCCGAAAAAATTTTAATGGCTGGTCAATGAAAGACCGATTCTGCTAAAATAGCCGCATTGAGTGAAAAACAGAAAAGAGGATCATCACTATGACAGTTTGGTTATTTTATACGTTGCTCGGTTTGATTCAAGGGTTCACAGAGCCTATTCCGATTTCGTCGAGTGGACATCTGGTTATCTTCCAAGAACTATTTAACATCGACTTACCGGGATTGTCATTTGAAGTTTTCGTAAATTTTGCTTCACTTCTCGCCGTCTTGACAATTTATCGTCAAGATGTGATTCGTCTCATCGTGAGTCTTTGGACGTTCTTATTTAAAAAAGACCGCACTGAGGAAACGATGATCGATGTGAAGTTCATCGGATTGCTACTCGTTGCGACCGTTCCAGCCGGTGTGCTCGGTGTCCTGTTCGGGGACTGGATTGGAGAAGTGCTCGGGGGTGTGGCGACAGTCGGTTATACGCTCATCATCACGGGACTCGCCCTTTGGTTAATCCGAAATATGCGAGGGAACAAGGGTGATGGAGGCATCACGCTACGCGATGCCATCTTGATCGGATTGGCGCAGGCCGTGGCGCTCATTCCTGGAATCAGCCGTTCTGGGGCGACCATCGTCATGGCGATGCTCCTCGGAATCAAACAGGAGTCGGCACTTCGCTTCTCGTTCTTCCTGTTCATTCCAATCAGTCTTGGAACGATGATTTTGGACGGACCGACCTTGTTTACGAATCCGGAGACACGCGACTTATTTGGACCGTTGATTCTCGCATTCGTCGCCTCGTATGTGCTGACCGCCATTTCATTGAAGTGGTTCCAACACATCATGGCAAAAGGCGAATTAAAATATTTTTCATATTATTGTTGGATTGTCGGGCTTCTTGTCGTCCTCTTTCTCGCATAACCAGGACGCTACTCTCACGAGTGGCGTTTTTTCTTTTGCGAAATAAAAACAATTGCGCTACAGTAAACACGTACAAACAAATATTCCTTCGGGGTCGGGTGAAATTCCCAACCGGCGGTGATGGGCCAATGCCCTAAGTCCGTGACCCGGGCGCACGTGTGCGAACGGTGGATCTAGTGAGACTCTAGAGCCGACAGTATAGTCTGGATGGGAGAAGGAACAAAAAACAGGTCCGTGTGACCTGTGCTTCGTCGTACGCTTTTCTGTATAGAAAACGTTTATTTGGCTTGCTCAAATTCGACGAAACCCTCCCACCAAGACCCTAAGGAGCGCTCCTTAGGGTCTTTTGTTTGTGCGGAAAAAGGAGGGAGAACGATGAAACAGTACATGGAACAGGCCATTCAATTGGCGAAATCAGCCGATGGACAGACCGGCGTCAATCCACTCGTCGGTGCCGTTCTCGTCAAAGACGGGCGCATCGTTGGGATGGGTGCTCACCTTAAGGCGGGCGAACCCCATGCCGAGGTACACGCCATCAATATGGCTGGGGCGGCTGCATACGGGGCGACCCTGTATGTCACGCTCGAACCGTGCTCGCATCATGGCAAGACGCCACCGTGCGCCGACTTGATTGTAGAGTCGGGCATCAAACGTGTCGTTGTCGCCATGAAAGACCCAAACCCGCTCGTTGCAGGGAACGGGATCATGCGTCTCCAGTCGGCCGGAGTTGAAGTCGATGTGGGGTTGCTTGAGGAGGAGGCGCGTGCCTTGAATCCGGCGTTCTTACGGTCGCTTGAGACGAAAAGACCGTACGTCATCTTGAAGACGGCGACGAGCCTCGATGGAAAAGTGGCGTTGGAGACAGGGGAGAGTCAATGGGTGACGAGTTCAGAAGCCCGTCGTGATGTGCATGAACTTCGTGCCACGGTCGATGCGATATTGACCGGGATTGGCACGGTGCTCGCGGATGATCCGTCACTCACGGTTCGATTGGACCGTGTGACGCGTCAGCCGAAACGAGTCGTGCTCGACCGTGACTTGAGGTTACCGTTCGCCAGTACGCTCGCACGTACCGCCGAAGACGTCCCGGTGCTCCTCTTCACTTCGTCAGACGAAACGGAGAGACGTGAACGAGCTCAAGTCGCTGGTATCGAATTATTCGATTATACGTCGCTCGGTACAGTTTTTGAGACGCTATACGCAAATGGAATCGGGCGTGTGTTAGTCGAGGCTGGACCGACGCTCGTCACATCCCTTCTTGACGGAGGTTACGTTGATGAGTGGGTCGCCTATCAATCACCACGGGTGTTCGGCGGTAAGCATGGCGTCTATCGCTCACAACAAGAAGGGGCGATCGATGGGATTTCTCGCTTTACAATTCATCAGGTCGAAACGATTGGCCCCGATCTAAAAGTCGTCCTTCGTAAGGAGGCGTTCTGATGTTCACGGGAATCGTAGAAGAAATCGGCTCAGTCAAAGCGGTGAAGCGAAACGGTCCGTCTTTACGACTCGTCATATCCGCTGCGAAAGTGCTCGACGATGTGAAGCTCGGGGACAGCATTGCCGTCAATGGGATCTGTCTCACCGTGACGACGTTCGATGACACGACGTTCTCTGTCGATGTCATGCCAGAAACGTTGAAGGCATCGAGTTTAGATGGGGTCAAGCCGGGGACACGTGTCAATCTCGAACGGGCGATGCCGGCGAACGGACGGTTCGGTGGGCATTTCGTATCTGGACACGTCGACGGGGTCGGACGTATCACGAAGAAACGTTCGCTTGCGAATGCCGTCTATATCGACATCCAATGCGAGAGCAACCTCTTGTCTTACATCGTACCGAAAGGCTCGATTTCCGTAGATGGGACGAGCTTGACCGTGTTCGATGTATCGGCGCGTGGCTTCACGCTGTCATTGATTCCGCACACGTATAGCGAAACCGTGCTTGGGATGAAGCAGACGGGTGATTTAGTCAATTTGGAATGTGATCTGTTAGCAAAATATATGGAAAAGGTCGTCGGGCAGTCGAAGATGACGCTCAAGTCCTTAGCAGAACAGGGATACGGAAAGGCGGGATGGTAATGTTTGATTCAATTGAACGGGCACTCGAGGAATTGAGACGAGGACGTCCCATCATCGTCGTGGATGACGAGGACCGTGAGAATGAGGGAGACTTTGTCGTACTCGGAGACAAGATGGCACCGGAGACGATGAACTTTTTAATCACGGAAGGAAAGGGGCTCGTCTGTAGCGCCGTCGCGGAAGAAGTGGCGGCACGTCTTGCCCTCGCGCCGATGGTGACGAACAGTACGGACCCACACGGTACCGCCTTTACGGTCAGTGTCGACCATATCGATTCGACGACTGGCATCTCGGCGAGTGAGCGGTCTCATACCGTTCGAGAACTGGCGAACCCGTCATCCCGTCCGTCCGACTTTCAACGCCCGGGACATCTGTTCCCGTTGATTGCGAAAAAAGGAGGGGTCTCTGTTCGCCGAGGTCACACGGAAGCGTCCGTCGACCTGGCGCGACTCGCCGGAAGTGAACCGGTCGCGGTCATCTGTGAAATCATTCGAGAGGACGGGGAGATGGCGCGCGTACCGGATTTGGTCCAAGTCGCAGAACGCCACAGGTTGGCATTCATCACCATCGAAGCGCTAGTCCGATACATGGAAGAAAACCTCGTCACGCGCGTTGCGGACGTGTCCCTGCCTTCCTCGAAAGGAGCGTTTCGCATGATTGGGTACGAGAATCGATTGGACCGACAAGAGCATGTGGCGCTCGTGACAGAGACGCTTGAAGAAGTCCCGCTCGTTCGCATTCACTCCGAATGTTTGACTGGCGACGTCTTCGGCTCGTATCGCTGTGACTGCGGTCCACAACTCGATGCGGCGATAGAAAGAATCGAGCAGGAGTCAGGGATTGTCCTGTACATGCGTCAAGAAGGACGAGGGATTGGACTGTTGAACAAACTCAGAGCCTATGCATTACAAGAAGACGGATTGGATACGGTCGAGGCGAATGAGGCGCTCGGTTTTCATCCCGACCTTCGAGACTATCGGGTGAGCGCGGCGATGCTTCGTGACCTTGGGGTGACCCGTGTACGACTCATGACGAACAACCCTGAGAAAGTTGAGGCGCTCGAAGCATGTGGCATCACGGTCGTCGAACGTGTTCCGATTCATGTCGGTGCCAATCAAACGAACGAATCGTATCGGATGACGAAACAACTTAAAATGAACCATATCGGAGGATGAAGGACATGACACATACATTTGAAGGAAATTTAGTTGGAGAAGGATTAAAGATTGGAATCGTCGTCGGACGGTTCAACGATTTGATTACGATGCGTCTGCTTGACGGGGCGAAAGATGCCTTGAAACGTCATGGGGTGAAGGAAGAAGATGTATCGCTTGCTTTCGTCCCGGGTGCAT
Source organism: Exiguobacterium sp. s63 (assembly GCF_018617335.1). Lineage (GTDB taxonomy): Bacteria > Bacillota > Bacilli > Exiguobacteriales > Exiguobacteriaceae > Exiguobacterium. Next base: position 786,801 of record NZ_JACSKB010000001.1, on the reverse strand, counting down.
TCGAACTGCCGCTCGTTGCGAAAAAGATGGCGATGAGTCAAAACTATGACGCGGTCATCACGCTTGGGGCCGTCATCCGGGGTGCGACACCGCACTTTGACTACGTCTGTAATGAAGCGGCCAAAGGAATCGCCCAGGCGAGCTATCAGTCCGAAGTACCGGTCATCTTTGGTGTATTGACGACGGAGACGATTGAACAGGCGATTGAACGTGCGGGTACAAAGGCAGGAAACAAAGGATGGGAAGCGGCGACTTCCGCCATTGAGATGGCCAATCTGTTGAAGCAAGTGTGATCACGAACCGGGTGACAATCACCCGGTTTTTCAAATGGATAAAGTAGGATAAAAAGACTGAAAATTGGGTAAATTACATGCATGGAACGATTGATTTTCATTTCAGAAGAATAGGGAGGTTTGGCACATGGCAACTTCGCATGAATCATTGACGTTACAGTTACAACAACAAGAGCGGCTCCATCACCTGCTTTCGTCACTCCTCAATCGCTTTTTAACGACAGAGATTGCGGATTTCAAAAAGCGGGTTGACCAGTCGTTAGCCGAGCTCGGACATTATTTCGCGGTCGACCGCGTCTATGTCTTTGATTACGATTTTACGAATCAAGTCTGCCACAACACATTCGAATGGTGCGCCGAAGGAATCACGGCCGAGATGGACAATCTGCAGGACGTGCCAATCGATGTATTGCCCGAGTGGGTCAACACCCATGTGGCAGGTGAGACGATGTATATTCCCCGTGTCTCCGATTTACCTGAGAATAGTGTCGTCCGAGGAATCCTTGAGCCGCAATCGATTCAAAGCTTGCTCGCGGTTCCAATGATGCAAGGGAAGACGTGCCAAGGATTTGTCGGGTTCGACTCGGTTGTCACGGAACGGACGTACACCGAATATGAACAACAGGCACTCCTTGATTTCAGTAACGCCCTTCTTGGAGCGGTCGAACGTCATCGAATTGAGGCGGGACGAGAAGAGGCGCAACGGGTGCTCGCAGAACGTGAAAAAGAATTGATTGACTATCAAGAAGGACTCGTACGGACGTTACTCCGTCTGTCGGCACTTCGAAACAATGAGACAGGGAACCATATCGAGAGGGTCCAAGATTTGTCGACGTTGTTTGCGACGATTCTTTATGAACATCACCATCCGGACGTCACGCCACTCTTCATCGAAGGGATTCGACTCGCAGCACCGCTCCATGATATCGGGAAGATTTCTGTACCGGATTCGATCTTATTGAAGGCGAATAAGCTATCCGACCAGGAATGGGTATTCATGAAAGATCATGTGCGTGTCGGGGGTGAAGTGTTGAAGGATCTCCAGATACAGTTCCCTCAAAACTACTTTATCCAAATGGCCTATCAGATCGCGCTCTATCATCACGAACGTTGGGATGGGACGGGATATATTAAAGGGTTGAAGGGAGAGGAGATTCCACTCGCTGCCCGAATCGTCACCATCATCGATGTCTATGACGCACTGCGGACCGTTCGCCCATATAAACCGGCATTTTCTCATGAAGATGCGATTCTTGCGATGCGGGACATGGAAGGGGCGTTCGACCCGACCTTGTTCGAACTATTCCTGCTCCATCAAGAAGAAATCGCCATCATGTTCGATCAGACATTTAAAGCACACTAAACAAAGAGACGCTCCCGAGGGAACGTCTCTTTTATTGATTAGAACGTTTCAGATGTCGTTTTCGCTTGCATGTGGAGTTGGATGTAATCCGGGCCACCTGCTTTTGAATCCGTACCTGACATGTTGAATCCACCGAACGGCTGATAGCCGACGATTGCGCCTGTGCAACCACGGTTGAAGTAAAGGTTCCCGACGTGGAAGTTTTGACGAGCGTATTCTTGATTCATCCGGTCGCGTGTGAGGACCGCACCAGTCAAGCCGTACTCTGTGTTGTTCGCGATATCGATCGCTTCTTTGAAGTCTTTCGCTTTTGTGAAGGCGACGACAGGTCCGAAGATCTCTTCTTGCATGAGACGCGCTTTCGGGTCTACGTCTGCGACGACAGTCGGCTCGATGAAGTAGCCTGTTGAATCATCAGCTTTTCCACCTGCGACGATGCGTCCTTCTTCTTTAGCGACATCGAAGTACGATGTGATTTTCTTGAAGGCAGCTGCATCGATGACCGGTCCCATGAAGTGTTCGTTCTTCTCTGTGTTTCCGACAGAGAGTTCGTTCGTGAGTTCGACGACGCGATCAAGTACCGTATCGTATACGCTGTCGACGATGACGGCACGCGAACAAGCTGAACATTTCTGACCAGAGAAACCGAATGCCGATTTCACGATCGACTGTGCTGCGAGCTCGAGGTCGGCTGATTCGTCGACGACGATCGTATCTTTTCCGCCCATCTCCGCGATCACGCGTTTGAGCCAAATTTGACCTTCGTTCAATTTAGAGGCACGTTCGTTGATGCGGAGTCCCACATCACGCGATCCCGTGAAGCTGATGAAACGTGTCTTCGGATGGTCGACGAGATAGTCCCCGACTTCTGCACCCGGTCCTGGGATGAAGTTGAGCACGCCTTTTGGAAGACCTGCCTCTTCCATCACTTCGACGAATTTCGCCGCGACGATCGGTGTCGTCGAAGCTGGTTTCAAGAGAATCGTGTTACCGGCAACGATGGCCGCAACCGCTGTACCGGCCATGATTGCGAACGGGAAGTTCCATGGGCTGATGACGATCCCGACCCCGAGTGGGATGTAGTCATATCGGTTGTATTCGCCTGGACGGCTCTCGACTTTCTTGCCTGGTTTAAGTTCGAGCATTTGACGTGCATAGTACTCCATGAAGTCGATCGCTTCCGCTGTATCCGCATCTGCTTCGTTCCACGGTTTACCTGCTTCTTTGACGAGGTAAGCCGAGAACTCGTGCTTACGTTTGCGGACGATGTTCGCGGCTTTGAACAAGACATCGGCGCGGACAGCTGGGTCGACATGGCGCCATGAGTCAAACGCTGTGAGTGCTTCTTGCATCGCACGTTCTGCGAGCTCTTGGTTCGCTTTTGAGACGCGACCGATCACTTCTTCTTTGTTAGCCGGGTTATAAGACGTGATTTTTCCTTCCGTTGTAACCTTTTCCCCACCGATTACGAGCGGATAGTCTTTCCCGAGCTCACCGTTCACTTTCTCGATTGCCGCCTGAATCGCCTCGGCATTCTCTTTTTGTGTAAAGTCTGTGAATGGTTCATGTTTGTATGGAATCATTCTCGTTCCCCCTTAAAGTGATGTTGAGCGTTAAAGCGCTTACGTCTGTATTGTATCGAAATTATCGTAGAAATCCTAGTGAAACAATTTTCCAGAAACACAAGGCATTGGAGTGAAAAATCGAGACATGGTAGGATGGGGGAGAACACGGCTTTTGAAAGGACGGACAACATGAAAAAATGGTTCATTCCGCTTCTCCTTGTCTTCATGCTCGGAGCATGCGGGAACGAGGAAGAGACGGTAGTGAAAGAGACGGAACGTGCGTTGCCGGATGCGGTCACGGAAGTGTATGAAGACTATCAAAAGGCGCTTGAATCGGGAGATGCCGAGGCATTGACCGCAATTGATTATGCTGGTCGCTTGACCGATATCCCGGCGACTGGAGCCGTCACGCGTCAGCTCACACCAGGTGACATCTATAAAGGATGGGTCAATGAAGATGAGGATGTGGCTTTTCTTGTTCATGAGATGGTCGATGCGGACGGCAATCCGCTCCCGAACCGGCTCAGTAAAGTTGCTGTGAAGGAAGGCGATGAGTGGTCACTCGTCATCACGCCGGCCGCTTTGCCGAAAGACGTGATTGCCGAGGTCGGAGATTTGCTCATCGGGGTCCAGGCGAACGAGTATGGAGTCAATGCCGAAGCGAACGCCCGTCTTGCTGAACTTCCGGAAGATGAGGCCGGTCCGATCTATGACCAAGTCAATGCGCAGACGGACTATATGGCGCTCGAGGCGGATAATAACGTCTTCTTGCTCATGGCGGAAACGTTGACGGTCGAAGAGAACCAAACCATCATGACCGACTATTTTAAAGCGTACGAGACATGGTACACAGGTAACGAGGAAACACTCCGAAAAGCGGCTGCAACGGAAGATCCGATCGAGTATATCGAAGTGCTGGACCCGTTAAAGACTAAACTAGAAGAAGCAATTGATGGTTATGACGAACAACTCGTCGACCCATCGTTTGGCTAAGGAGGAAAACAGATGAATGCACCAACATTTTCATTACCAAACCAAAACGGAGAGATGATTTCATTAAAGGATTATCTCGGTAAGAAAGTCGTCTTATACTTCTATCCTCGAGATTCGACACCCGGTTGTACGACGGAGGCATGCGATTTCCGTGATGCTCTGCCGAAGATGGAAGGGGCGGTCGTCCTCGGGGTGTCGGCCGACAGTCAGAAGAAGCATCAAAACTTTATCGCCAAAAATGACCTTCCGTTCGATTTACTCGTCGACGAGCATCATGAAGTGTCTGAATCGTATGGTGTCTGGCAATTGAAAAAGAATTACGGGAAAGAGTATTACGGCATCGTCCGTTCAACTTTCTTAATCGGTGAGGACGGTCAAATCGAAAAAGAATGGCGCAACGTCAAAGTGAACGGGCACGTTGAAGAAGTCGTGGCTGCCATTCAGTCGTAAAACGAATTCGTATCAGACTGTAGACAAACTATGCGTCTACAGTCTTTTTTGTGCCCAAGTTAGGCACGGCTCGCTTTCCTAGGGGCAAGCAGTGAGCCGCATCGCGACTTTCGGTCGCTTCTGGGTCTCCCTTTGCTTGCTATTCCCTCAGGAGTCTCGCCTACCTGTACTTGGTCATTGCTCTAAAGCCGCCACGAGCGGTTTTTTCTTTCGCGACGAATCGATTTCTCGTTGAGGTACAGTCTATCGATCAACGATTCGTATGGATTGTAAAATCGCTGTTTATGAATTCTGAGATATATTACAATCATATTTCGAAATAAAATTTAAGAAGCTTTTAAGAATAAGGGTTCAGGGAAAATATTACAATTATATAACGTTTTGAAAACGCTTTCTTTAGGCGGTGTACCTTGACTCGATTGTGAATGTTCTGAAAAATAAAGGGAGAGCGCTCAAATCAAGAACGTAGGAGGAGAGCAACACCGTGAATCAAATTGAAAGTTGGCTGGCGAGTTTATCGAATCTCGTCTGGGGGCCACATTTACTTATCTTACTCGTGGGGACAGGAATCTTCCTGACCGTCCGTCTCGGATTTATCCAAGTGACGCGACTTGGTGTCGGTCTGAAAGAGGCATTTATCCCAAAACAAGAACAACCGAAGAAAAAGCAACGAGGGGACATCTCTCATTTCCAAGCACTCATGACGGCTTTAGCGGCCACAGTCGGTACGGGAAACATGGTCGGTGTCGCAACGGCGATTGTCCTCGGGGGACCGGGTGCTGTCGTTTGGATGTGGTTATCTGGTTTCGTCGGGATGGCGACAAAGTACGCCGAGGCCATCCTTGCCGTCAAATATCGTGTCGTCGATGAACGAGGTGAGATTGCCGGTGGACCGATGTATTACTTAGAACACGGTCTAAAGAAAAAGTGGCTCGGCATATTGTTTGCCTTATTCGCATCGGTCGCAGCCTTTGGGATTGGGAACGGGGTCCAGACGAACTCGATCAGTCTCGCCTTGAACAATTCGTTCAACGTCCCAATGGTTGTGACAGGGATCGTCATGATGGCGGTCACGGCATTCGTCATCTTAGGTGGTGTCAAATCAATCGGGAAAGTCGTCGGAATCTTCGTTCCTTTCATGATTTTCGCATATGTCGGGAGTGGGCTCGTGATTCTCATCATGAACCTCGAATTGGTACCGGGTGCCTTGTCGACGATGTTCTCGAGTACATTTAGTGCCGAAGCCATCGGTGGGGGGGCGTTAGGTGCCGCGATTCGCTACGGGGTCGCGCGCGGTGTGTTCTCTAACGAGGCAGGGCTTGGATCTGCACCGATCGCGGCAGCGGCAGCGAAGACCGACTTCCCGGGACGTCAAGCACTCGTCTCGATGACACAAGTGTTGATCGACACACTCATCGTCTGTTCCATCACAGGACTCACGATTGTCATGGGTGGTCAATATACGGAAGGGCTTGAAGGAATTGCCTTGACGCAAGCCTCGTTCGCTTACTTCTTAGGACCGATCGGTGAAATCATCGTGACGATCTCGCTCGTCTTCTTCGCCTATTCGACCGTTCTCGGTTGGTGCTATTACGGCGAACGTTCAGCGTATTATTTACTTGGGGAAAAAGTGATTGTCCCGTATCGTGTCCTTTATATTTTAGTCGCAGGACTCGGTGCGATGACGACGAACTTGAATTTGATTTGGTCCATCTCGGATGTGTTCAACGGTCTCATGGCGATCCCGAACTTGATTGGACTCTTGTTCCTCTCAGGTGTCGTTGTCGCCGAGACGAAACGATTCGAACTCGAACGAAAAAAAGAAGTGGCGCAATCTGCCGCTTGATGAGAAAACCCGCCAGACAGCACATGTCGGCGGGTTTTTATCATACCTTGAATTGGCGAATCAGTGAATCGAGTTCTTCCATCTTTTGTTGCGACTGTTCCGTCGCATGGTTCAACTCGGCGAACCGTTCGACGGACATCGTCACTTTTTCGGCGATTTCTTGCGTACCGAGCGCACCGTTGTTGACGGTCGTCGCGACGTCCTGAATGACGCCAATCATGTTCGACGTCAGTTGTTCAAGTTCTCCGGCGGCAGTGGCGAACTCGGTCGCGGTCGTCTCAAAGCGTCCTGCGTCCGTACTATACTGTCCGGCTGCCTCTTCGAGTTGGTCATAGTCTTTCAAGACGTTCGTGTCGAGGAAGTGGAGCATTTGTCCAGAGCTCTCGTTCAAATGATCGACCGAATGGAGGACGGTCGTCGAGATAACTTGAATGCGTTCGACGGTTGCCCGGCTCGTTTCGGCGAGTTTTCGAATCTCATCGGCAACAACGGCGAACCCACGTCCGGCTTCACCAGCACGTGCCGCTTCAATCGATGCGTTGAGTGACAACAGGTTCGTCTGCGCGGCGATATCGAGAATGTCGTTCGTGAGTGTCGCAATCTCACGCACGGCTTTCGCATCTTGCATCGCCTTCTCCAAGTTCGTACGGGTCGATTGAAGGACGCTGATGGCGTTTTCTTTCGCTTCCACCGCATGTGACTTGAGAGAGAGGGCGCGTTCATCGATTTGTCTCGCTTCGTCTTTCCGTTCATCGGCCATGGACACGATATGTTGAATCGTTCGCTCCATATCCGACGCGGAGGCGTTCATCTCTTGAGCGCTCGCCGCCGTCTGTTGCATGCCGGCGGTCAAATCCTCTGTCGTCGCAGCGGTCGTCGTCATGTACGTATCAAGTTCTTTCAACTCTTCATACATATGGGTTGATTGTTTTGACACGCCAGTCGTCACATCGTTCACTTGAAGAATCAACTGACGCAAGTTCGCGATGAACTGGTTAAAGTCGCGTGCGAGTCCGGCGAACTCGTCGCGGCGCTTCACAGGGATTGACGTCGTCAAATCGCCTTCGCTCGTGGCGAGCTCACGCATCTTCGTCTTGAACTCTTTGAGCGGTTCAAAGATGGAGCGGAAGATGAAGAGCATCATGAGAATCGTCATGACAGCGGCGACCCCGAGGACGATGAATAGTGTGAGTTGTACTTGCTCAAACATCTTGGCAGCTGCTGCCGTATCTGTTTGAATCTCTTCCCGGTTCAAGTTGACGAGAAGACCGAGCGAATTCGAGAGTGCATCGGCACTCGGTGTCGCCGTGTCACGAATATACGTTTCTGCGGCAGCGGTCCCTTCTTCGTTAGAAATACGGATGAGTTCAATCATAACGGTTTGGAAGTTGGCCCAATCGGAACTTGCTTGATCGAAGAGCTGTTGATCTTCTTCCATGATAATCGTGTCTTCATAGCCGTCCATCCGTTGTTCTAAGATGGCGACGGATGCTTGAATGTCCCGCTCGATATTTTGTTTCGTCACCGCGTCATCGACGAGTGCGTGACGAAGTAGATGACGGCGAATTTCAAGCAATTGTTTATCGACTTGATGGATTTGATCCATTCCTGGTACCCAAGAGACGGTCATGTCCTCCTGGGCTGCTTTTGATGCGTTCAAGGCATACCAAGAGTAACCGCTTACAACAAGAAGCAGCACAAACATGATACTAAACGCAGTGATCAGTTTATTCCGGATCGACATACGATCCCTCCTTACGAATCTTTTCTATCTTTAGCATAATCAGAATTCGTCACCGACCGTATAGCTGATTTTGAAAGCGGGTCAATATTCAGAGTACATTCCCCTAGTTTCTTAAAAAGAAGACGATTTAGAACGAGATAGATTTCCTTTTTTGTCTTATGAAAAAGTGGTATGATAATGAACGATGTATTGAAAACTGTTGGAGGTGGGAATTTTGGCTCGTATTACAGAAGCTGAAGTTCGGCACGTCGCCGGACTTGCCCGACTTGCGATCACGGATGAAGAAGTGACGCACTTCACGGAGCAATTGACAAAAATTCTCGAGTTCGCCGAGCAACTCGATGAGCTGGATACAACGGGAGTCGAACCGACGACCCATGCCCTAGATTTGAAAAACGTACTACGCAAAGACGAGGTTCGTCCATCGCTTCCACGTGAGGAAGTCGAACGGATGGCGCCTGACTGGGAGAACGGTCAAGTCCGTGTCCCTGCGGTCTTTGAGTAAGGAGGCCTTTCATGAGTTTATTTGACCACGGTGTAGCGAAACTGCATACGTTATTAAAAGAAGGCGAAGTCACGGTCACGGACCTCGTCAAAGAATCGTTCGATCGCATCGAAGCGACGGATGATAAAATCGGTGCGTTCTTAACGCTCAATGAAGAAGCGTTCGAGCAAGCGAAACGTATGGATGAACTTGCGAAAACATCAGACAACCCGCTCTTCGGGATGCCGATCGGTGTGAAAGACAATATCGTCACAAAAGGGATGCGGACGACATGTGCCTCGACGTTCCTCGAGAACTTCGTCCCGGCACACGATGCGACGGTCGTCGAGCGTCTTCATGACGCCGGAGCCGTCACAATCGGAAAGTTGAACATGGACGAGTTCGCCATGGGTTCGTCAAACGAGAACTCGGCGTTCAAGCCGGTTCGTAACCCATGGGACCCGACACGTGTACCAGGAGGTTCTTCAGGCGGTTCAGCGGCATCGGTCGCAGCTGGGCAAGTCCTTTTCAGCCTCGGTTCGGATACGGGTGGTTCGATTCGTCAACCAGCCGCATATTGTGGTGTCGTCGGGATGAAACCGACATACGGTCTTGTCTCACGCTTCGGCCTCGTTGCCTTCGCGTCTTCACTTGACCAAATCGGTCCGCTCACACGTACCGTTGAAGACAATGCTTACTTATTGAATACGATTGCGGGCCATTGCGACATGGATTCGACGTCGGCTGAGGTCGAGGTGCCGGACTATACGGCAGCGCTCAACCAGGATTTGACGGGTATGAAGTTCGCACTTCCGGAAGAGTTCATGGCAGAAGGTGTCGCGCCTGGCGTCCGTGAACAGATTGAACAAGCAATCGAGACGCTCAAATCTCTCGGTGCGACGATCGAGACGGTTTCGATTCCGTCTGTGAAGTATGCCCTCTCGGCGTACTACTTGCTCGCCTCGTCAGAAGCCTCTTCAAACTTGGCTCGTTTCGACGGCATCCGTTATGGACGTCGCGCCGAAGCGGACACGCTCGACGAAGTGTTCACGTATTCGCGTGAACAAGGGTTCGGGGACGAGGTCAAACGCCGGATCATGCTCGGGACATATGCCCTCAGCTCTGGTTACTACGATGCGTTCTACAAGAAAGCCCAACAAGTCCGTACCCTCATGAAGCAGGACTTCGCGAAAGTGTTCGAAGAGTATGATGCCATCGTTGGACCAACCGCTCCGACGACAGCGTTCAAACTCGGTGAACAGCTCGACGATCCGCTCACGATGTACGCGAACGATATCATGACGATTCCGGTCAACTTGGTCGGTATCCCGGCTATCTCAGTTCCGGCAGGTCTTTCAGAAGGTCTCCCGGTCGGTCTTCAAATTATCGGGAACTACTTTGATGAATCAACACTTTACCGCGTGGCCCATGCTTTTGAACAAGCAAACGGCGGTTTCAAGATGCCACAGCTCTAAGGAGGACGTACGATGAACTTTGAAACGATCATCGGGATCGAGGTGCACGCCGAGCTGAGCACGAAGTCGAAGATTTGGTGTGGCTGCTCACGCACTTACGGTGCCGAAACGAATACACAGACGTGTCCGATTTGTCTTGGACACCCGGGCGTCTTGCCTAAATTGAACGAAGAAGCGGTCAACCTCGCCATCAAGGCGGCAATGGCACTCAACTGTGAGATTGCGACAGATACGAAGTTCGACCGGAAGAACTACTTCTACCCAGACACGCCGAAAGCGTATCAAATCTCTCAGTTCGATAAACCGATTGGTTCGAACGGTCACGTCGACGTCGAAGTGGACGGCGAGATCAAACGATTCCGCATCGAGCGCGTGCACTTGGAAGAAGATGCCGGGAAGATGAACCATACGGGCGAGAAACACTCGGTCGTCGACTTCAACCGGACCGGTTCACCGCTCATCGAGATTGTCAGTGAAGCGGACATGCGCTCACCGAAAGACGCGGTCGCATACCTCGAGCGCTTGAAAGAAGTCCTCTCGTTCGCTGGCGTCTCGGACGTCAAGATGGAAGAGGGTTCACTTCGTTGTGACTGTAACATCTCGGTCCGTCCATTCGGACAGGAGAAGTTCGGTACGAAGACAGAGCTCAAGAACTTGAATTCGTTCTCAAACGTCTTGAAGGCACTCGACTATGAAGAAACGCGTCATCGCAAATTGCTTCTCTCAGGTGGCGTCATGCGTCAAGAGACGCTCCGTTACGACGAAGCGGCGAAAAAGACGATTCTCATGCGTGTCAAAGAAGGGGCAGCGGACTATCGTTACTTCCCAGAACCGGACCTCGTCCGTCTTGAAATCGATGAGGCATGGAAAGAGCGCATCCGCGCGACGATCCCAGAGATGCCGGCAGCACGTCGTGAACGCTACATGAGCCAATACGGTCTCTCGGCATACGACGCGAAAGCCCTCACGTCAACGCGTGAGTTCTCAGACTTCTTCGAAGCGACGACAGCGGCCGGAGCGGAGCCAAAAGCGGCAGCGAACTGGCTCATGGGTGAAGTGCTCGGTCATTTGAATAAGACGAATGAAACGGTCGAGACGATGAAGTTGACACCGGAAGCACTCGCTGAGCTCATCCGCTTGATTGCGGAAGGGACGATTTCATCGAAGATCGCGAAGCGTGTCTTCACGGCGATGATGGAAGAAGGAGCTGAGCCGAAAGCGTATGTCGAAGCGAACGGTCTCGCCCAAATCTCGGACGAGAACTTGCTCCGCGGCTACATCCTCGAATTGTTCGAGGCACACCCGCAAATGATCGAAGACTTCAAGAACGGGAAAGACCGTGCGAAAGGCTTCATCATCGGCCAAATCATGAAACAGACGAAAGGGATGGCGAACCCGGCACTCCTCGATGGCTTGTTCCACGAAGAGATGGCAAAACGCTAAGCAGGCGGCGAGACACTTGTGTCTCGCTTTTCGCTCGAGTTGAGCACAGGGGAGAGAATCAATATGCAACGGAAACGTGCGCGGGTCATTTATAACCCGACATCTGGTAAAGAAGTGATCAAACGGGAACTCCCGTACATTTTGAACCGCCTCGAGGATGCGGGTTATGAGACGTCGACGTATGCGACGAAAGCGATTGGTGATGCCACGCTCGAAGCAAAACGGGCCTCAGCGGCCGAGTTCGACCTCATCATCGCCGCAGGTGGAGACGGGACATTGAACGAAGTCATCTCCGGGCTCGCCCCGCTAGAGAATCGTCCGACGATTGGACTCATTCCGGTCGGGACGACGAACGACTTCGCTCGGGCGATACGGATCCCACTAAGTGTGGTCGGTGCACTCGACGTCATCTGTGACGGGTTCGAGATGCCGGTCGACCTCGGGGAAATCGAAGGCGAGAAAGGTGACATCCACTATTTCATCAATATCGCAGGCGGCGGTATCATGACTGAACTCTCGTATGAGGTGCCATCGAAGTTGAAGACGGCACTCGGACAGCTCGCCTATTACGTGAAGGGAATGGAGAAACTTCCACTCATCAAACCGACGTACATCGAACTTGAGCACGATGAAGGGACGTTCCAAGGCGAAGTCATGGTCTTCCTTACATCGAACTCGAACTCGGTCGGTGGATTTGAAAAAATCTCACCACACGCGTCATTAAATGACGGGTTGTTCGATCTGTTCATTTTGCGGAAATGTAACTTGTTCGAATTCATCCACGTCGTCCGCCTTCTCCTCCGGGGTGAGCATTTATCCAGCTCACTCGTCGAGCACGTGAAGACGAGCCGCGTCCGGATGAAGACGACCGAGCCGATGAGTCTGAACATCGACGGCGAGTATGGCGGGGAGTGCACAGGTGAGATGCGGAACTTGTTCCGTCACTTGACGGTGCTCGCACCGAACGCCCGAATCCGCGAAATGGAAGATTTGAATGCACAATATGAACGCGAACAGATGATCAAGCAATTGTTCAATGTTTCGCTCGATAAAGCAGAGTGAAAAGATAGGAATGACGACATCAGTCATTCCTATTTGTAATGGAAGGAGCATTCGTATGCTACCAGTGAAAAAGAACGATCGTCTCGATGTCCATGTCCACGACCTGACCCACGAAGGGGCGGGTGTGGCACGTGTCGACGGCTATACGCTGTTCGTGCCGAACGCGTTGCCGGGAGAGACGGTCGAAATCGTCGTGACGAAGACGAACAAGCAGTACGGGTTCGCCCGATTGTTGAACGTGAAAGAAGCGAGTGCCGACCGCGTCGAGCCACCGTGCCCGATCTTTTATCAGTGTGGCGGCTGCCAGCTGCAACACTTCAGCTATGAAGGGCAACTACGCCAGAAACGAGAACGCGTCGTCGATGCGCTCAAGCGTCTCGGGCAGTTCGACGTGCCGGTCCATGACACGATTGGCATGCCAGAACCTTGGCGCTACCGCAACAAGGCACAAGTCCCGTTCAAACAAGAAGGGGACCGTCTCGTCTCAGGCTTCTATCGTCCTCGTTCCCATGACATCGTCGAGATGAATGAATGTTTGATTCAAGATGAGCGTAATGATCAGGCGATCCAAGTCGTCCGTGATGTGTTGGATGCACGTGGCGTACCGGCGTATGACGAGAAGACAGGACGTGGGGTCATCCGTCACGTGATGGCCCGTTACGGGTACCATTCGGGTGAACTGATGATCGTCCTCATCACGAAGACGACGAAATTAAAAGGCGTGAATGAGATCGTCGCCGATATCGTCGAGCGTCTTCCAGACGTGACGTCAATCATGCAAAACGTCAACCCGGACAAGACGAATGTCATCCTCGGGACGACGAACAAGTTGCTCTACGGCCATGAGACGATTGAGGATAAAATCGCAGGACTCACGTTCACGATTTCTCCGCACTCGTTCTTCCAAGTCAATCCGGTCCAAACGGAGAAGTTGTACGGGAAGGCGCTAGAGTACGCACAATTGTCAGGTACGGAACAAGTCGTCGATGCCTATTGCGGCATCGGGACAATCAGTCTTTTCCTCGCTCGGAAGGCGGCGCACGTGTATGGTGTTGAAGTCGTTCCAGAAGCGATCGAGGACGCGAAACAGAATGCGCTCGTCAATGAGATCGATAACGTGACGTACGCATGTGGCGCGGCGGAAGATGTGCTTCCAGAGTGGAAGAAAGACGGTGTGAACCCGGACGTCATCGTCGTCGATCCACCACGTAAAGGATGTGCCGAATCGTTCCTTGAGACGATGGTCGAGATGGGACCGAAGCGAATCGTATACGTCTCGTGTAACGTCGCGACGCAGGCGCGCGATATGCGTTACCTCGCCGACCGAGGTTATCGCTTGATGGAAGTGACACCGGTCGACATGTTCCCGCATACGGCGCATGTGGAGACGGTGGCGTGGATGGAGAAAGTAGAATAAGATGAATGTAACATGCCTTCGATTGAATCAATCGGAGGCTTTTTTTGCAAACAGCCGAAAGGGGAGTCGGAGATGAGAAAAATCATTGTTCTGGAACATCTGTCGTTAGACGGTGTCATTCAAGCACCGGGTGGAAAAGAAGAGGACGTGAGTGGGGATTTCATGCATGGCGGATGGACGGAGCTTTTCTCGAGCCAAGAGCTTGGGATTTGGATTCGGACCCAAATGCATAGTGAGTTTGATTTGTTGCTCGGGCGAAAGACATATGACCAATGGGCGAGTTATTGGCCAAAACATAATGACATTTGGCCGGAAGCCAACCGTGCAGTGAAATATGTGGTTAGTAGACATTCACATGATTCACAATGGGAAGCAACGACGTTTCTGACAGAACCGGTCGAAGCGTTGAAACGACTCAAACAAGAGGACGGACCGGATTTACATGTATGGGGCAGCAGTGAACTCGTCCATACGCTACTTGCAAACAATCTCATCGATGAATACCGATTGATTATGTATCCGATTATCATTGGTTCCGGAAAACGTCTTTTCCCAGATGGAAACATCTTGCCACTTCAACTTGATGTAGTCGAGCAACAGTTGATGCCAAACGGAGTCAGTATCATCCGCTATGAACGTATTCAAAAAGATGGAGAGGGGCTATGAGAATCGAGCAACACCTCGAGATGACCATTTCAGAATCGATGGATACGGAACTGATTGAGCTATTACAGCATTCATTTCCTTCCATTTATCCGAATCGCCGCTACTTTAAGCAACTGCCGCATCTTCGGCTCATCGCGTATGAGGATCAACAAATCATCGGACAAGTCGGGTTGGATTTTCGTGTGATGAATATAGATGGAACTCCGATTCACGTGCTTGGCATCATCGATTTATGCGTACGGGAAGCAGTGCGAGGACGTGGGGTCGGACGGGCGCTAATGGAAAAAGTCATTGCGCTCGGAGAAGAGTACCCAATCGATTTTCTCCTGTTGTTCGCAGATCGACTAGACCTTTACGAACGGATCGGGTTTCAAAAGGTATCGAATACATGTACATGGCTTCAAATCGATGACGAGAATCAAACGACACGCGGGATTGGGGAGGCGTCATTCGAAGAATTGATGGTTCGATCGGTCGGGGATAAGCGATGGACGGAAGGGAAACTCGATTTGCTCGGATATTTATACTAGGGGGATAACGATGAATCTTGAACAAGTGACAGAAATGTATGAGACGTATGCACAAAAAATCGGGGACCGAAAACAAGTGTATGAAACGATTGCTGAAACCTTTGACGTGAAGCGGACGCTCTATCCTGGGAGTCACGTCGACGTCGCCCCTTCCCTCGTCATCCCTCACGTCATCTATGTCGACAGTTTCAAAGGGACGATCCGTTTCTTCAAGCAAATTGAAACGGTGCAGGAGCTGATGGATCAACGAAAGGAATATGATGAGCCGTGTACGATTGAATTTTTTGGTCAGGACTATACGCAGCCGCTCGACATCGAACCCGTTGACTTGATCATCTCGCAATATGCGGGGTTTGTCGGTCAGGCGACGAAACAATATTTGAAGCCGGGTGGCATCTTGCTCTGTAACGATAGTCATGGAGATGCGACGTTGGCGCGATTTGATGAAACGTTCGAATTGATTGGGGTCATGGGTAGTTCAAATGAATTCGTTCAGACTGGACTAGATGAGTATTTCCGATTGCCGAAAGGAAAAGACGTGGATGTAGCCGAAGTGAGGAAGACGATGAAGGGACCGAGTTATTTAAAGGCAGTTGAGAATTATGTGTTTCAAAAAAGGAGGGATTGAATGAAACAATATACGTTTCGAACTCGTAACGTCCCACTTTCCCTGAATGATGCAGTCATCACAGAAGCGACTGTGACGGGTTCGACAATCCGTCTCGTCTTTACGGATGGGATCCGTGACTTGTTCAAAAAGGAAGCGGTATGGACGGGTCGTGCCACCGTGACCATCTCGAACGTGGACCGAGATTTTTCTTCCCTTACACGCTTTAGTGAAACGACCTATTTGATGTGTCCAATCGAGCAACTCAGTCAGTTCGTTCAAATAGGGCGCTTCGAAATCGTCGATGAACTGTACGGATATCAGCAACTGTTGTTCCGCTGCATGTGGTTGACGGATACGACATGTGAGACGGTGGAGTTGAATCTCTCCCATGCAAGCGAGCTCGTCATCCAATGGGAAGACGAACCCGTGGAAGAAATGTATGAATCTGAATCATTTTGAGGAAAGTATGAGACCGACGTGATCGGCGACCGCTCGCGCAACATCTGACTTCGAACGATGGTCGGTCATAATTTTTTCTGCATGAATCTCAGATTCGAATGCGGACTGGCAGCGGTCAATCTGCGCTTTTCCCCAAGAGTTGAACCATTCGAAGCGTTTATTCAGTCGTTTTACAAGCGTGTGTTGATTCGCTTCAAGGATGAGGTGACGTACATCGACGCCGTCCCGCTGAAGTCGACCGATGATTTCATCTACATACGTTGCGTCCACCAGTGTCATCGGAACGAGGATGACCCCATCGAACGACGTGGCAATTTTCGACAGCATTTGATAATTGAACTCTCGCCATTCCGGGTGATGTTGAAAATCGGGTTGCTGAAGGCTCTCCGGTAATTGATCCCGAATGAAAAAGCCAGCCTGCTCCGGGTCATAGAGAAGCGCGTTTGGCAGTTGTTTCTGAAGTATATTAGCACATGTGGTTTTACCTGAACCGAAAGCGCCGTTGATTCATATAATCATTCCTACTCCTCATTTCATTGTAATTGTTCCTTTATTATATCGAACAGTGTGGTGTAACAGTTGATACAATCCGACAGACATAATAGAATAGATGAGTGATTTTGTTGGACTGTATGGATGAAAGGAACTGATTTTACGATGAAAGAAAACTTTTGGCGCGATCTTCCGCGTCCATTCTTTATACTTGCCCCGATGGAAGATGTGACCGATGTCGTCTTCCGTCACGTCGTCGCCCATGCGGGACGCCCGGACGTCTTCTTCACAGAATTCGCGAACTCGGACAGCTATTGCCATCCGGAAGGGAAAGGCAGCCTCCGTGGCCGTTTGACGTTCACCGAGGACGAGCAGCCGATGGTCGCCCACATCTGGGGGGACAATCCGGAATACTTCCGTCAAATGAGTATCGGTATGGCCGAGATGGGCTATAAAGGACTCGACATCAACATGGGTTGCCCGGTCCCGAACGTCGCGAAACGTGGAAAAGGGAGTGGACTCATTCTCCGTCCAGAAGTCGCAGCTGAGCTCATTCAAGCGGCAAAAGCCGGCGGCATCCCTGTCAGCGTCAAGACGCGTCTCGGTTTCGCGAAGCTCGACGAGTGGCGCGACTGGTTGACGCATCTCTTGAAACAAGACATCGCGAACTTGTCGATTCACTTGCGCACGCGCAACGAGATGAGTAAAGTCGACGCGCACTGGGAGATGATCCCGGACATCGTGAAGTTACGTGACGAGATCGCGCCGGATACGCTCATCACGATCAACGGAGACATCCTCGATCGTCAAATGGGACTCGAGCTCGTTGAGAAATATGGGGTCGATGGCGTCATGATTGGTCGTGGGATCTTCAAGAATCCGTTCGCGTTTGAGAAAGAGCCACGCGAACACTCGATGGAAGAACATCTCGACTTGTTGCGTTTGCAACTGGACCTTCAGGATAAATTCCAAGAAGACGTGCCGCGTTCGATTTCGAATTTGCACCGTTTCTTCAAGATTTATGTCAAAGGATTTCGTGGGGCGAGCGAACTTCGTCATAACTTGATGGAAACGAAATCGACGGATGAGGTACGATCATTGCTTGATGCTTTTGTCGAGAAATATCATGAAGAAGAGGCAGCGCTCGCTGAGGCGGTCTCGACAGTCGAATAGTTTTTTGAAGGGGTTCAGTGAATACTGGAGCCCCTTTTTTATAATTAAAATAGTAGATGGCGATGAAACGTTTAATGAACGATTAAATAACACTCATGTGATAAAAATCTTAATACGAGTATAGCCGGTTCACACTCCTGCCGAATGAGATACCTCGTTCGGTTTTTTTGTTTTATCTCCTCACTTGAATAAAGACTGCTATATTATGGGGAGAAGAGTCAGGAGGGACTACCATGCATATTCTAATCGTAGAAGACGACCGGACGATAGCCTCCGGTCTTCAATATTCACTCGAACAAGAACAATTTAAAACAACGTTATGCCAAAACGTGACTGACGCGACGTTTATGATTGAACAACAGTTACATACAATCGATTTATGTCTCTTTGATTTGTCACTACCAGATGGGAGTGGATATGACTTATGTCGGCTCGTGAAGCAACAACAAGACATCCCTGTCATCTTTCTGACGGCATTCGATGATGAAGTGAATGTGGTGATGGGACTCGATATGGGAGCGGACGACTACATCACGAAACCGTTCCGTGTCCGAGAACTCGTTTCACGAATTCACTCGGTACTTCGTCGATACAATAAAAACGTACGCTCGCCTCTGTTGACGATTGGACCAGTTGAAATCAATACGCAAGATGCAAAAGTGAAAAAGAATGGGGACGAAATTTTGTTGACAGCGCTAGAGTATCGTTTGTTGCTCATCTTTGGGAGACATACAGGGCAAGTATTGTCACGAGCCCAACTACTCGATCAGATTTGGGATGTGGGTGGGGAATTCGTGAACGATAATACGTTGACTGTTTATATTAAGCGACTCCGCGAGAAACTAGAGGATGATCCACAACACCCGATGCTTATTACGACTGTGCGTGGAATCGGATATAAGGTGGGGCGCTAATATGTTGCGAAACCAAGAAATAAGAATATACTTGTTCACTTGTTTATTTCTTATTGGACTAGCTGTAGGTATTGCCGTCTTGTTCATGTCCATAGAGGCGGCCGTTCTGGTCGTCCTATTAGCAATCATACTTTTCGGCGTTACGTATCGTTTCACGGCATGGCGTTATCGAGAAATCGAGCAGCTCTCGGGATATCTTCAAGAAATCAGTAATGGCAACTATACATTGGATGTCCGTGATAATCGCGAAGGGGAGCTCAGTTTGTTAAAGAGCCAACTCTACAAAGTGACGAAAATGCTATCTGAACAAGGCGCGCATCTTGAAGAAGATAAACAGAAGCTAACTGATGCGATCTCCGATATCTCTCATCAATTGAAGACACCGCTCACCTCGATGACCGTCATGGCAGATCTTCTTAGTGACCCGCGTCTATCTGAGGAGAAGCGTCAAGAATTCACCCATAACGTACAAGTACAACTTGAACGAATGGAGTGGCTCTTGTCTTCTCTCCTCAAACTATCAAAAATGGATGCCGGGACAATACATTTCAAGCGCGAATTGGTATCCGTCCCTGCACTCATTCAAGCCGTAGCAGAACCGATGCTCGTACCGATTGATATTAAAATGCAACGACTTCACGTTCAAGGCGAAAAAGATGTTACGTTCGAGGGTGATTTGAAGTGGACGACCGAGGCGCTCATCAACATCTTAAAAAATTGCGTGGAGCATACGCCGGAACAGGGCGATGTATTCATCGAGTTCAGTGAAAATACGCTGTATACAGAAATTGTGATTCGTGACACGGGGATTGGTGTCGCAAAACAAGACCTCCCGTACATTTTCCAAAGGTTTTATAAAGGTGTGAATGCGAGCGAAGAGAGTGTCGGGATTGGACTTGCCATGGCACACAGCATCATTATGAGCCAGGAAGGTGAGTTGACTGTTCGGAGTGAACCCGGGGTCGGAACGGATTTTCATATTCGCTTTTATAAAGCAATTGTCTGATCGCTAAGTGACGAAATCGTCACTTTCGAGTCACAGACGAGTCACACTCACTCGGTACACTCGAAGTAGATCAAGTACTGGAGGGTGCAAACATGAATATATTAGAAGTACAAAACTTATCGAAAGTATACGGCAAGGACGAGATGGAGGTCAGAGCGCTCGATGACGTCTCGTTCACGGTGAAGAAAGGTGAATTTGTCTGTATCGTCGGTCCTTCGGGTTCGGGGAAATCGACATTGTTGCATTTACTTGGTGGTGTCGATGTGCCGACGAGTGGACAGGTGTTGATTGATCAAACAGACATTTATGCATTGGACGAGACACAGCTCGCCATTTTCCGTCGTCGACAAATCGGTTTGATTTATCAGTTTTATAACTTGATTCCGATTTTAACGGTCGAAGAGAACATCACGTTACCGATGCTATTAGATGAACAAAAAGTGGATATCGCTCATTTGGAACGCATCATCGGCATCTTGGGCTTGTCAAACCGATTGACTCATTTACCAAACCAATTATCGGGAGGGCAACAGCAGCGCGTTTCCATCGGTCGGGCACTGATTAGTAATCCAGCTATTATCTTGGCCGACGAGCCGACAGGAAACTTGGATAGTCAAAATAGTGAAGAAATCATGAGCCTGTTAAAACTATTCAATAAGAAATTCAATCAAACGCTCATCATCATCACCCATGACGAGCGGATTGCCTTACAAGCGGATCGTATCATTTCGATTGAAGATGGCAAGATTGCGAAGAATGAGGTCGTCCGCGCATGAACATCATCAATAAAATGACACTTCGGCATTTGCGCGAGAACAAACGACGCTCACTTGTTACAATCATCGGAGTCATCATCTCTGTATCGATGATTACAGCTGTCACAACGCTCGGATCTTCTTTTTTGGATTTGATGATTCGTCAAGACATCGCAGATAACGGAGAATGGCATGTTCAGTATCTAGATACGAACGAAAAACAAGTCGAAGCTATCCGGGATGATGCGAACACGAAGGCTGTCATCCTTTCAAATGATGGCTATGCTCAACTGAAAGAGTCACAAAATGCTTACAAACCATACTTATATGTTCGAAACTATAACACATCCGGATTGAAGAGATTTCCAGTCGACTTGACTGAGGGACGTCTACCGGAAAAAGAAGGCGAAGTCGTCATTTCAGAAGAGATTCGCCAAAATGCCCTCGTCACCTATAACATCGGTGATGAATTGACACTTGAGATTGGAGAGCGGATTGATCCGTCATCAGGTCACGTGTTGACACAAAATGATGGTTTGGTTCGGGAAGACGAGACGATCCTCGAACAATTAAACGTTGAGGATACGGTAACATTGACGGTTGTTGGCACGATGGCTCGACCTGACTGGGAACCGACTTGGTCACCAGGGTATACAGTCGTCGGATTCATCGATGATCAAGAATTGAATGGGGCAAGAGTCGACACGTTCGTCGCCTTGAACGATGTAGACAACTCGATTTATTCGGAAGTAAAACAGTTGATGACCGAACAGAACATAGAACGTGTCGCCTATAATTCCTCGTTGCTTCGTTATTATGGAGTGACGAATGACGATGGATTGCGTAAAACACTATATGGATTTGGTGGAATCATCATGGCGGTCATCGTGATTGGCTCGATTTCTCTAATCTATAACGCATTCGCCATCAGTGTGTCGGAGCGCTCTCGTTACCTCGGAATGTTGGCAAGTGTCGGGGCTACGAAGCGACAAAAGCGGAACTCGGTCTATTTTGAAGGGATGGTCATTGGGGGGATTAGCATTCCACTTGGTATCCTGGCTGGGATTACGGGTATTGCGTTCACATTCCTGTTCATCAATGAATTTGCCGAAAAAGCGTTGAACGTGACGGAGAAGTTTGAAGTTGTCGTCACACCGATTACTTTACTATTAACACTCTTCATTTCGAGCATAACCATTTTCATTTCCTGCTATCTGCCGGCGCGTCGAGCCTCAAAGATTTCTGCGATTGAGGCCATTCGTCAAACGCAAGATGTACGATTGACGTCAAAACAAGTGAAGACGTCAAAACTAGTTCGTCGTCTTTTCGGTTTAGAAGCAGAGATTGGGTTAAAAAATACGAAGCGTAACCGTAAACGGTATTTGGTTACCGTCTTCTCGCTCGTCATCAGTATCGTCCTGTTTTTAGTGGTCAGTTACTTCACTGATCGTCTTGAACAGTCCCTCGACATGTCTCAATCAGATTATGATTTCGATATTCTTGTGAATGGTTCAACGCTTGATCAAAATGATTTACGACGCTATGAAACGTTAGATCATGTGACGAACGGAACATATTTTGAAAATGCAACGGTCCAAACGATGGTCAGCGAAGCGCAATTACCGAGTGCGATTACCGAGAACGAGAATTTGGCATCAACTGTCGTTGACGGGAAGTTTATGTACTACGTATCCCTCTATCAATTGGATGATGACAGTTTCAATGCGTATTTAAAACAAATCGGAGCGCCTGTCAGTCGTTTTGAAGACGGAGACGTACCAGGAGCCGTCTTAATTGATGAGGTCTCGTATCAAGATATAGAACAGAAAAAATTCATCACTTCAGAGACGGTCGAAGCAGAAATCGGTGATACGCTTGAATTGAGGGACGAGAATGCAACGGGCGACACGGCACCGCTTAAAACGATTCAAGTTGGCGCTATGACAGATATCGCCCCGACCGGTGTGATGACAGGTTCTCTTGGATGGCTCGATATGATAGTACGAGAAGGGACGTTTGAAGAAGACGCAATCGGGGATTTGATGAAACAATCGAGTCCGTCAATCGCGTTGAATACAGATGATCCCGAGGACACGCAACAAGTGATTGAAGCGGAACAGAATTTAGATCTGTATGTCTTTAATGTATCGGAACAACGAGAACAACAAGAAAAGATGTTGTTACTTTTATCAATATTTGTGTATGGGTTCATCGTGCTGATTTCGTTAATTTCGATTGCGAACATTTTTAACACGATTTCAACGAGCGTCTCACTTCGTCGTCGGGAATTTGCCATGCTTCGTTCGGTTGGGATGACACCGAAAGGGTTCAATAAGATGGTGTACTATGAAAGCATTTTTTATGGGATAAAAGCCCTTGCATATGGGATTCCCATCAGTCTTCTCATCATGTACCTCATCTATCGAGCGCAAATCAATACGTTTGATGCTCCATTCACCTTGCCGTGGAGTAGCATTCTGTTTGTCGTCATCATGATTTTCATGATTGTAGGTGCTTCGATGCTATATTCGGTTTCAAAAATAAAGAAGGACAATATTATCGATCGATTAAAACAAGAAAATGATTAAGTGGGTTATTAAATAGTCGTGAGAGATATTGCTTTATAATACAGGGGCTCAGTATATAATGAGTCCCTGTGTTTTTGATGTCACATTAAATGAAACACGTTTACCAAAGTTGTATAAGTAATCGCCCCAAAAACAAAAAGAATTATTTTTTGTCTCGACTCTTGTCAATTAACCAAAAATAGGATATTTTTGATATATCGGATGACGATATAACGAAACACGATATAAAGGAGTAGGATACGTGACACAACAGTCGAGTACAGGCGCATTAACCGAGGCGGTTTATTATATATTGTTGTCCCTTCAAGTCTCGAGACATGGGTATGGGATGATGCAATTCGTTCAAGAATTGAGCAATGGTCGGGTTCAACTCGCACCGGGTACGTTATACGGTGCACTCAGCAGTCTAGTAGAGCGTGGATGGATTCAAGCACTTGATGGAACAGGGCGGAAGAAAGAGTATGAGATCACGGAGGCGGGTCGAGAGGCACTTCGGTCGGAATTAAGACGGCTAGAAGAACTGGTACGACATGGTCATGAATGGACGAAGGAGTTGGACACATGAAGACGAAAACGGTCTATCGCATATTTGTTGATTATGAGAAGGAAGAGAAATGGCTCAACGAGATGGTGCAAACCGGATGGGCGCTCGAATCCTTTCGTTTGATGCGATATGTGTTCAAGCAAGTTGAACCTGGGTCATACACGTATCGAATCGAACTATTGTCCAACTTACCTTCTCACCCTGAGTCGAAGGCGTATATGGCATTCCTGAATGAAGTGGACGTTGAAGTGGTCGACACCTCGTATCGGTGGATCTTCTTACGAAAACGAACGAGTGACGGACCGTTCCAATTGTATTCGGATTTTGATTCGATGATTCAGCGAGAAAAGCGAATCATCCAACTGTATGGCGCTGTGCTAGCCGCCAACTTTGTTGTGATCGTAGCGAATCTTTCGAATCCATTTGCACAATGGACCATCCTATTGAATGTAGTCGTCGTCGCGATGTTGGCCTATGCGGTCCAGCATCATACACGGAAAATGAGGACGCTAAAAGGTCTTAAGGCAATTGGAGAGATGAAGTCGTCAGATTGAGCGGATGGGTAAGGAGGAGCTAGATGGATTCACGAGAATGGAAAGACTGTATGATTTGTTTTGGATTGATTGCGGGGACGACACTCGGCGTAGTTCTCTCGTTCTTCTTCCATATTCAACTGACATACGGGATTGCGAGCGGAGCGATGGTTGGCTATATCGGAGGGCTTGGATTATCGATTTGGAAGAAATGATGAATCAGGGTAACATTCCTCGTCTCGATGACGAGGTTTTTTTGATAGATTGTGACGAATGATATGAAATTGGGATCTATAGGTATAGAGGGGTTATACGAAGGGGGTAACTGGATGGATGACCAGGTCATCATCGATTGGTACTGGGAACGGTCGGAGTATGCGATTGTCGCGACGAAGAAGAAATACGGAAGCTATTGTCATCGTGTTTCTTACAATATTCTACAAAATCGCGAAGACACGGAAGAGTGTTTGAACGACTTATATATGAAAGCCTGGGAGTCGATTCCACCGACACGCCCGCTTCGACTCGGGGCGTATTTGACGAAAATTGTACGCAATCTCGCATTGCAACGCTATAAGAAGAATCATGCCAAAAAACGTGGCGGTGGGGAAGTACCGCTCGTCTATGAAGAGCTAGAACACGTCCTCACGGAATCGAGGAGAGACGAGGACATCATTGATCTGTTGAACGCATTTCTAGCAGACCTGCCACGACTGACAAGGGTGATGTTCATGCAACGTTATTTCTATCTACACTCGATTCAAGAAATCGCAACGACACATAAGCTCGGGGAGAGTCATGTCAAAATGACCTTGAAGCGCACGCGAGATGCGTTGAAGCGAGCACTTGAAGCAGAAGGAGTTCGTGTATGAAAAATGAACAACTCCTTCGACTACTCGGGGAAGTGGATGACTGGTATATAGAGGAATCCATGATGGTAGAGCGAAAACCTTATCAACGACTGAAATGGGGAGGGGGACTCCACATTGTGATCGCTGCGGGATTCATGCTCTTCACATCGAATGTCTGGAACGAACGGATCCCACTATCTACGGATTCCACTGCGAATTCCGTTCACATTGTCGATCAATCAAAAGTAAAACCAGGTATTTCCGAGGAAAATTTGAAGGACATGACCGAGGATGAACTCTTTTCGAAATGGAATCCGGTCGTGGTCAGAGGAACGGTCTCGGACATTCGACATATCGAGATTGATTTCAATGGAGAGACGGAATATCAGTCTCTTATCAAGATACACGTCTCCAATGTCTATCGTGGAGATGTGCAGGTCGGGCAAGATTTAATCGTTCGTGCCGATGCAATTGAGGAAACTGGACAGGCATCGCATTCTAGTGTTATCTCGCACGTACGGCAAGGCATGGAAGGGATTTTCATGCCGATTCCATATGATGACGAGTTTGTCTGGGAACAAAATGACGCGACGCTTCGATTGAAAGATATTGCCGATTACGGTTTTCCGGATGGTGAACGTTATCTGTTTTTAGATACTCCGAACGGATTGTTGTTCGAGCGGGGTGCTTACCCGTCCTTACAAGATTTGGACTCACTCGATGAAGTAGAGCACTGGATGATGACACGATTTACAGAATAATGGAGACCTCAAATCGATAAGGGGGAAATGGATATGGAACGAAAGATTACTGTAAAAGGGACGGGAAACGTCTCATCTCGACCAGATTTGATTGTGATTCACATGGACCTCGTCTCGAAAGCGCCACGATATGAAGATACGATGACCGAAGCAGCAAGTGCGGTGTCCCATCTTCAAAAAGCCATCACGCGTGCTGGTTTTGACAAGACGGAACTCAAAACGAGTGACTTTTCGATCGATACGGAATACGAGAGCTACCGTGATCGAGATGAGAATTATCGGTCGCGTTTCGTCGGATATGTCTGTAAACAGAAGACGAAGCTCGAATTTGCGCTCGATACATCTAAACTATCGGCCGTCATCGAACAAATCAGTCAATCTCGGGCAAATCCGAAACTCTCCATTCGCTTCACGATGAAAGACCCGAATGCGATCGAGGATCAGCTATTGGTGAGTGCTGCGGAGAATGCGAAGAAACGAGCGGAGCTTCTTGCGAAAGGAGCAGGCGCCGAGCTCGGGGACTTGCTCCAGATTGACTACACGTGGGGGGAGATTCATCTGTTCTCGCCTACAAACGTCCTTTATAGCCAGGACGTCGTCTATTCGGAATCACGGATGCCTGAACTC
The DNA here is from genome assembly GCF_018617335.1 of Exiguobacterium sp. s63. Classification (GTDB taxonomy): domain Bacteria; phylum Bacillota; class Bacilli; order Exiguobacteriales; family Exiguobacteriaceae; genus Exiguobacterium. The sequence continues at coordinate 760,157 of NZ_JACSKB010000001.1, read as the reverse complement.
GAACCGGATGATATTGACGTCAGTGATTCAGCGACATTTGTCTGGAGTTTAAAATGAGGCGACTGATTTTCTTAATTCTTCTTTCCGTATTCATTGCTATTCCCGTATCTGCTCTTTCTTTTGCCTATACGTTTGTCGTGTTCGACCGAAACGCATATGAAGTGCTCGACACAACGATCGAGGAGGATGCACTTGGTGATGTGATCGGTAAAGTGGAAACAACGGTCAATGATGAGACCGGGCGGTACTACGGAAATGCCTCGAACGGATATCCGATCGGGACAGCGTATCGTGAAGTCGACGGGGAGTCCGTGGAAGACGTCATTGCGGTCGAGGACGGTTTGGACTGGAAGCGAGCGGAGTACCGATTCGAAGCACCGTACCATTCAAGAGACTTTATCAAATTCTTCGGTTACGGCCTACTTGGGATGGGCATTGTGATGTTGAGTTGGACGTTCTACAAGCGAAGTTCGCTGTATAAAAAAGAAGCATGAACGAACGGAGAAATGGGAAGGGGAATACAGAAAGGTTCGGAAAAGGGGGATTTATGATGAACATCTTGATTATTTTTGACTCACTGTATGGTCATACAGAAAAGATTGCCCATGCGATGCAGAAAGAACTGTCGAAAGACCATGAGGCACGCATGGAACACGTGTTGAATATTGGATTGGGCGACTTAGCGCATGTCGATCTCGTCGTCATCGGTTCACCGACACACGGAGGATATGAGACGGAAGACATTAAAGTGTTTTTGGATGGAATCTCGGACAATGCGTTACGAGGAAAACGGACAGCTGCGTTTGATACGAGTGTTGTCAAAGAAAAACAGAATCCGATTCTCGGTAAAATCATCGACTGGTTCGGTCACGCCGTCAATCGGGTCGAAGGAGAAATGATTGAAAAAGGGGCAGCGAACGTTCAAAAAGAATCGTTCTTAGTTGATGGGGAGACGGAAATGTTGAAAGAAGGCGAACTCGAACGAGCGAAAACATGGGCACGAGAGTTGGTCAGATAATGCATGAAGCGCATTCTGAAAACAGAATGCGTTTTTTAGTTGAATCAGACAAGTAGACTGTAAAAACGGGTAAATATTAGTATTCAACTCTTCAGAGAGGAAGTTGGTTGTCATGAAAAAAATGGAACGAGATGTATTTATCGGTTGGATTGTTGTCGTGCTCGTCCTATTGGTACACTTTCTCATCACCATCTCTCTCGGCAACTCGTATTTTGCTGAAAGTTCACTGAATCGGATGTTGTGGCTCTCGAGTTTTCCTGCATTCTTGATTGCGTTCGGCGCAGCCTTCTTCCAAAAGACGAACACGGTCTTCTTGGCGGTTCGTCGTGGGCTACTGTGGACCATCGAGTTGATGGTCGCCTTCACCGTTCTGGCTTGGGTGTTTCGTTCTTTCGAAGGACTGTATGCGAATGCGGGTCTCTATTGGTTATTCGGTGCCGTCTTAATTGGTCCGATCTTTTATATGATGGCGTTCCGGCGTCAACATACAAAACGAATCCGGACGCCTTGACTCGAAACGTCTCCTCTTAAAGGAGGCGTTTTTAGATTGTCTTAGGATGGGAAAGGATAGAGAGAAGAGATTGGAGGAGAGTGCGATGAGTCAGTATTTTTCATCATCTTATGAAGAGTCGCGAGAGAAGTTCATGAACTTATTGTCTGAAGTGAAACGATTTTATCCGAAAGCGGAGCTGTTGACACACTCCATCGGGGACGAGAGTATCGACATTATTTTAGGCGAGCCGAAACGAGAGCGGAAAGCGATGATTCTCATGACGATTGGCGAACATGGAATTGAAGGGTATGCAGGTGCCGCCGTGACCCATCAATTCGTTCAAACGCAACTCGCGCATGTCCGTCACGAGACGACAGGGATTTGTCTCATCCATGCAGTCAATCCGTGGGGGATGAAACACTTTCGACGGGTCAATGAACACAATGTCGATTTGAACCGAAATTACATCATCGATCGTGAGTCGGTTCCCTATAATATCAACCGTGAATATGAGCTGATGCGTCATCTCTTCGTACCGGACGGGGTGATTGACGACTATCATGAAGCGCGTGAACAGATCTATTCGTTCCTTGGTTCCGGAATTAAGCTCGATGGCTTCAAAGCGATGAGTGGCGCAAAAGGGATGGGACAATATCAATTCCCGAAAGGAGTATATTACGGGGGAGAAGGAGACGAACCGTCCGCCATCTTTTTGAAAGGGATTCAACATGATTTACTGGAACGCTACGGAAAAGTGGTCCATCTCGATTGGCATACCGCACTCGGTCCAACAAACGAGGTGACGATGGTCATCAGTAAACGAGACGGTCGCACGGAAGATGAGTTAAAACAAGTGTACGGTCTCGACAACGTCAACGTGTATGACCCAGATGAAGTGCTCGGGGACTCGACGAATCATTTTTACTACGTGCGTGATACGGAATACCCGGATAAAGGACTCGTTTCTGCTCTCTTTGAATTCGGTACGTTCGGGACATCGACAAAAGCGTCCATCCGTGAATTTTTGACGATCATCTTAGAGAACCGACTTTATTTTGAAGGAACAAAGGACCCTGAAGCACGAAACGGGATTCAAAACGAATTCATGGCGATGTTTTATCCGGACGACCCGACTTGGCGGGAAGCCGTGTTACGAGAAGGGGCAAAAGCTGTTGAAGGCTACCTAAAAGGGGAAGCACTCTGGCGCGACACATAAGAGGGTTTCTCAAAGTTAGATTAGGGAACAATGAGGTTGTGAGTGTTTTCGCTTAACAATGACTGTGGAGGTTGGATGATGGGATACATTACAGCACATGACGGCACGAATCTATATGTGGAAGACGTTGGGTCTGGGGAACCGATTGTGTTCTTGCACGGTTGGCCGGCGAACAACAATATGTTCGAGTATCAGAAAAATGCGCTCATCGAAGCGGGATATCGCTACATCGGGATCGACTTCAGAGGATACGGAAAGTCTGATGCACCGGCGACAGGTTATGACTATGAGACGATGGCGTCTGATGTGCATATGGTCGTCTACGGACTTGGCTTGAAAGACTTCACACTCGTCGGTTTCTCAATGGGTGGGGCGATTGCAGTTCGCTACGCAGCCGATTATAAAGAGGATGGACTCAACAAGTTGGTCTTGGCCGGAGCCGCGGCACCAATCTTCACACAGCGTGCAGATTATCCATATGGAATGACGACGGATGAAGTCGATGCGTTGATTGACGATACAAGGGCTGACCGACCGAAGATGCTCGAAGGATTCGGAGAAATCTTTTTCGAGAAAGAACATTCGAAACCGATGCAAAACTGGTTCCACCATCTGGCGCTCGTCGCGTCGAGCCATGGCACGATTGCCTCGGCACAGGCGTTACGTGACGAAGATTTACGCGATGCCTTGCCGAAAATTGACGTCGAGACGTTAATCATTCACGGAGTGCACGACAAAATTTGTCCGTTTGAGTTTGCCGAACAGATGGAGCAGGGCATTTCAAATGCTCGGATTGAACGTTTTGAAGAGAGCGGACACGGTACGGTGCTTGATGAACGAGAGAAATTTAACAAGACGTTGTTGCAGTTTGTTCAATAATCGATGGCCTCCGAATCGGGGGCCTTTTGTATGTCGATATGGGTAAGAACCAACGAAAACGGGTATAAATCAATTGGAGTTCCCTTCCATTTTTTGAATCACTGAAACATCGCTGTGACTAGAATCACGATGTTTTTTTGTGTTGTTTTGGAGAAAGGGGGATGAAACCAGATTCGAACATGGATTTAGTTCAACCTGTCCTACCATTCATGGTACAATAGCGGGGTGGATTAACAGATTGAGGAGAGATTTAAATGAACATCGCTTTCTTTTTATATCCGAAAGAAGACGTCAAATATTTGGACCCCGAATCAACGGTACGACAAGCACTTGAAAAGATGAAACATCATCGATTCACGTCTGTCCCACTCGTTTCGGAGAACGGATTTTACGCCGGGACGATGACAGAGGGGGATTTACTTTGGGCACTCGCAGAACAACTTCGCGGGGAAGAAGATTATGAAAAAGTGCTCCGGACACGTCTAAAAGACATTAAGCAACGCGTTCGCTATAAGCCGGTCTCCATTACGGCACAAATCGAAGAACTCGTCGATGCGATCACGGACCAAAACTTCGTGCCGGTCGTCGATGACGGGAAGTATTTCATCGGCATCATCCGACGCCGTGATATCATCGAGTATTACTCGACAAAGTTGAAACAACTGGAGAATGAAGTCCGATAATGAACAAGCCAGAACCGACTTCCGGTTCTGGCTTGTTTTTACGTTTCTTCTCGTTTTGTTTTCAAGAACGGAAGAGGAGCAATCATCGCGACATAGTAGATGAATGTAATGACGAGCAACAAGATGATTGCCGGTAAATAAGGGGCAATCAGTGGAACGGCGAGAAGGACGGCAAGAGTCATGAGTCGCTTCCACGACACTTTGAAGAAGAGACGGTTAAAGTAAATGACGCCATATCCAAAAAGGACGATTGCGACATACAACGTGATTCGATGTGCCAAATCGAGCGTTTGCATCGGGTCATGGACGATTGTGATTTTGACGACAGCGAGTAAGATGATGCCGAGGAACATCGAAAGGTGGGACCAATAGAATCCAGCCTTTGCTGTCTGATCTCGTTTATCCGTATGCATTTCTTGGAAAAGAGTTTCTCGCTCTTCATCGTCTTTTACGTAGGAATACCAAAGGAGAACAGTCAACATGAGCGCAAGGATCATCGTCAAGACAACATCGGATGTTAAATCTTCATCAATGGCGGCTCGTCCAGTCGATGCAATCGTCTCACCGAGGGCAATGACTAAGATGAGGTAATGTCTCTCAAGGAAGTGCCAAGAGGACACTTCGAACTGGCCTCTGTTTTTCTGTACGAGAGGTCCCAATACCGCGACAATCGCGACAATTCCCCATACGATCAGGCGTACGTTTCCTTCGAACAGTGAAGCGACGAGGATGATGATGCTAAACGAGATGTTATATGGAACGATTGCGAGCATTGCCTTTTTCGTGTCGTCATTACTATGCAACAAGAATAGCGTTGAATGTACAGCGACAATCACTAAAAAACCAAGTCCGAAAATGAAGCCGTCTTCCTCATATGCTTTTGGAATGGCGACGGAGATCAGCATGAATCCAATCATCCCGAGCGCCATAAAGATTTGATGGTTTCTTTTCGTCAGTTTAGTCGTATTTGTCAACCAAATATATCCTTCAAAGATGTACCAAATAAGGGCCATGAGAACAAGAACTTCTAAAAATGTATGAATGCTGAGATGATGTTCGAGCTTTAACGTGAGTTGGATGAACGTAAATACAAATACGAGATCGAAAAACAGTTCAATTTTGTCTACTTTTTCGTGGTGAGAGGGCATGGGCGCACTCCTTTGCTTGGATTCATATTTCTTTACCCACCTCTGAATAAAAAAACCCTTCATTTTCAAAATGAAGGGCACGCCCTTAATCGAGGGGCGGAAAATGAGGTAACACATATTCTCCTAATTCATCGATGATTTCCTCAGCCGGACGTTCTCCGTCAAAGAGGGCGAAGAAGAGATGGTTCACGCCGATGGCTCGATACGCTTCAAGCAACTTGATCAAGTGATTGCGGCCGATTCGGAATCCGAGACGAATCGGTGTCGGTGGCTCGTCTGGGTCATGCGTCAAATCAAGATGCATCGGCATCGAGAAGGGACGGAAAGCACGACCATGCGCTTCACCGCTTGCGCGCCAAGCGTCGAGCACTTGTTGTTGCGCGAAAGGCGCTTGCGGGTAATACATCCACCCGTCTCCATTCGCTCCGAGCCAGTCCATGTCCTGTTGGGCGAATCCGGTGATCATCGTCGGAATCCGTTTCTTCGGACGAGGCACGAGCGTTGCCTGTTCGACTTCTCCGTAAGGGGAGTCGATGGTTGGATAGTTGTTATAGAGCGCCTGTTCCATGACGCGAAGTGATTCTTTGAACTGGTTGCCCCGTGTCGGATGATCGACTCCGAGTCCTTTGAAGTCGGCACGACGGTCGCCTGACGAAATCCCGAGAATCAACCGTTCGGGGAATAACGCTTCAATCGTCGCGACTTCCTTTGCCGAACGAAGGGGATGACGGAGTGGTAAAACGAGCGCGGACGTACCGAGCGCAATGTTTTTCGTTTGACCGAGCAAATGTGTGCCATAAATCAGCATGTCGTAGATTTGACCGACAGCCGGGTCTAAGAAGTTCGGATCTTTGAGTAAGACATCACGTAACCATAGCGCTGTGAAGCCATAGTCGTCTGCCTTTTGAGAAAGTTCGACTTGGCGCTCGAGTGTCGGGGTACGCATTTTGAAATTCTCTAAAGGGATGTGGAGGCCGAGCGTGAGCTCGCCCTCCCGATACATCCGGTTGTAGCTTTTGTGATTGTTGAACATAAGCGCCTCCTTAGTTGGCTTCCAAACGACGTGAGATGGCTGTCAAGATGACAGCGATGATGACCATGATGCCACCGACCCAAGGTGTGTGGACGAGTCCGATTGAATCGGCGACGAGTCCGCCGATTGTCGCACCGAGGGCGATCCCGATGTTGAAAGCCGCGATGTTGAGTGCGGATGCGACATCGACAGCAGCCGGTACATATTTTTCAGCTAATTGCACGATATACAGTTGAAGTCCAGGTACGTTCATGAAGGCAAGGAGACCCATCAAGACGATGGCGATGAGACCTGCCACTTTGAACGGAATCATGAACGACATGAGGATCATGACGGCAGCGTGAACGATGAACATATAGAACAATGCTTTCGCTGGGTTTTCGTTGGCGAGCTTTCCACCGACTGCGTTCCCGATAGCGACCGCGATTCCGTAAACAAGTAAGACGACACTGATCAAGCTCGGGCTAATCTTTGTCACGTCTTGCATGATTGGTGTCAAGTACGTGAAGGCGACGAACGTTCCGCCGTAACCGAGTGCTGTGATCAAGAATCCGAGCATGAGACGACCGTTCGTGAGTAATTTCTTCATGTCTGAGAATTTTGCCGGTGGTGACTGTTTCAAATCATTCGGAATCAAGAAGAAACTTGCGATGATTGAAACGATACCGAGTGCTGCGACGGCGAAGAATGTGGCACGCCATCCGAATGCTTGGCCGATGAAGGTACCGAGTGGGACCCCTGTGACAGTCGCGACAGTTAAACCTGTGAACATGAGTGCGATCGCACTCGCTTTTTTATGCGGTGGTACGAGCTGAACGGCAATCGTTGCCCCGATTGAGAAGAAGACACCGTGTGAGAACGCGGTGATAAATCGGGCGACGATCAAGAGTTCGAAGCTTGTTGACATGGCTGAGATTAAGTTTCCGCCGATGAAGACGACCATGAGTGCCATGAGTAACGTCTTGCGGTTCATCCGGTTCGTCAGTGCCGTCAAAATCGGTGCACCGACGGCGACACCAATTGCGTATCCCGAGATAATGAGACCCGCGAGTGTGATGCCGATATTTAAGTCACTTGCGATGGATGCGAGCAATCCAACTGGGACGAACTCGGTCGTCCCGATCCCGAAGGCGCTGATGGCGAGGGCGAGTAACGCCAATCCTCCATTTTTAGGTGCCTGTTCTTCAACAGGCTGTGAATAAGGTTGATTCATGAGTAGTTCCTCCTAGTTACATAAAAATGATGTGGAAGACGAGGGCCCTTCGTCTCCGGATAGCAAAGACATCTCACTTTCCTCTATTGTTCAGTACGGTCGAAAAAGTACCTTACCGTCTCAAGAGGGTGTTACGAGCGAAATGAACTTGTATAGATTTGCTATAGTTGCTATCATAAGGGCATGAAAACAGTTTGAGAAGTACGTACTTTTTAGTGCGGTAGGCACCAAAAAGTGCCTATGGGAGAAACGGAGGAAATGATATGCCATATAATATTCCGGTCGAAGCGACACTTGACGTCATCGGCGGTAAATGGAAAGTCGTCATCATGTGTCATTTGATCAAAGGAGAGCGTCGGACGAGTGAGTTGCGTAAGCTCATGCCGAACATCACCCAAAAGATGCTCACCCAGCAACTGCGTGAGCTCGAAGCGGATGGAGTCGTCGTGCGTACGGTGTACGAGCAAGTTCCACCGAAAGTCATCTACTCGCTCTCGGAGTACGGATGGTCACTCAAGCCAATCTTGGACGCCATGTGCGCCTGGGGCGAATGCCATATCGATCAGTCCGGTGAAGAGGTCATTTCATAACCATCACGGTCGTCCACTACGGGCGACCGTTTTTCGTTGTGACAAGTCGGGTACAGGGACAAAGACAAGGAGGGAATTAGGATGGATGTGAAAACTTTTTTGTTTACAGATGACGGCTCCATTCCCAACCATCCGGATTATCCGGCGCTCCTCTATCGTGGCGTCTTTGATGACCCGAACGGGATGCGAGAGACGTTCGCCCATAATGAATGGACGAATAGTTGGGTGAACGGGGTGTTCGACTTTCATCACTATCACAGCAACACGCATGAAGTATTGGGCGTATTACAAGGTGAAGCGACCCTTCAACTCGGAGGGACGAACGGTGACCTCGTACGCGTCAGTGCGGGGGATGTCCTCGTCTTGCCGGCGGGAACGGGACATCGTCGGATTGAAATGAGCGAGGATTTCCAAGTCGTCGGGGCATACCCGGACGGTCGCGACTATGACACGTTGACGGGTAAACCGGAAGAGCGTCCGGATAATTTAAAACGCATTGTACAAGTCGAGAAGCCGACGTACGACCCCGTCTTCGGGACGACGGGACCGTTACATGAGGCATGGACAAAGGAGGAAACGTTATGAATCAACGACTACCACATTCTTTACTACTTGCTGCACTCAAACAACATGTCGTCGAACTGAAAGATGGACGCGAAATGCGCGCACTCGGACAGGGCACGTGGCGGATGGGAGAAAACAAATCAAAGCATGATGCTGAGGTGGAGGCGCTTCGGACCGGACTCGACTGCGGACTTCATGTCATCGATACGGCGGAGATGTACGGGGAAGGGGAGTCTGAGAAGTTGGTCGGGGAAGCCATCCAAGACCGACGTGAGGACGTCTTCCTCGTCTCGAAAGTGTATCCATACAATGCATACGGCGACAAACTCGTCAACGCATGCGACGCGTCACTCGAACGACTCGGGACGGACTATCTGGACCTCTACTTACTCCATTGGCGAGGCGATGCCCCGCTCGAGGAGACGATTCAAGGGATGGAGCAGCTGAAAGCGGACGGGAAGATTCGGGCATGGGGGGTCTCGAACTTCGACGTAGACGATATGAAGGAATTGCTGTCGCTCCCGAACGGAGACAACTGCGCGGTCAATCAAGTGCTCTATCATCTCGGCAGTCGAGGCATTGAATATGACCTGCTTCCTTATCTAGAAGAACAAGGCATTCCCGTCATGGCGTACGCGCCGCTCGCCGAAGGAAGTGACGTGAAAGAAGACGTCTTCGAAAACGAGACGGTCAATCGAATCGCAGAGGCGTATAGTGCCTCCGTCGCACAAATCTTGCTTGCCTGGACGATTCGGAGCGGACACGTCATCGCCATCCCGAAAGCCGGACAGGCCGAGCATGTCGAGGAGAATGCGGCGGCGCTCTTGCTCGACATGAGTGAGGAAGATTTCGCGACGCTCGATGAGGCGTTCCCTCCACCGACGACGAAACAACCGCTAGATGTCATTTGACGATGTGAACTGGGCCAAACAAAGGTCCAGTTTTTCTTTTGTGGAAATCGATTGTCCTTTACAGGTTGCGGGTAAATAAAGGAAGGACTTGCTTGTGATGACATCGATACGACAAGGGAGCTGAACTCTATATGGAACAGACGTACACCGCTGAAGAATTCAAGGACAAGATGTATACGAATTTAAAGGTACGACCGAGTGATTCCGTCATTTTGATGTGCTCCATCTTTATCGCTTCTATCGGACTGAATATGAACTCGATTCCCATCATTATCGGGGCCATGTTGATTTCGCCGCTCATGACACCGATCTTGAGTATCGGTCTCGCCTTGTCGCTCTATGACATGAAACTCTTGCGAGCGGGTGTGCGTTTATTGCTCGTCCAAGTCGCGGTCAGTCTCACCGTCGCGACCATTTATTTCGCCATCTCACCGATTACGTATGCGAGCAATGAAATCATTGCCCGGACCGAACCGACGATTTGGGATGTCATCATCGCCTTCGCCGGGGGAACCGCCGGCATCATCGGGGCACAAAAGAAGATGAGTAACAACATCGTCCCAGGTGTCGCCATCGCGACCGCCTTGATGCCACCGCTCTGTACGGTCGGCTATTCGATTGCGACATGGAACGTCGATTATTTGATCGGGTCGAGTTATCTCTTCGTCATCAACTGTGCGTTCATCGCCATTGCGACGTTCATCGGCGTCAAGTTCATGGGCATCTCGCAAGTGTTGACGAAACAAGACGCGAACCATAAAAAAATCAATCGACTTCTCATCGGTTTATCTGTCCTGATTGTCGTCCCGAGTATCTTTTCGGCCGCGACGCTCGTTCAAGACAGCATCGTCCGGACCGGGATCAACAATTTCATTGAAGAAGAGTTTTCAGATGCCATCATTATCAGTCAGGACTATCAGGAAGATGATGATTTGCTTCTCGTTACGACGACGGGGAAACGGTTGAACGAGGAAGAACTCGCCGACATCGAATCGCGCCTGCCGGACTATGGGCTTCGGAGCATCGAGCTCTCGGTGACACAAGTCCCAGACTTGAACGGGTTGTCCGGGGAGAAAGTGGCCGAACTGCTACAGAAGTATTTAGAGAGTCGCCTGCAACAGTTCAACTTGTTCGACAGCCGTCAAATCGATTTGGAGGATTTGCCGTTCGAACTGCAGAATGAGATGAATTAGTATTTCGATTATTCTTAATTATGTAATGGTGATTGATAAATGATTTCTTAATATGAGCTAGATGATCATCACATTTCCCTTTCATTTAAAAAGGTAACTGGAATCTCATTATTGTTTAAGTAAAATAGATGTACATTAACTATTGATGATCGTGATACACGAAGCGATTAACTTAAACTAGTTTACCGGAGGAGTTTTCATGTTTCTAGATGTACTTTTATTTTTTGAGATTTCATTAGTCTTATGTATGATCCTTGCTCTGTACAAATTTAAACGTAAGCAATTTTCTAGTGATTTACTTTTTGTGTTTTTAGAAGAAAAAAATAGAATGCAGCTTGAAACTAAAAATATTGAAAGTACAAAATATCATAAAGTTAAAAAGTTATTGTTGCTGCAAGCTCTTAATATATTGATATTACTTGTTACATTAAATTATATGGTTATCAGTAACGATGGTAGAAGTGAGATGAATTTAATTGTTGTCTTCTTCTTACTTCTTAATCGATATGTAGTGAATTTTTTTGTAGAGAAGAGTCTAAACTAAGTAGTGCAAAACCGTGTTGCTTGAAATCTGAATTCTCTTGGGTATCAGTCATAAAAGAATAAAAAACAAATAGCAGAAATAACTCGAATTCAGTAGAGTTATTTCTGCTATTTTCATATCAAGTGAATAAAATAATCCTGAAACGTCATTTTTCCAAAGCGCCCGAATTTCTTATGGTAAGCCTATTGGGCGGAAAAAAATCCAGTAATCATTTTACTTGTTAGTTCGCGAGCGGATGTTTCAAGAGATAGTCTTCGATTTGATCGATCGTTTCTTTCAACACGCCGTCTGCGAACGGAGACTTGAGACCTGCCAGTTCCACGAGTTCGAGGAACGAGCGGCTTCCGCCTGCCTGACAGAGTGTGAGGTAATCGCTCCATGCCGCCTCACGGTCTTCATGCATGCGTACCCAGAACTGGAATGCACACACTTGTGCGAGTGTGTAGTCGATATAGTAGAACGGGCTTTGGAAGATGTGGCCTTGTTGGTGCCACCATGCGCCAGACTCAAGGTAGTCGTTCGTCTCATAATCGCGGTGCGGGAGGTAGACCTTCTCCAAATCGCGCCATGCCTGACGACGCTCGGCTGCTGTCATCTCTGGGTTGCGGTAGACGACGTGTTGGAACTCATCGACGAGCACGCCATACGGAAGGAACGTCATGCTACCGGCCAAGTGATTGAACTTGTACTTGTCGACTTGGTCGCCGAAGAAGAGCTCCATCCATGGCCAACAGAAGAACTCCATCGACATCGAGTGAATCTCGCACGCCTCATATGTCGGGAAGGCGTATTCCGGTGTCGTCAAATGACGGCTCTCATATACTTGGAAGGCATGACCGACTTCGTGCGTGAGCACGTCGATGTCGCCGGCCGTTCCGTTGAAGTTCGAGAAGATGAACGGAAGTCCTTCAGACGGTAAGTACGTGCAGTAGCCACCACCTGACTTCCCTGGTTTCGCCGTCAAGTCGAGGGCGCCGCGTTCCTGCATGTACTGGAAGAACTCGTCCGTCTCGTTTGAGAGCTCACGATACATCTTGTTTCCGCCTTCGATGATGAACGACTCATCCCCTTGAGGTGTCGCGTTTCCGTCTGGGAAGACGAACGACTCATCATAGTAATAGAGGTGGTCGACACCGATTCGTTTCGCCTGCTTTTCTTTTAAGGCAGAAGCGAGCGGGACGATGACGTCACGGACTTGTTTCCGGAAGTTGTCGACCATCGATTCGTCATATCCGACGCGTTGCATGCGTGCATAACCGAGTTCAACGAACGACGGGAAGCCGAGCGCGTGAGCGATTTCCGTGCGGACTCGTACGAGTTCCCCATAAATGCGATCGAGCTCGTCGCCGTTGTCTGAAAGGTATGTATAGCGGGCGACGGATGCGGCTTTGCGGACATCACGGTCTGGTGACTGAAGATACGGACCGAACTGTGACAAGTTGAGCGTCTTGCCGTCAAATTCGATTTGCGCAGCGGACATGACTTTTTGATAAGCTGTCGCGAGGCGGTTTTCTTCCTGTAATTTCGGGATGAGTGACTCCTCGAACGTTTCGAGTGCGCGTTCGGCGAGCGAGAACAGTTGGCTGCCCCATTCCGCTTCGAGCTCAGTGCGGAGCTCGTGGTTCGTCAAGACGCGATAGTACGCTTGAATCTCCTTCTCATAGACCGGAAGTGCGTCGTCAAAGAAGGCTTGTTCTTCCTCATAAAACGAATCGCGTGTGTCGACCGAATGTCGGATCGCGACGAGCTGACTTTGTGTCTCAAAGTCGTTCCGTTCCTTGTTGATTTGGCGAATGAGTTCGTTCGCTTCCTCGAGTGTGCTGGCTTGCTGTAATTCGGCAGAATAGTCCGACAATCTGCTGTTTAAAGCATCCAAGTCGGGCCGTTCATATGACAATTTTGTGAAAGTCGTCATTGTAAGCGCCTCCATCGTGTGAAATTTTTACAAAGTGTAAAAAGGGCTTGCAAAAGCGATTGCACACTCGTATTCTTACGATGTGTAAAACGATTTCGCACTACCTTATTACAACTATACCGTTAATGGGGTAGGGATTGAAGTATTAGCTTTTCGGGTATAAAAGTGAAGACTTCGATTGAATAGAACATGTTGGAGGGATTAAGCTATGGGATTCTTTAAAAAACTTTTTGGTGGTAAAGAAGAACAACTCAACGCGGTTTCACCGCTTACAGGAAAGGTCGTCGACATCACGAACGTACCGGACCAAGTATTCTCACAAAAAATGATGGGTGACGGAATTGCGATCGAGCCGACAGAAGGAAAGGTCGTCTCACCGGTTAGCGGAACAATCGCGACAGTATTCCCGACGAAACACGCGATCGGTATCAATGCCGACAACGGTGCAGAATACTTGATTCATATCGGTTTGGACACGGTCAACTTGAAAGGTGAAGGCTTCGAGACTCACGTCACAGAAGGTCAGTCAGTCAAAGCAGGCGACCCGCTCGTCACGTTCGACCTCGACTTCATCAAAGCGAACGCTCCATCAACGATCACTCCGATCATTATCACGAACCATGACAGCTTCGGCGTGAACAAACTTGTCGCAGAAGGCGACACGGTGACAGCTGGATCTTCAGAAGTCGTCGAATTGACAAAGAAATAAGAGAACGACTTAATACTCGGGAGCTTACGCTTCCGAGTATTTTTTTGTGAATGCGGGAATTATAATGGAGAGAGGGAAGGGGGAAATGAGATGGACGGAAAAAATGCACCATACCGGGGATATGGGGATCGGATACGAATAATTCGAGAACGGGCGGGGTTGTCGATTGAGACGCTTGCGGAACGAATCGGTGTCGCCCCTTACTTCATTCGACGTACGGAACTGAGTGAGGTGTATCCGACTATGCCTTACATAGAGGCGCTCGCAGACGCTTTGCAAATCGATCCGAACTATTTGGCACGCCATATTTGGACGGGGGAGTCGCTCAAGGTGCTCATGCGAGGGAAGGTGCCGGAACTCGAACAGATGAAGCTCGCCTATGAAGAAGCGATGCACGGGAAGTCCGTCGAGGAGATGCAGCGCCAACTCGAAGAACGGATGCGCATCTTTGACCTGATGCACGAAGAGGAGTTACATCGCATTTTCAAAGAAGACGAGGAACCGACGTCACACCATGCACTCGAAGCGCTCGTTGATGCGGTGCTTGACCTCGGGCGGTCACATGATACGACGCGCCACATCGTCCCGTTCGCCCGCTATGTGGAGCGGCTCGTTCCAGACCGGTTTGCGGACAACTCATTCCAGTACGCAGAATATGGTGTCTTGGACAAATCATATAAATTGCAATGACCGTAGAGCATTCTACGGTTTTTTTTGCGTAAAAAATGACCAGGAGATTCTCCCGGTCATGTCAATCAGCGCATCGGACGCGCTTCGTAGCGTACTTTTGGACGCGTGCCGGCGAGTAAGAAGCCGAGCACGATATTCAAGATTGTGAGCACCCATCCGACATAACCGAATGTGTAAGCAAGACTCGCTAGCATCGTTTGCCAGTCGAGCAATGCGGCTGCGTCTCCGCGGAATGTGAAGCGGATGGCAGTGAAGCCAATGAGTGTCGTTGCAGTAATCATGATGCCGATCCATGCGCCACCGAAGCGGGACGTTTGTGGACGTCTGCTGACTGGATACCAAAACGCGAGCGTTCCGATAAACGTGCTACCTGCATAGGCAAGTAGAATTTGCCATAACGCATCTGCGTCTAAGAAGACGGTATAACAGATGAACGTCGTGAGCGTCGACATAAACGTAAAGATTAAGGCTGCGAGTAATCGTGATCGCATAGTTCGTTTTCCTCCTCATTTTGCACATTCTTTAGAGTAAACGAAAACGAATTTGCTGTAAACGTTATTGTCGATTTTGTAATATTTGTCGCCATTGTTTAATGGCATTCGTCCCATAGAACAAGACGCCACCACGATAGAATTTTGAACCGATCCATAACGTGACGCCAATCGTTCCCATGAGAAGTCCGATCGAGAGTGCCACTTCCCATACAGCCACATCGACGAGCATGACCCGAAGGAACATGAGCATCGGTGTGAAGAATGGAACGAATGAGAGGATGGTTACGATGGTCGCATCCGGGTTGTTCAATCCGAACATCGCGACTAAGAACGCAGCGACAAGTAGCATGATGACCGGCATAACCATTTGTTGTGACTCTTCTACACGGCTGACGAGTGAGCCGAGGACAGCGAAAAGAGAAGCGTACAACAAGTAACCGAGTAAGAAGAACACAAGTAGATAGATGACTGCCCGTGCGTTGCCGGCGTTCTCGATGACCGTAGATGCCAGTTCGCTACCACTCGCACTCACATATCCGAACCCGAGGAAAAGACCGATTTGGAAAAGAGCGAGTGTACCGATGGCGGTCACTTTCGCAAGCATATGGGTCACCGGATGAGTCGTTGAGATGATGAGTTCCATGACGCGCGACGATTTCTCAGTCGTCACTTCTGTTGAAATCATCGATCCATAGGTGATGATTGAGATGTATAGGAGCATCAACATAACGTAAACGAGCGCCGAGGACGAGAGGAGTTCATCCGAGTTTTCCCCACCGCGTCCGAGATACGACTCGTCAAGTTGAATCGGTTCGCTGAGGGAAGCGATGACGGCCGGGTCAATGTTCGACGTTTCAATCAATTCAGCATTTCGCAATTGTTGCAACGACGTTTGTAAAATCGCCGTGAACTCCTGTTCTGGCCGTTCGGAGATGACACGGGCATCATACCCTTCGACAAAGGCGACAACTCCATACTCGCCGTCGTTAATCCCAGCACGTGCCTCGTCTTCCGTGAGGTCGCTCGTTGCGACATCTTCATAACCAAGGGATTGCATCGTATCGACGATTTCCGTGTTCTCAGACACGACGAGAGCACTAGCCTGTTCAGAATCCTCAAACATAGACATGATGCGATCGATGTTCGTGAAGCCAAAGATGAAGAGGACCGTTAACGCCGTCGAGATGAGGAATGCTTTCGAACGAATTCTCGATTTGAGTGTGAACGTATAGAGAGGTCCAAAGTTATGAAACATGTTGTCCAACCTCCTTGATGAAGATGTCATTGAGCGATACGGGTTGACGCATGAACGTCTTCACGTTCGCTTGATGACGCACCAGTGCTGACAGGACGGCATCACTATCGTCAAAAGAATGCAAGTGAACTAGATGACCGGATTTGTAGGGTTCGATTGTCTCCACGACTGGGAGGGACTCGAGAATATGAATCTGGTCCGTTTCAATAAAGAGGGCAGGCTCTTCGTATCTCGACTTGATTGTCGGAACGTCACCGCTCACGACGGCACGGCCACCTTTCAAGATGCCGACGTGTTGGCACAATTCTTCGACGTGTTCCATTCGATGACTCGAGAAGACGATGGTCGTCCCGGCGTCACGCAACGCGAGAACTTCACGCTTCAGGATTTCGACGTTGACCGGGTCGAGCCCGCTGAACGGTTCGTCTAAGATGACGAGTTCTGGGTTGTGAAGCAGGGCGGCGACGAGCTGAACCTTCTGTTGATTTCCTTTTGAGAGCTGTTCGACGCGCATCGTCTCATATTGAGGAATTTCGAGGCGTTCGAGCCAAGACTTGACCGCACGTTTGGCGTCGCTCCCACGCATCCCTTTTAGGCTCGCGAGAAAGACGAGCTGTTCTCGAACTTGGGATTTCGGGTACAAGCCGCGTTCCTCGGGCAAATAACCGACGATGCGATGATCGACCGCCTTCCCGTTCCACGTGATGCTCCCATCAGTCGGTTTTAAGATGTCGAGGATCATCCGGAATGTCGTTGTCTTTCCGGCACCATTTGCACCGAGTAAACCGAACATTTCCCCTTGTGGGACACGGAAAGTGAGGTCGTCGACGGCTGTGAAATTACCGAATTCTTTCGTGACGCGTTCGATATGTAATGCCATGTTCATTTACCTCCTTAAAATGTTTTCTTCTCCTTATCGTACGCCACCTTGAGCAAAAAGTTTCACTTTCTTTGGTAAATGTTTTATCTTGAAATCAAGATAATAAAAGGAGGATGACAATGAAAACGCAGTCTACGGGGATCCATCACATCTCATCGATGGTACAGGACCCACAGCGCACGCTTGATTTTTATGGCCAAGTACTCGGTCTTCGCTTCGTGAAGCAGACCGTCAACTTTGATGATCCGGGAACGTACCACCTTTATTTTGGGGACGTGGTCGGGACACCTGGGACGGTGATTACTTTCTTCCCGATTCCGGGACTAGGGAAAGGGCAGGTCGGGAGCGGGCAAGTCGGTGTGACTGCCTATCTCGTACCGGCAGGAAGTTTGCCGTTCTGGGAAGAAAGATTACAACAGCATGGCATCGCGACCGTCGCCACAGAACGGTTCGGTGAGGCATCGCTCTTGTTCGAGGACCCGGATGGACTCGTTGTCGAGCTCGTTGCGCGACCGAGCACCAAACAGACGAGCTGGGTCGTCCCAGGTATTACCAAAGATGAGGCGATTGTCGGATTCGCTGGTGCGACGCTTCTTTCAAAAGCACCGGATGAGACCGTTCGTCTGTTGACGGAGCTGTTCGGATTGGAACGGGTGTCAGAGGATGAAGAATGGATTCGGTTGAAAGGTTCAGCCGACTATGGAAACGTCATCGATGTGAAGAAAATGATTTTACCGAAAGGGGTTCCGGGCACAGGAACAGTTCATCACATCGCTTGGCGAATCGCAGATGGTGAACATTACACAACTTGGCAAGACGCCATCTTTGATCTCGGGCTACGTCCGACCGAAGTGAAAGAGCGAAACTACTTCCGCTCCGTCTACTTCCATGATGCCGGCCGTATTTTACATGAACTTGCGACGGACGTACCAGGATTCACCGTGGATGAATCCGTTGATACACTCGGTGAAACGTTACGTTTACCATCATGGTTAGAAGCGGACCGCGACAAAATTGTCCGCACCTTGCCAGCCATCACGATACCGAAAGGAGAACGGATATGATTCATCAATTCATAAAAGGAACGACAGAGACGACACTTGTTTTATTACACGGCACAGGAGGGACAGAACAGGACTTGATCCCACTTGCGAAAGAATTGTCAACGGAGGCAAACATCCTGACACTTCGAGGGGACGTCATTGAAAACGGCATGTCCCGTTTTTTCCGTCGCCATGCAGAAGGCGTGCTCGACCTCGAAGACTTAAAGAAACAGACCGAGCGCTTCCTTCAGTTTTTGGATGAGGCTGCCACGGAGTATGGCATCGACCGGGACAAGATGATTCCACTCGGCTATTCGAACGGGGCGAACTTGATTGGCTCGGCACTTTATCGTCACCCGGCGTTCAACGCTTCACTCCTCTTCCATCCGATGGTCCCGGACCGCTCGTTGACACTCCCTGACTTAGTGGGGACGAACGTGTTCATCTCGGCAGGGGAGCGTGACCCGATTTGCCCGAAAACAGAAACAGAAGAGCTGACATCGACACTCCGAAACGCAGGAGCGGACGTCGAGCTCTTCTATCACTCGGGCGGCCATGAACTTCGTATGGAAGAAGTCGAGGCGGCACGGACATGGATCGCCGCATACCTCAACTAATTCGTTCAAGCCATTTTTTTCGGTTTGTTCGGACGGGAGTAGACGACGAGGACACCTCGATCAATCAAATAGGCGGCGAATAAACGTTTCGCCTCCTCAGCACTGACAGTTCGGTCGATTTGGATATACAATCGGCCGAGCTTTTTTTGTGAGGTGCGGGTGAGCAACCAAATCGAGTCGAGCGTATACTGCCAACTTTGCAGTGTGTCGCCACCGATATATAAGTAGCGATTTTGGGTACGCTCGAGCAAATAGTTGAGCCACCAGACGTCACGAACCAATTTGGCACCGACCCCGAGAACGAATGTGAGTCCGAAGAAAGCCATACTCGCTAGTACAGGATGAATGGCAGAGAACCCGTTGCGGACGGACTCGAAAGTGACGAGGAGCAATCCGACGAAAGAGACGCTGACGAACCACCAGAATCCGAAGTTAGAGAATGATCGTTTCGGATCATGAACCATATGATGTCGATTTCGAATGATCGAAGCCATTCTCTCCACCTCCTTTATTAGAATATTCTGAATATTTAGTAACACCACTATACTATACTGTACCCAATCCCGTCTATTTGAATACGCACACAACATGCTGAATCGTGAGGATTTTTTGACGTTTCGGCTTGCATTCCTCGAATTATGGGAATGATGACAGTGAAGACATGAAAATTTTGTTGAAACGTAATTTCACATGACGAGGGAATCGATTATGATAGGTGAGGGATTTTTTCATATGACCTTCCATGTGCTTCGTGCGTAGAGAGAACGTGAAAACATATAGGTCAACTTCATTGCAAACATCATAGAGAACTAGAGGGAATGTTATGAGAAATTATTGGTATGACAATATTAAAGGAGTGCTCGTCCTACTCGTCGTCTTCGGACACTTGTTGACCGATGTTCGCGGTGCGTACGACGACATTCTACCGAAGTGGGTGTATTTGTTCCTGTATACCTTCCACATGCCGTTATTCATCATGTTGAGCGGTTACTTCTATCGAGAGAACCGTTATTTGCGTGTGATTCAGCTATTCGTCGTTTATGTCATTTGGCAAGTCATCCTCGGGTCCTGGTTCGCCTTTACGGAAGGAATCCCGATTTTCTCGCTTGAAAATCCAGGACTGAACCTATTGAAGCCATACTGGGCACTCTGGTATCTGATGGCAATCATCTTCTGGTACATCATCACACCGTATGTGACACAACTGAAAGGGTATGTCTTATACGCACTATTATTTGCACTTCTATTTGGATTCCAGGCCGAGGCGACGGGATATTTCGCATTGCGCAAAGTCATCATGTTCTATCCGTTCTTCTTGATTGGGAACTGGATGTCTGAGCGCAACACACTAAATTTCTTTGAGTTACCGAAACGAGCCGAGCATCGCAACCGCTACCGGATTGGTGGGGCCATCGTTTTTGTGACGTTGACGATTGGATTGTTGATTTCCATGCGTGTCCAACAAGACGACGCGTTCTATCATATCGGTAACTTGTTCAAGTTCCGCTTCGCTTATGATACGGCTGTCCCTGAGGCGATGTGGGGAGGTCCGTTTGCCTTCTTGATCGTCTACACGATTTCACTGCTCATGTCGATCAGTTTCGCCATGATTATTCCGGGACGTAGGCTCCCGATTTTCTCGCGTGCCGGTCGATATAGTCTTTACGTCTATCTCGTTCATGTCTTCTTTGTCGTCGCATGGAAAGCGTTCATACCGGCAGGGTTCATGCCGACATCCTGGATGCAACTGCTCGTACTGTTCGGGGTCGCTTTCCTGATGGTCCTCGTGATTATCAGTCCACCGATGGTTCGTCTCTTGCGTCCGCTCGTCGAAATCGATGTGAAACGCATACAGAATACGAAGGGCGTGAAAGGGTAAAGTCTTTTCTAAACGCTCCATTTCAGCTACACTTTATAGAGAAGACACGAAATTAGAGTTAAGGAAGTGACCCTATGCCATACGAAAATGGAATGCACAGCACAGAAGGCGACGTGAACGTCTCACGTCACGTCGTGGAAATGATTGCCGCGGTCGCGGTCAAGGAAACGAAACACGTCTCGTTCACGCAAGAAGATACGAAATTATCAGAACGGGCGCTCATGAAACATGTAAAAGTCGATGAGTCAGAAGAAGGCATCACCATCAACCTGTCGCTCTATATCGCATATGGACAGTCGATCATTAAGACAGTGACAGCCGTACAAGAGCGCATCACGCAAGATATGGACACGATGCTTGCGATGACGCCACTTTCAGTAAATGTGAAAGTGGTCGGCATTCAATTGTAATTAGAAGGGGAGAGCGTAGGCTCTTCTCTTTTTTTGATTTTTGCGAAATCGGTTGCATCAAGATAACGTTTTCATTTATAATAGAAATCGAACAAGTGCAACCGTTTGCATCATCGACCAAACGTGCGACGGGTACTTGTCAAGTTCCCTAAATGTAGTCTGACGACACAAGCATTTGAAGGAAAGGCGGAAAGCATGTATGTCAACGATTGAAGCAGTGATTTTCGATTTGGACGGTGTCATCACTGACACGGCAGAGTACCATTACCTCGCTTGGAAGCAGCTCGGTGAAGAGCTCGGAATTCCATTTGACCGCGAATTCAACGAAACGCTCAAAGGCGTGAGTCGGACTGAGTCGCTTGAGCGGATCCTTACGCTTGGCGGTATACAGAACGACTTCACACCGGAAGAGAAAGAAGAACTCGCTCAAAAGAAAAACGAGCACTACGTTGAACTCATTCAACATATCTCATCCGACGATCTTCTTCCTGGTATCGTTTCATTCCTCGATGAAATTAAAGAGGCGGGACTCAAAATCGGAATGGCCTCTGCTTCAAAGAACGCATTCGCGGTCGTTGACGCACTTGGTGTCCGTCACTATTTCGATCATATTGTCGATGCAGCAACTGTCGCCCAGTCAAAACCACACCCCGAAGTGTTTTTGAAGGCCGCTTCTGCCCTTGGCGTGAAACCCGAACTCGCTATCGGTGTTGAAGATGCGGCTGCCGGCGTAACTGCAATCAAAGCGGCAAATATGTTTGCTGTCGCCGTCGGTGAAGAATCGATGCTTGGTCACGCTGACCTCATCGTCGCTTCAACTGACGAACTTTCACTTGAACGCATCCTCGAACGTGTTCACGTGTAAATGACTACAATCATCTTCCGTGAGACGGCGACTGCCCCGAACAGTCGCCGTCTTTTTTGAGTCAAAAGTCCTAAATGGACAATTTCGCCCAAAAAAAGATGACAAACACATTACAAATCCGTTACACTTTTATAGAAGATATAAAGGGATAATTAGGAATTGCTGATTTAAATTAGGGAATTCCTAATTATAATTGGATGTAGAAGGGGATTTGTGTATGGAGTCTACGAATGTCAATGACCATATTTATCGAGAATTGATGGAAATTGAGGAGTCGTATCGTCAATTACAACGTCGTGCGGAATATTTAATTGCGGAATTGAGTCGAGATAAAGAAGAGAAAGATTCGGTGAGCGATGCGTCAAAACGCCTACGCCCACGTCGTGTGAACCAACGCTATCCGCTCGAAGTATACGTTCACCAAGTGACCGATCTTTTGAAAGAACGCCAGACGATGAGCGTGCGTGATATTCAAATGGAACTTGAACTTCGTTACCGCCATCATATCAGCAACATTTACCAGTTGATGGTGAAGATTGAAGGGGTCAATCCAGAAATCAAAAAAATCGGTCGCGGTCTCTATACATACGAACCGACAGAAGAAGTAGCCGCGACACTATCATAATGTAGAGCCGATGAGGAACGCCTCGTCGGCTTTTCTTGTAATCGGACTGATATCCACTCCTTGATTCAAAATATGATATAATTCGCCAGAGTCTATTTTTTTGAGAGAGGAACTGTCGGCCCATGTTATGGATTGCCATGTTGGTCAGTTTTGTGATGGCCATCTTGATTACACCGCTCGTTCGTCGATTCGCATTTTTCATCGGTGCGGTCGATCATCCGAACGCACGAAAAGTACATTTACGGACGATGCCACGAATCGGGGGTCTCGCGATTTTCATCGCATTCTTTATCGGCTATGCCTTGCTGCTTCCGACGAGTCGCTATAACGACGCCATCTTGATTGGGGCTGTCGTCATTCTCCTTACCGGACTGATCGATGACCGATTCCAGTTGTCGGCGCGCGTCAAGCTGATGGGCCAGATGATTGCGACCGTTATCGTGTTAAACTCTGGGATGCGGATCGAACTGATCAACCTTCCGTTCGATCAACAGCTCTATCTCGGGTCATGGAGCATCCCGATCACCGTCCTTTGGCTCATCGGGATCACGAATGCCATCAACTTGATCGACGGTCTTGACGGCCTCGCCGCCGGCGTATCGAGCATCGCGCTCGGCACGATTGCCGTTTTAGCCATCATTCAAGGGAACGTCTATTTGACGGTGATGGCCCTCTTGCTTCTTGCGAGCACACTCGGATTTCTCGTCCATAATTTCTATCCGGCGAAAATCTTCATGGGGGACACAGGCGCACTCTTCCTCGGATATATGCTCGCCGTCTTCTCGCTCATCGGGTTCAAGAATGTGACGTTGTTCTCGCTTGTCGTCCCGGTCCTCTTGCTCGGTCTACCGATCTCGGATACGATTTTTGCGATCGTCCGTCGACTCGTCCAAGGCCGACCGCCGATGTCACCGGACAAATCACATATGCACCATCAGTTGATTGACATGGGATTCACGACAAGGCAAGCCGTCCTGCTCATGTATGGCATGACCTTGTTCTTCGGTATTTCATCGATTCTGTTTGCGAAGACGACCATGCTCGGTGCCGTCATCACATTCATCGTGGTCCTTCTCGTCATCGAATTGATTGTGGAATCGACCGAACTGATTCATCCGAATTATAAACCGATCATCCGCACATCCCGCAGACTGCTCGGTCGACCTCGCACATAAAATAACCGTTATCGCAGAGCGATAACGGTTATTTTTAGTATGTCGTCGTCTCGGTCATCGAGTCGTCCGTTTCATCCGTTGTCGGTTCGTCTGCTGTGACGGGCATACCGAGTTCGGTTTGAAGGAGCGCCTGTGCGTCACGAAGGTCAGCCGGGTCAAGTTCGTAATAATAGACACCGTTTAACGTCAAGTCGTTTCCTTCGAGCGTTTCGCGATTGAACGACTTCAAGGATTTTGCGTACGGTTGAAGCTGTGAAGCTTCCGATAGGGACATATTCGTCCGAATGTTTTCACCGACCGCGTTCATGATTCGGTTCAACTTGGTGAAGGAATTGATTGTCGTCGCCTCATTGATAATGGCTTCGATGACCTGTTGCTGTCGACCGGCACGACCGATGTCTCCGGCGGGGTCTTGTTTCCGCATACGGGCGTAAGCGAGTGCTTCTTTTCCGTTCAAGACTTGAACACCAGGCTCAAGCTCGACATTTCCCGTCGCTTTTCCGGAGATGGGGATGAGTACATCGACTTCGACGCCGCCGACCGCATCGACTAAATCTTCGATTCCATCAAAGTTGATGGTCGCATAATAGTCGATTGGGATGTCGAGCAGATTCTCGACGGTCGAGATGGTCGCATCGATGCCTCCATAGGCGTAAGCGTGGTTGATCTTGTCTTTGAACGGGTCGTTGTCGTCGAGGATGATATCGACATACGAGTCGCGGGGGATGCTGACGAGTGTCACTTGGCGCGATTCTTTGTTGAACGTCGCGACCATCAGTGAGTCACTCCGTCCTTCTTCGAGCGAGGCGCCGCCATCGACTCCTGCTAATAGGACGGAAAAGTGATCTTTCGTCAAATCGATGGTCTCTTCACGGCGTTCTGACTTGTCGCCGCGCTCGAGTTCCTTGTTCGTACTCTCGGCAGTTTCATTCGCTTTAAAGACAAAATACCCAAAAGCGGAACCACCGATCAGCAATACGACACCCAACACGATGAGGACGATTTTCCAAGGTGATCTTTTCTTGCGTGGGGGTGTTTCCATGTTGTTTTCCTCATTTCAGTCGTTTCTTTTAGTATAGGCGTTTCAGCGTTTGAAATCACGTTCGATGATGCGGATATCGGTTGTTTGGAGCTTACCTTGACCGTTCGTTAAATCCGTTAGCCAGGCGAGCGCCTTATCTGTATTTTCCACGGGTACTGATACATGAAACGTGACGAGGTCAGCATAGGTGATGTCATCGAGCAAGTAGTCAGATTGTCTCAACTCATTTTCGACTTTCCCGATCCACGTATAGTCGACAGTGAGCGTCAATTGTTGCATCTGTAACCGTTCAACGATTCCAACTGCATCGAGGCCTTCGCTGACCGTTCCGCCATACGCCCGAATCAGTCCACCACCTCCGAGTTTGATTCCACCGAAATAACGTGTCACGACGACGACCGTATCTTTCAAGTGGCGTTTGCGCAACACCTCGAGCATCGGCATGCCGGCCGTACCACTCGGCTCGCCGTCATCGTTCGCCTTTTGATGCTCGTCTCGCTCTCCGATGATATAGGCAGAACAGTTATGGTTTGCGTTCCAATGCTCTTTTTTGATGGCTTGAATGAACGTCTGTGCCTCTTCTTCGGTCTCGACACGTTTGAAATGTGCAATAAATTTTGACTTTTGGATAAGGACCTCGTATGTTCCACTTTGTTTTATAGTATAATTTGACTCAATAGACATTTCTGAAAATTCTCCTTTCTATTTTTAAATATTTTTTTTAGAATTTAAGTAGGCACACACGCTTCACATAGCGAATGAATTATATAGAAAATCTCTCATGTCCGCTGTAAACCTGCTAGTAGTGGACGATATATAAGAATAGATGAGGATTAACTACCGAACTATTAGGGGATGGCATCGTGAATCATATTACCGATCGGACAGCTTTAGAACATATCATAACAAATATGATTGAAACGGTGACGGAAAGTAAAGAGGAGATCGTCCGTATAACCGAAAGTTCTGCAACTGAATATTCAGCAATTCAAAACGAGTTAAAAGAATTGACGGATAAAATCGAGTTCTATATCGGGGAGTCCGATCGACTCGACCGACTCGTGAAAGCTGCAAAGGCGAAGCTCGTTCAAGTGAGTAAGAAGTTTCATATACATAGTGAGCAAGAAATTCGTGACGCATATGAACGGGCGAATCAAATGCAACTCGAACGGTTTCTCGTCCAAAAAGAAGAGATGGCGGCTCAGCAACGGCGGAACGACTTAGAGCGTCGGCTGCTCATTTTAGAGGACACGATCGAGCGTGCCGAAAAATTGATCGGTCGTGTGAGCGTCGTCTTGAACTTTTTACGGGACGACCTGCAGCAAGAGTATTCGGACATGATGAAGAAGCAAGAGATGGCCATCGGTGTATTCGAAGCGGCCGAGCGCGAACGACGTCATCTCGCCCGCGAGATGCATGACGGCCCAGCGCAATCGCTTGCTCATATTTTGATTCGGGCCGACCTGATTGAAAAGACGTTCGATAAACGAGGAAAAGATGAAGCTTTTGCCGAATTACATGAATTGAAAAAACTGATTCGTGGGGCACTCGTCGACGTCCGTCGTTTGATTTATGATTTACGCCCGATGTCGCTTGACGATTTAGGCTTTTTACCGACGCTCGAGCGTTACCTCCACCAAACGGAAGAGTACACGGCCATCAAGACACGTCTCAATTACCGGGGGTCACGTGCCCGTTTGCCGGAGAAGCTCGAGATCAACGTGTTCCGTCTCGTTCAAGAATCCGTACAAAACGCGATCAAACATGCCAAAACGGCAGAGATTATCGTCAATGTCGAACAGGCGAGCGATGTGATTCATATTCACGTCCGCGACTATGGTGTCGGGTTTGAACCGAGTGCAATCGGCGAAGAGTCGTTTGGCATCGTCGGAATGCGCGAACGGATTGAGTTGGTGAACGGAAGCATCAGCATTGACTCGGAAGTCGGCAAAGGGACGGTCGTCCGGATGTCGATTCCGATTTCGTGAGAGAACAAGGGGGAAGACATACATGGAAATGACACAGACACGCATTGCAATCGTGGATGATCACGAACTGTTCCGCGAGGGATTGAAGCGGATCTTTGATTTAGAAGATGAATTTAAGGTTGTCGCCGAAGGACGGACGGGTCGCGAAGCGATTCGCATCGCAGGCGAGCAGAAACCAGAGATTTTGATTATGGATATCAATATGCCGGACATGAACGGGATCGAGGCGACGAAACAACTGTCACTCTTGTCACCGGAGACACGTGTCCTTATCCTTTCGATCCATGATGATGAGTCGTATATCACGCATGCGCTTGAAGCGGGTGCGTCAGGGTTTTTATTGAAGGAAGTGGCATCGACAGAATTGATTTCGGCAGTCCGTGCCGTCGCACGGGACGGGGCGTACCTTCATCCGAAAGTAACAACGAACGTGTTGAAAGAGTACCGTCGTCTTTTACAATTCAAAGGGGAGCAAGCAGGTCGTGGTGTCGAGAGTCGTACGGATGACCCGGTCTATCAATTGTTGTCGCGCCGTGAGGTTGAGGTGTTGCACCTTCTCGCAGACGGGCGCTCGAACCGAGACATCAGTGACATGCTCTTTATTAGTGAGAAGACAGTCAAAAACCACGTCTCTTCTGTCCTTCGCAAAATGGACGTAAACGACCGGACGCAAGCCGTCGTCGATGCGATTCGCCGGGGTTGGGTCGAGATTTGAGCGTCACCGATGCTTTACATCGTTTTTGTGTTACAATATGGAATGGAATCCTAACATAATTGGAAAAATGAAACGACGTAAAGTGAGGATATAGTATGGGAAACATTGCGATTTTAACCGACAGTACCGCCTATCTGTCGGATGATTTTTTGGCGCGGCATGACGTCCATGTCGCACCACTCAGTGTCATCTTCGATGGCGCGTCGTACCGTGAATCGGTGGATTTATCGACCGAGGCGTTTTATGAGCGAATCGAGGCGGGCAACCTGCCGACGACGTCACAACCGGTCATCGGAGAAACGGTCGAATTGATTGAGAACTTGCCGGATGACGTGACCGACGTGATCGCGATCACGCTCTCGAGCGGCATCAGCGGAACGTACCAATCGATGGTCGCGTTAAATGATATGGTCGATGTGACCGTTCATGCGTTTGACTCAGAGATTTCGTGTATGCCGCAAGCATTTCTTGTCGAAGAGGCACTTCACCTTCGTGACACAGGTGCGACACCGGAAGAAATCATCGCTCGTCTGGAGACGGTCCGTGATTCGATTCGTGCCTACTTCGTCGTCGATGACCTCGCTCATCTGCAACGCGGTGGACGATTGAGCGCAGCGCAAGCGCTCGTCGGTTCATTCTTACAAATCAAGCCGGTCCTTCACTTCCAAGACAAATTGATCGTCCCGTTCGAGAAGATTCGGACGTACAAGAAAGCCGTACGTCGAATCGAAGAGATGATGGACGAATCGATTGCCGGGGATGGCGAAGGCTACTGCATCGGTATCATTCACGCCAACTGTCCGGAGCGTCAGGCGGAAGAAATCGCTTCGATGAAACAGAAGTTCCCGAAAGCACACATCTCGGGGAGCCATTTTGGTCCGGTCATCGGAACACATCTTGGACCTGGTGCAATCGGTATCACCTGGTATCGTCGCGAATGGTAAGAGAGACGACCGTTTAAGGTCGTCTTTTTCAATGGAGGAGGGAATGTGATGGCGAAATACCGCCAAATCTTTGAGCGCCTGGCAGAAGAGATGCGAAACGGCACGAGACCCGCTGACTCAAAACTTCCGTCGGAGACCGAGTTGATGCATCAGTTCGAGGCCAGCCGGGGGACGGTTCGGAAAGCGCTCGATCTGTTACAGGAAAACGGGTATGTCCGGAAGCATCACGGAAAAGGCGTGTTCGTGTTGAAACGAGACCAGATCGAGTTTCAATTCAACGGCATCGTCAGTTTCTCGGAAGTGTACGCGAGCATGCTCGGTCGTTCCATTCAGACCCATGTCGCTTCGTTTGAAGAGATGGAAGCCCCGACTTGGCTCGCCGAACGGATGAACTTGGCGGCAGGGACGCGCGTGTTTCGCATCGAACGGGTTCGAAACTTTGACGGGGAAAACGTCATCTTAGATATCAACTATTTCGTCAAAGACCTCGTCCCTGGATTGACAGAAGAGATTGCGGCTCGTTCGATTTATGGATATATCGAAGGCGAGCTCGGCCTACAGATCAGTTATGCCAAACGGAAGATTGCAGCTGAGGACGTGACGGAACTCGACCGGAAGCGACTCGACTTGCATGACTATGAATATGTCATCGTCATCACGAACGATACGTTCTTATATGAAGGACAACAATTTGAATACACGGAGTCACGTCACCGGTTGGACAAGTTCCAGTTCAGTGACGTCGCCCGTCGGTAAACCTCTTTCGTACAGGAAGAGGTTTTTTGTTTGACCGAAGTCGACACAGGGAAAATTTAACAGTGAATCACGAGACAAAACCTTCACGTATAACTTATCTATATAAGTCGTTGACTTAACTTATATAGATAAGTTATACTTTGTTTGTACTCATAAGTAACCGTTTTCATTTATAGTTTTCAAACAAAGGAGGACATTCAACATGAAGGCAGATTATCGTCAAATTGCCGCTGAGATCTTAGACGCGATCGGAGGCAAAGACAACGTGGACAAGGCCGCACACTGTGTGACGCGTCTCCGTCTCTCTCTTAAAGATCAATCAAAAGTCAACGAGGCACGTGTGAAAGAAATCGATCTCGTCAAAGGGGCGTTCGAGAACTCCGGCGTGTATCAGATCGTTATTGGAGCCGGCGATGTCGATCGCGTCTATGCCGAGTTCATCAAGCTCGCCGGACTTGAGGCGGCAACGGTCGCCGAGGTCAAATCCGCGGGCGGCAAAAAAATGAATCCGCTTCAAAAACTCGTCAAAGTCTTCTCTGACGTCTTTATGCCGATCATTCCAGCCATCATCGTGGCCGGTCTCCTCATGGGGATCAACAACTTACTCGCTTCAGAAGGTCTATTCATCGACGGAAAGACACTCATCGAGGCGTATCCAAACTTACAAGGACTTTGGGATCTCATTAACATGATGGCGAACACGTCATTCGTCTTCTTACCGGCACTCGTCGGTTGGTCGGCGACGAAACGTTTCGGCGGGAGCGAAGTACTCGGGATCGTCATGGGTCTCTTGCTCGTTCACCCGGACCTCTTGAACGCATGGGGCTACGGGACGGCGGCACTTGAAGGAGAAGTACCGACGTTCAATATCCTCGGACTCTTCGAAATCGAGAAAGTCGGCTATCAAGGTCAAATCTTGCCGGTCCTCGCCGCAGCCTATATCTTGAGCCAAATCGAGATGTTCTTGAAAAAACGTGTACCGAACGCCATTCAACTCTTGGTCGTGCCGATCACAACAATCGTCGTCACTGGATTCCTTGCACTCGCAATCGTTGGACCGGTCACACGCGGAATCGGGAATGTGATCGCGACAGGACTCGTCAACACGTTTGAAGCCGTACCGGTCGTCGGGGCACTCCTCTTCGGATTGTTCTACGCGCCGCTCGTCGTCACAGGGATGCACCACTTGTTCATCGCCATCGACCTTCAGTTGATCGCCGATACAGGCGGTACGTTCATCTGGCCGATGATCGCACTCTCAAACATCGCCCAAGGTTCGGCCGCACTCGCGATGTTCTTCGTCTACAAACACAATGCGAAACAAAAGAGCATGGCGTCGACTTCAGCCATCTCGGCTTACTTCGGAATCACGGAGCCGGCCATGTTCGGGGTCAACTTACCAAATAAATTCCCGTTCTATTCAGCCATGATCGGGTCAGCGATCGCTGCCATCTTCATCACATTGAACGATGTTCAAGCCATCGCCATCGGAGTCGGAGGGCTCCCTGGATTCCTCTCCATTTTCACAGATAAGATCCTTCTCTTCGTCGTAGGCATGGTCATCGCGATCATCGTACCGTTCGCGCTCACATTCATCTTGTCGAAGCGCTACATGAAAAAAGGTGAAATCGAAGAAAATAAAGTCGCATAAGCATTGACTCGGGAGGGAGGGACGGCAGTTCTTCCCTCTTTCTTATTGAAATGAAAACTCTTACAAAAAGGAGATGTCGTTGATGACACAGAAAAATTGGCGCAAATCAGTCGTCTATCAAATTTACCCGAAAAGCTTTTACAGTCCGGAAGGGAATGCGACCGGATCAATCAAAGGGGTGACGGCGAAGCTGGATTATTTGGCAGAACTCGGCATCGAATACATTTGGATGACGCCTGTCTATCAGTCACCTCAACACGACAACGGTTATGACGTCAGTGATTACTATGCCATCGACCCGTCTCATGGCACGATGGAAGACCTCGACGAATTGATCCGTGAAGCAGAGGCGCGGGGCATCGGCCTCATGATGGACATCGTCGTCAACCACTCGTCGACCGAGCACGAATGGTTCCAAAAATCATTGGCAGGAGACGAGCGGTACCGTGACTATTACATCTGGCGTGACGAACCAACGAACTGGGAGTCCAAGTTCGGAGGGAACGCGTGGGAATATGATGAGAAGAGCGGGCAATACTACCTTCACTTGTTCGACGTGACGCAGGCCGACCTGAACTGGGAGAATGAACAGATGCGCGAGGACGTCTACGAGATGATGCGATTCTGGCGTAAAAAAGGAATCAAAGGATTCCGTCTTGACGTCATCAACCTCATTTCAAAAGAACAGGACTTCCCGGAAGATAAGTCGGACGGTCGCAAGTTCTATACGGACGGTCCACGCATCCACGAATATTTAAAAGAGATGAACCGGGAAGTATTCGACGGGCACGACGTCATCACGGTCGGGGAGATGTCTTCGACGACGCTCGACCACTGCGTCCGCTATTCAAACCCGGATGAGAACGAGCTCAGCATGACGTTCAGCTTCCACCACTTGAAAGTCGACTATCCGAATGGAGAGAAGTTCGTCGCGGCGCCGTTCGACTTCATTCAATTAAAAAACATCATGTCGACGTGGCAACAAGGGATGCACGGGAAAGGATGGAACGCCATCTTCTGGTGCAACCACGACCAACCGCGTGTCGTCAGCCGTTTCGGGAACGACACGAACCACCGCGTCGAGAGCGCGAAGATGCTTGCGACAGTGCTCCATGGCCTTCAAGGGACACCGTACATCTATCAAGGGGAAGAAATTGGTATGACGAATCCCGGCTTCGACTCGCTCGACGAGTATCGGGATATCGAGACGCTCAACATCTATAAGTTGAAGCGGGAAGAGGGCGTGTCGCATGAAGACATGATGGCCGCCATCAAACAGAAGTCACGCGACAACTCGCGGACACCGATGCAGTGGGATGCGACGACGCATGCCGGCTTCACGAGTGGCACGCCGTGGATCAACGTGGCACCGAACTATGAGGACGTGAACGTCGAGACGGCGCTCCTTGACCCGAACTCGGTGTTCTACCACTACAAGAACTTGATTGCGTTACGAAAAGAACTTGACGTCTTGACGGACGGGGACTATACGCTCCTTACGCCTGATTCGTTAGACGTTTGGGCATATACACGGAAGACCGACCGCGAGGAGCTTCTCGTCGTCGCCAACTTCTATGGAACCGAAACGACGTACACGATTCCGGAGGGTTTCGAGCGGGTGAGCGTTGTCAGCCACAACTACGACGTGCCTGAGCTCGACGGGACGACGTTGTCCCTTCGTCCGTACGAGGCAATCATGTTCTACAAACAGAAGTAACAGATGGGACCCGACGCTTTCGTCGGGTCCTATTTGTGTAATGGGTCTATGTTGTCTTAGATAAGTCGAATCGCATTCATATAGCCGTTTTGGTAGCGTGAGGACAAAAAGGAGTAAAGTCATGGGAGAACTCATCGTCGCTCAGGCAGGAAAACGGGCCATCCGCTTCGGCATTTGCCAACGCTGCCTCAGCACAGACGTTCGGACGTTCACTTGTCATCACGGAAGTTGTGCCTATTGTCGAAATTGTCTATACCTCGGGCGTGTCTGTCGCTGTGATTATCTAGAGGAGCGGGACATCACGACACCTCTCGAAACGACCGATTTGACGATGCCGTTCGAGCTCGCCCCCGACCAAACGCGGGTCGCGAATCGCTTGCTCACGTGGTGGGACGAACGAAAGACGGGGCTCGTGCATGCGGTGTGCGGGGCTGGTAAGACGGAGATGACGTTCCCGGTGATTGAGCGGGTCGTCAATGAAGGGAAGCGTGTACTGATTGTGTCCCCGCGGAAAGATGTCGCCATCGAATGGGTGGAACGACTTGAACGAGCATTCACCGTGCCTGTCACGAGGCGATACGGGGGCGGGGATAAAGACTCCATCGGGATGATCACGGTGGCGACCGCGCCGTTACTCATGAATGTACGGGACGTCTTCGATTATGTGGTCGTCGATGAGTCCGATGCCTTCCCGTTTGCCTTTGACGTGGCGCTATGGAATACGATTCGGCGTGCCGGGAGAGGTGTCTTCTTATTCATCACGGCGACCCCGACCGTTTGGCAGCAGTTGTTTCCGACGGTTTATCTGTCGCGTCGCTATCACGGATTTGATTTGCCGGTCCCGACACTCGTCAAACAGTCCGACGAGCGACTCATAGCCTTATGTCGACGTCACGCCTTGAAACCACGTCTCTTGTTCGTCCCAACGAAGGCTGACTTGGAGCGGTACCGCGAGACGTTAGAAGGTGCGGGACTAACCTGTCGGACAGTATCGGCCGAGACCGAGGAGCGGACCGACGCCCTTCACTGGCTCCAAGAGACGAACGGGGTCGTCCTTGCGACCTCGATTTGGGAGCGGGGGATGACGGTCCGGGATGTACAGGTCGGGGTACTTGAGAGCGAACATCGTCTCTTCTCGACACGGGGTCTCATTCAGATGGCAGGTCGGGCGGGGCGGAAACCGGACGCGCCGACAGGAGAAGTCTGTTTCTTTTACAAGGAGCGGACGTTTCGTCAAGATGTTGCCATCCGGAAAATCAAGGAGGCGAATCGGCGATGAAATGTCTTCTTTGTCATGAGTCGATGACCGTCCCGTGGACCCCTGCCACATTATGGCGACGGGACTGGGTGTGTCCTTCGTGTGAGCCGAAACTGACGCCGCTCGGAATGGGTTGCCCACGCTGTGGTCAAGCGAATGAGACCGGTGAGACGTGTTCGGACTGCATCCGTTGGCTTGCGCTCGGTCTCGATTTGACAGTCCGTTGCCTGTACGCATACGATGCGGCAGGAATCGACTGGCTACATCGCTTTAAATTCAGTGGGGATGTCGTCATCGCCTCATCGGTCGCGCCAGCGCTTCGGGCATTGCGTTCATCTAACGTGACCTATGTTCCGATTCCAGTGAGTAGGGAGCGGCTTCAGATACGTCGCTTCAATCAGGCAGAGGTACTCGCACGATGTATCGGTCCGACGCGACAACTTCTCGAAAAAACGGAGGTTTCAAGTCAACGTGAACTAGGGAAAGAAGGAAGACGACACCGAACGAATCCTTTCACTGTACCAACTTCAGTGAAATGTGGGAAAATCATTCTTGTAGACGACGTCTATACGACGGGGACGACCCTTCAACAGGCGGCATTTTCGTTGCGACAGGCAGGTGCATCAGAAGTTTCTGCGATTTGCTTATTTCGGGCGCTAAACAAATCGAAATCGCGTCCGATATAAAGAGCAGAGGTGAAACCAATGGATGCAGCAACTTGCCAAATGTGTGGACGTTTGTTTATGAAACAGAGTCGTTCACCGTATTGTCCATCATGTAATGAGGTTGATTATAAGAACTTTTTAAAAGTTCGTGACTTCATTCGTGAGCCAGCCAACAAACAAACGACCATCGGAGGTCTTGTCGAAGCGACGGGAATCTCTGAACTTGATATCACGCGGTATATCCATGAAGGACGCTTGATTATCAAGGACAACCCGGCGCTTGCCATCAGCTGCGTCCGTTGTGGTCAGCCGACGAACGAAGGGAAAATTTGTTCGAACTGCCAGAGAGATATGCAGAAGGAACTGTCTAGTCTACAGGATAGCTTGAAGAAACAGTCAAGTGTCCGCGCTTATCGTTTGGATTAACATCATGAAGAGGGGGAAGACGCATGCGCATCGATTCAGCCAAGTGGGTACATTTACCGAACACTTATGAAAAGAAAACGCAAGTCGAGCCGAAGCCCGCGCAATCACGCCAAACGGACCAATTGTCAATCTCGGCGGAAGCTCGCGCCCGGTTTGAAGAACCGGTGAAACATCCGGATCGTCTCGCAAAAATCGACGCTTTGAAAGCAGAGATTGATACGGGCACGTATTCACGGGACGCGCGTGAAATCGCTAAACGCTTTCTACAAGGATGAATGGAAGCGAGGTCCGTTTGAGGCCTTCGCACTGAATAACATGGCACGGAAGCTGACTAAATAAGGGGTACCCCTTTCTTTAGTCGGCTCTTTTTTTGAAAAAAGGAGAGACTCATGCTCACATTACATAAACGGTTACTCGAATTGGCCTATGCAAAAGAACAGCAACTCATTCAAAATGACATGGCGGCATTTAGCGCGCTCGTCAAAGAAGAAGCGAAACTCGTCCGACAAATTTCACAAAAAGAAGCGGAACGACTTCAAGGGACGTATGAATTGGACGATGAAGAGATAGAGGAATTGAGACCGGTCTTGTTCGAGTTGAAGCGACAGAACGAATTGAACGCGACACTGCTCGAACAATCCCTTCGTTATATTACCTGGCATTTAGACATGCTCATGCCGGAAGCAGATGATTTCACATACGGACAACAAGCATTCGAAACACGCTCGTTCAGCCGTGACGTTTAAGGAGGAAGTGTAATGGGTTCAACATTTATGGGATTGGAGACGGCACGCCGCAGTCTCTCGACACACCAATGGGCGCTTCAAGCGACTGGGAATAACGTGGCGAACGCCTCGAATCCTGGCTATTCACGCCAACGACTCACACTTGGGATGACCGAACAGCTCTCGGTCAACTTCGGAGGAACGAAAGCCGGACAATTTGGGACCGGCGTACGCGGAGAGACGCTCGCTCGGATTCGTGATCTCATGATCGATCAACAGTATCGTGACGAGTCGGTGAAGAACGCCTTCTATGCGACGAAAGAAGCGGCGTTCGGTCGAATGGAAGACATCATCAACGAACCCTCAGAGAATGGTCTCGCTAAATCGCTTGACTTGTTCTGGGCCTCGCTTCAAGACTTGTCAGTCAATCCAGATGATACTGGGGCGAGAAGCGTGGTTCGACAGAGAGCATTGACGTTGACTCAAACATTCAATTACTTGTCATCTTCGTTATCCAAAGTGCAGGATGACTTAAAGACTGAAGCTGGCGTTGTCACAAAAAAAATCAACGACTTGTTGACGAAAATCGGTGATGTCAACCGTCAAATCGGGGATGCGGAACCACTCGGGGTTCTACCGAATGAACTATATGATGAGCGCGACCGCTACATGGATGAATTATCACAGTATGTCGAATTCGAACGAGTGCCGGTCGATTACCTAAATGGGGAAACACGCGGGAATTCGCAACGTGTCGCGGAAGGGCGGATTGATATTCGCTTGACGATTGGTGGAACAGAAGTGACACTCGTGGATGGTCTTACAGGCGGAGTTGGTAAGATTGAAGATATGTCATTAACGAATGCTGCAGGGGGGACATCAACTCTGACATTTACCGACCTACCAAATGGTAAATGGAAAGCCCTCGTGGACATGTATGGTTCATCTACCGGTACAGAAGCACATGACGGAGCTTTCACCAAAATGTTGAAAGATTTAGATGCCATGTCACAAGAATTTACGACTGCGTTTAATGATTTGCACAAGACTTTTTACGATGGAAATGTACAAGACAACCCTCGTCAAACCGGTATTGACTTCTTTATTGTCGGTGATGCGAAAACCGTAACGGTTAATCCGGTAATTTTATCGAATTTGAACTTAATTGCTATCTCAAAAGATCAAAACATTGGAGACGGCAGTGGGGCTCTTGAATTGGCGAACTTGAAACATGCACAAATCACGTTTACAGGCGCATCGACGACAGCAACCACTTCAATTGGTAAATTTTATCAAAATGTCATCGGGAACATGGCAGTCGAGGCGAGCCAAAATGCGAATCTCGCCAAGAGTACATTCGCCCTGTTGAGCAGTTCAGACCAGCGTCGTCAGTCGGTCAGTGCCGTCTCGCTCGATGAAGAGATGACGATGATGATTCAATATCAGCACGCCTATAATGCGGCGGCACGTAACATCACGGCCGTCGATGAAATGTTAGACAAAATCATTAACGGCATGGGTGTCGTAGGGAGGTAATGACTGATGCGTGTCACACAGACAATGCTCACACAAACGAACTTGAAGCATTTATCAAGTAGCTACAACACACTCGCTCGCGTCCAGGAACAACTTATTAGTGGAAAACGGATTCAAAAAGCATCAGAGGACCCAGTCGTCGCGATGCAAGGGATTCGTTACCGAACTGAGGTGCGTGAAGTCGACCAATTCCGACGAAACGTCAGCGAGGCGACGAGCTGGATGGATTTGACGGACTCGACGTTGAATGAGGTTACGGAAGCCGTAAAACGGATTCGTGAATTGACGACGCAAGCAGCGAACGATACGTATGAATCATCGCAACGCGCCATCATCAAGAGTGAGGTCGATCAGTTGATTGAACATATCGGTTCTCTCGCCAACTCGAAGGCGGGCGAGAAGTATATTTACAACGGGACGAAAACTGATAAACCCTTGATCAATGTAGATCAGTTAAAAGCATATTTGGCAAATCCGACGGGATCTGTCGATTCGATTTACGAGAGTGGAACGGCACCGACAGCAAGCGGGAAAATCGAATTCGAAGTGTCAAAAGGGATTACGGTGCAAGTGAATATGCAACCAGAGACGGTTTTTGGTAAAGAGTTGTTTGAAGGTCTTCATAAATTGAGCACACTTTTGAACGATCCAACGACTGCTGGGGCAGACCTTTCAGCTGAACTCGATACGCTCGATACACTCGGTCAAAGTTTGATCACAGAGCGCGCCGAACTCGGTGCCCGTGCGAATCGATTGGAGCTCGTCGATAACCGTCTACAAGACCATGAGATTATCGCCAAGACGATCATGTCTGATAACGAAGATATCGATGTGGAGAAAGTCATCATGGAGCTGAAGTCTCATGAGACCGTTCATCGTGCGGCGCTTTCTGCAGGTGCGCGCATCATTCAACCGACGCTCCTCGATTTCTTACGGTAATCGGTCATGAATCTCGCGAGACTTGAGATGCGGCAGACATTTGCCGCAATCCAAATGACATCCAATCGGCCCGTGCTCGAGATGCGTCAAGGGCGGGCTGACCTGTCGATTCAACAAGGCAAAGCCGAGATAACGCAACAGACGACACCGGGAAAGCTTGAGGTCGACTCATCGGTGGCGAGAAGTGAGAGCAACCTGAAAGGCGTGCTTGAACTCGGGAAATACCTCGGTCAGATGGGGGAGAAAGGTGCCCATGAGGCGATGGCGAACATCGCCCGGGACGGGGACCGTCTGATGCGCATCGAGAACGGGAATCCGATTCCATCGATGGCAGCGGAGAAGGTGAACGACCCGTATCCGATTGTCGAGATGGGCTATATGCCAAAATCGATTGATCGTGTCAAGTTGACGTATACGCCGGCGAATGTAAAAATCGAGTGGAATATCACGCCACCCCAAATTGATGTATCGCTCACGCCAGCCGATATTTCGTTCACGCCATGGACGACGGACATCTCGCTCCGTCAACAGGCGTCACTCGAAATATGGCCGGTCGGCGGGATGTATGATGAAACGCGTTGAAAGTGAGGACAATCCATGTTCATTGAAACAGACTACTTTGGCAAGATTGAAATAAACGAAGCGGAGACGATCACATTCGTCAGTGAGATCCCGGGGTTCCCGGATTCGAAGACATTCGTGTTGATCCCGTATGGCGAGGAGTTACCGTTCTGGTCGCTTCAGTCAATCGAGGAACAAGCGTGTGCGTTCGTCGTGACAAATCCATTCTGGCATAAGTCGGACTATGCGTTCGAATTGTCGGATGGCGCGAAAGATCAACTCGGAATCGAAGAGGCGGAACACGTCTCAGTCTATTCCATCGTCACGCTCCGTGAACCGTTCGAATCGTCGACGCTCAACTTGAAGGCACCGATTGTCATTGAGACGAAGGAACGTCGTGGGAAACAAGTCATACTAGACGATGCGTATCCGGCCCGATATCCGCTCGGTGGCACGAAAGCGGAGGTGCGCTAATGCTCGTATTGAAACGAAAACAAGGTGAGGCCATCCATATCGGGGACGACGTGACGCTCACGGTACTCGCTATCGAAGGCGACCAGGTGAAGCTCGGGATCGATGCCCCACGTCATATCGATATCCACCGTCATGAAGTGTACATTCAAATGCAAGAAGAGAACGAGTCGGCACGAAATAGCGCCAACTTAATGAAGCAGATGATTCAGAAGCAGTCGGAAGCGTGAGCTTTCGACTTTTTTCATGAATCCGGTAATTGATGGATGACAGCGCTCGATTGGTTGGGATAGGATGGAAACGTGAAGGGAAGGAGGGGAATCTGTGGGAATCGTTATCAACCATTTTGTGATCAACATCAGTCTTATCTTTTTATTCATGTCGCTCACACTCTATGTGATGCGGACGGTCTTACCGATTCAACCGACTTCCCCGTTATTCGTACGATTTTGGTTCGGGGTATCGAACGGGTTGACGGCAATCCTGTTGACAATCAATGCGATTGAACTCGGTGATGCCCGCATTGATTTACGTCTGATTCCGATCGCCTTAGCCGCGACGTTCGCGGGACCGTTCGGGGCAATCGTCACGCTCGGACTCATCTTTATCGGTCGGATGACGATTCACGGGATGAGCGCTCCATTCATCGATGCCGTTCTCATGTTTGTTGTCTTTTTCTTGTTTTCTCTAGTGATGTCTCGTGTACCCTTCAGCCGTGGAAGAGGATATGCCACGTATATCGGATTCGGTGCACTACTTGTTTTGATCCGTGTGACCGGAAGTGTGGATGCTGAGGTGTTCGTGAAAGTGTTCATCCCGTATTTTCTAATGCTCTCACTGGGGGCCTGGCTCTGTTATTGGGCCGCAAAGAAAATCGAGACGCACCTATGGATGTTTCTTCTCCATACGCACCGGGCGACCATCGATGAATTGACGGGGCTTCCGAATCGGTATCGGACGTTAGAGCAAATGAACGACATGGAAATGTCCGGGAAGCCATGGACATTACTCGTCATCGATGTCGATCATTTCAAACAGTTGAATGATACATATGGACACTTGGCAGGAGACGCGGCGCTACGTCATATCGGACAAACGTTGGAGAGACATCGTCCATCGTCCGGATTTGTTGGACGCTATGGAGGAGAAGAGTTCTTGCTTGTCATCGAAGGGAATGAAGAGATGGCGAAGGTGGCAGAAGACATCGTGCACATGGTTCGCCACACGATGTTCGAATTTCAAGGTGAACGCATTCCGATGACCGTCTCCGTCGGGGTAGCGGTCGCAGGGCATGAACCGAGCATGGTCGTGTTTGAACGGGCAGATGCAGCATTATACGAAGCAAAACGAAATGGACGGGATCAAGTGAAGTTTGCATAAAAATCCCCTATAACCGTTGGCAATGATGGTCCAGCGGTTATAGGGGATTTCACGTTTAGTGAATATTTTTCTTCTTGAACTGACCGCCGCGGACGTCGTGAATGTTGCCGATGGCGAGGAAGGCTTTTTCGTCATAATCGTCCAAAATATCTTTCAGTTTCGTCTCTTCGAGTCGGCTGATGACTGTGAAGACGACTTTTTTTCCGTCACCCGTGTAGGCACCTTCTCCATGAAGATACGT
The DNA here is from genome assembly GCF_018617335.1 of Exiguobacterium sp. s63. Taxonomy (GTDB): domain Bacteria; phylum Bacillota; class Bacilli; order Exiguobacteriales; family Exiguobacteriaceae; genus Exiguobacterium. The sequence continues at coordinate 719,100 of NZ_JACSKB010000001.1, read as the reverse complement.
CACACCACGACCGAGCCGGTCCATGATGGCCTGTCCGATATCGTCAGGTGCGGACGTGATAATCCACGCCGCTTTCGATTGATCAATCCCTTCTAAGACGACATCGATTGTTTTGAAGGCGATAAAGTATGTGAGGAGTGAGTACATGGCACGGTCCCAACTGAAAACGAAACCGGCTGTCCCGAGGATGAAGATGTTGAAGAACATGACAATCTCGCCGACGGAGAACGGCAACCGGTTCGTGAAGGCGACGGCGAGAATCTCCGTTCCATCGAGCGACCCCCCTGCACGGATGACGAGGCCGATTCCGGCACCTAGTAAGAAGCCGCCGAAGACAGTCGACAAAAGGAGGTCGTCTGTGAACGGGTTGATGTTATGCAGGACGATGGTGAAACCGGACATAAGTAAGATGGCCGTCAACGTGACGACGGCAAACGTTTTCCCGATTTGCCGATACCCGAAGTAGATGAACGGCAAATTGAAGAGGACGAGCCAGATGGCCAGCTTCGTTTCGGTCAGGTACGACACGATGATCGACACACCGACGATACCGCCGTCGATGATCTGATTCGGTACGAGGAACGCTTCCAAGCCGACCGCGAAAACAAGAGAACCGAGCAATAAGAGGACCACTTTCGCAAACAGTTCGGACGCCTTGATCGGATTATGTTCGCGCCTTAAGCGCTGCACTTCCTCCGGTGTCGGGGAAGGCATGGGTGTACGCTGCATACATGGTGCCCCCTTTCCATTTCCTTCAGTATACCAAATGATGCGAAGCGACAATCATTTACGACAGAGAATCTGACATGAATATTCAGAATTGATGAATGATTCTTGACAAGTTATTTTGATATCATTTTGTGTTAGGCTAAGAAGATTGTTGAACAATGGATGGAGGTCTATACATCATGAAACGAGAAAACAGGAAGTGGTTGATGGGTTTTCAAATCATCATGAATATCATTGGAGGACTCATCGCAGCGTATGGGTTAGAGTCCGTTCTCATTCCGAATGATGTGTCGGATGGGGGCGTCACCGGAATCAGTATCGTCGGGTCACAGCTGACAGGGTTGCCGCTCGGTATTTTCATTGGGTTGTTGAATATCCCATTTATCTATCTAGGATATAAACAGATTGGGAAGAGCTTCGCCATCCTCTCGGTTACCGGGATTGCGTCCTTGTCTGTCGGTACGGTCATCATGCACCACGTACCGACCATCATCGAAGGGGACGCGCTCCTCATCACCGTGGTCGGTGGAATCATCCTCGGATTCGGGATGGGGATTTCGCTTCGTAATGGGGGCGCGCTTGACGGCATCGACATGTTGGCGGTCCTCTTATCACGGAAACTGCCGTTCGGGACGAGTGATTTGATCCTGTTTTTGAATACGTTCGTCTTTATCGTCGTCTCGACGGTGTTCGGTCTTCAAGGGGCCGTCTTGTCCGCCATCGCCTACTTCATCGCCTCGAAAGTGATTCATATCGTTGAAGAGGGATTGAGCGGGGCGAAAACATTCAAAATCATCACGAGTGAACCTCATGAGATGGTCGAGACGATTCGGGACCGTCTCGGACGGAGCGCCACGTTGAATCAAATCCAAGGGGCGTATTCCAAGGAAAGCTATTATGAAATCACGTGTGTCATCAACCGGCTCGAGGAACGAAAGATCAAAGACATCATCGATGATGTCGACCCGAAAGCGTTCGTCGTCGTGTATGAGGTGACAGAGGTCAAAGGTGGGAATTTCCAAAAACGCGATATTCATTAACGGATGACCAAGGGTCGTCCGTTTTTTAAATCTGCAGGGATCCGTCCAGGCAGGAAATCACATAGGGAAAGTGGAAGAAGTCGATGCTAGAGAAAGGGGAGGATTGGGAATGTACGCACTGATTGGAAAGCTTGTCACGAAAGCGGGGCAACGCGACAGACTCGTGGCGATTTTATCGGAAGCGGCGCGGGAGATGGAGGCGACATCGGACTGTGAATCGTATAGGGTCCATGTGTCGCTCGACGAAGCGAATACCGTGTTTGTCTATGAAGTATGGCGAAATGAAGAGGCGCATGCGGCATCGTTGTCGCTTGCTGAAGTGAGGGCGTATATTGATCAGGCGAAGCCGATCCTCGAGCGGATGGAGCGGATCGCCGCGCTCGAACCCCGGACATGACCGAGTGGGAATAACGAAACGGATGGCGAAGCGCTGTCCGTTTTTTGCAGGAGAAATCACAAGATGTCGAGAACATGACAGGATTCGGAAAGGAGGGATCGCATGCGCCCACTCATACTCGGTGTCTTCGCTGCCTTGTTTTTTGCGAGCACGTTCGTGTTGAACGAAGTGATGCAAGTCGGGGGTGGCAACTTTGCCTATAGTGCTTCACTCCGCTTTTTGTGGATGATTCCGTTACTGCTAGTTGTGGTCGCGTTTCGTGGTGGACTCAAGCGAGTTCTCTCAACATTGAAAGAAAGTCCTCGTCCATGGATGGTTTGGGGGACGGTCGGGTTCGGATTGTTTTACGTCCCGATTTGTCTCGCGGCTGAGGTCGCACCCCCATGGCTGATTGCGGGCACGTGGCAAGTGACCATTGTCGCTGGGGCACTGTTGTCCCCACTCTTCAAGAAGATAGACGGGACACGGGAACGCATCCCGTGGCGCGGACTTCGCTTCTCCATCTTGATTTTAATTGGGGTCGCATTGATGCAAGTGGAGTTCTTTGAATCGTTTGAACCTCGCTTCCTTTGGCTCGGGGTCGTCCCGGTCATCATTGCCGCGTTCGCCTACCCGCTCGGGAACCGAAAGATGATGCAACATACGAACCTCGACGTGTTCGAGCGAATTCTCGGGATGTGCCTCGGGTCTCTCCCGGTCTGGCTATTGTTGTTTGGGTACGGCTTGACGACGGGGCGTCCCTCGTCGAGTCAACTCGGACAGACGTTCCTCGTCGCCCTGTTATCTGGAATTGTCGCGACGGTTCTCTTTTTCATGGCGACCGATCTCGTCAAACAGGACATGAGAAAACTTTCATCCGTTGAAGCGACGCAAGCGCTTGAAGTCCTGTTCGCGCTCATTGGGGAACTGGTCTTCCTGCATACCGTCATGCCGTCACCGATCGCCTTGTCTGGAATCGCGCTCGTCATAATCGGGGTCGTTTTGCACAGTTGGAGTCAGTTCATGGAGCTCCCGACCGTCGTCCGCCAAGAAGCATAAAAAATCCCCTCGGTCTTATGGACGAGGGGGATTGTCATCAACTTGTTGTCAAACTGCCTTTGACTTTGTCATAGAAATCATCCATCATACCGGTACGGCTACCGAGTTGGCAGATGAGTTCGAGCGTTTCTTTATAGAACTTCTTGACGAGTCCTTTGTTTTTGATGCCGTCCATCGATGCAAGTGTCTTGTCGAGATTCTCTAAAATCTCTTGAATCTGTGCGTCCGAGTCCGGTTTGACGACCGTCATGTTCTCGGGGATGCTGACGACTTTCTCTTGGCCTTGGTGGCGGAATGATGCGCCGAAGCCGAGGTTTTCGATGAAGAGGTGTGGCATCACTTTTTGACCGAAGAAATGTTTGTGCCAGTCCGTTGCTTTCATCGTGTCCATGTCCTGTTTGAACGTAGATGCCGTCGAGACATATTGTTTAAACAAATCCGTCATGAATTTCTCGATGACTGGGATTTGAAGGGCGAAGACGTTTTTCAAGAGCGCATCGAGCTGGGCGCGCGTCAAAGTAGTTTCGTTAGACATGTCAGTTCCTCTTTTCTATAGTACGTTACTACCATCGTATGGGATTGACGGACACTCGTCAATGTAAGGGGAAACATTTTTTCAGAATATTTAATGAAAAGTCGGCAACTTGTGGGATAATCAAGTGAAGACATCAACAAGTGAGGAGTGGTTCTTGTGAACAAATCGATGAAATGGGCGCTCGCGCTCGGTGTGACAGGTGCATTGGTAGCAACGGTCGGTGTCGTCTCGTCCCGGGGGCGGACAGAAGATACGACGCAGACGATTCGTGACCGAGAGCTCGGCTATGAGATCATCTTGCCAACAAAAATTGTCGAGGCAATCGAGCGAGGGGACGTCTATATTGAGAAAGCGCAAGACGTTGTTGACATCGGTGACACGAAGAGCTACGGCACGTTCGATTTGTACTACAACGTCGAGAACGGGGACGACCAGCTCTTGTTCCACTTGGACTTGATTGACCGCGAGTTGACACAAGAGGCGTTCGCGACAGAAGTTGGCTACGGCAACTATCTCGGAACGAACGACAAGACGTTCTTCTGGGTCGAACCGACAGAGGCCGTCCCGGGTGCGGAGGCACATACGGACGAGATTGCCGAGTTGATCGAGACACTCCCTGAGTTGGAGTTCCGGACGTTATAATATTGTGAGACTGTAAACGGCTGGATCGTTTGCAGTCTTTTTAGAATGGGTGGTCGTGTGCAAGAAGTGACGCAGAATGAACGGAATGACTGAGAGCTTGCTCGCTAAGGCGGGCTTTTTCCTTTGTGCTACAATAACAGATGAGGTGATATGAATGAAATGGACAGTAGAAGAGGTAAGGCAGGCAGATGACGTCAAGGCGCTAGAACAGGCGGTCAACGCGAACGACAAGATTGACGTGAAAGTCGGCCATGAGTCGGTCGGACAGAACGACTATGCGGTATATGACGAGGAGACACTCGTCGGGTATCTCATGCTTTTCCCGTATCTCCCGAACGAGTATGAAGTGAATGCCCTTGTCCACCCGAAATACCGCAAGCAAGGTGTCTTCACGGCACTGCTTGAGACGGCGAGACAAGATGCGAAATTGAACGGTTGCGAAGCGTTCACGTTCGTCATCGACCGAAATTCAGCGTCCGGGAAAGCAGTGCTCGATCATCTTCAGGCGGCGTATCAGTTCTCGGAATACAATCTTGTCTTGAAAAAGGCGGAATTGTTCTTGAAGCCGAACGAGGTATCGCTACGTGAGGCGACAGCAGACGACCGTCCGCTCATCATTGCGACGCTCAGCGAGGCGTTCGGTGACCCGGTCGATGTGACGGAAAACATCTATCAACAAATCGACACGCCGGACCGCGTGACATACATCGGGGAAGTCGACGGCAAACCGGTCGGTGTCATCCGTGCCCTTCTCGTCGGTGACGACGCGGCAAGTATCCACGCGTTCGGGGTCAAAGCAGGAGAGCAAGGCAAAGGCTACGGTACGAAAATGTTGAAACAGATGGTCCAACAACTGTTCCGAATGGGTCGGACGAAAGTCGAACTCGATGTCGAGACGGAAAACAAGGCGGCGCTCGAGATCTACAAACGCGCCGGTTTTGCGGAGAATGGCGGCTATGAGTTTTACATGATCGAAGTGTGAGGTGAACCACATGGTGAAAAATCTGAAATGGCTCGGCGCGGCGTTTGAAGCCTTTCTCGGGATTCCGCTTCTCGGCGGTCTCTTCATCATCGGGATGGGCTATTCCCCCCTCGGTTTCATGTTCGTGTACCACGTGATCGTATTGATTCTTTCTTTCAGTCGACTGAATCGATTCTCTTACGGCGCGGCGGTCGGAATTGCGGCATCAATCCTCGGCATCATTCCGTTTGTCGGAATGATGCTGCACTGGGCGGCTGCCATTACGCTCGCGATTGATGCGGCGACTACACCACGACGGGTGGCGCATGTCGAACGAGACGACGAAGCATTCTAACGAAACGTACTCCTTGACGGGGGTACGTTTTTTCATTGACCAAACGTTCAACTGAAAACGCTATACATTCATTGGAAATCGGACGATATAAGGAGTGATGAACACAATGAGGAGGAACAAACAGTGAAAGTATTTAAAAACTTTACGACGCAATTGCTCGCGTGGATTTTGGTCACGTCCTTTATCACGGGCGGAGCAGTCGGCTACATCACCCTATTACTCTTGACGGAACTCGAGATGGAACAAGGTCAAGTCATGCTCGTCGGTACGGTCGTGGCATTACTTGTCTCATCACTCGGCGGAATCGTCATTTACTTGATTGCCCGTCGTCCACTGAAAGCGGTCGAGATGGCTTCTGAAAAAGCAGTCGAAGTCGGGAACGGTGACTTGACGGTGCACTTCGCCGACGAGAAGACGACGGATCGTTCAGAGATGGGACGTTTGCTCTTATCGATGGACAACATGGTTGAACACCTTCGGGAGCAAGGCACGAACATGCGTTACACGGCGGATCAATTGACAGGTTCGGCACAAGAAATCGCAGCAGCGGTCCAAGAAGGGAATGTTGCAGGCGAAAACATTCGTGTAGCAATGGATTCCCTCAATAAGATGTTAGAAGACAACGTCAGTGCGACATATAGTTCGATGGACTTGCTTGGAGCGGTCGCGCGTACGATGGAGAGCATCCGCCAAGAGATGTCATCGGCGCTTGATTCAGCGAGTGAGATGCAACAGGAAGCGGAGAGTGGGAAAGGTCTTGCCTCGTCTTCCGTCAATGCGATGCATGCGATTGCTGGGAAAGTGGAGCAATCATCAACACTTAACAGCCAGTTGACAGAAATGACAGGCGAAATCTCGCGTATCACGGATGTCATCAGTGACATCTCGGCACAGACGAACTTGCTTGCCTTGAACGCATCAATCGAAGCGGCACGTGCTGGTGAGCATGGTCGTGGGTTTGCCGTCGTAGCGGCAGAAGTGAAAAAGCTCGCGGAACAAACTGCGAACTCAACTCAAGAAATCACAGATCTCATCGTAGACGTGAAACGTCTCGTTGGCGATACATCGTCTTCAATGGCGAACGTCAAAGCGGAAGTAGAGACAGGTGTCGGCTTAGTTGAAAAAGCAGGTGGTGCTTTCGCATCGATCCACAACTCGGCAAATGAAGTATACAGCCATGTTCATTCGGTCGATTCACTCTTGGATGAGTCACGCGGTCAAATCGATTCGGTCGTGACGAACTCGGCAGGCATCGTTGGCATGGTCGAAGAAGCATCGCGTTATGCGAATGAAGTGACGTCAGCGGCGAGCCAGCAAGCGGCAAGTCTTGGTGAAGTGAACGGGGCGATGTCAGAGCTCGTTCGTGTCGCGGAAAGTTTGCAGAATGAGACGGAACAGATGAAGGTGGAAGCATAAAAGGCTGAAAACGTCCCAGTGATGGGGCGTTTTTTATGACTTCAATATAAAATTTGAAGAAATTATAAAAAAAGTTGTAAAAAGACTAAACTGCCGAGCTTCCACTCCGATATAGAGTATGGAAACGATAAAACGTTCCAACAAATGTAAGGTGAGGGGCCGGCCTAAACCTTACATGCTCGGACAAACGGATTTGGAAGAGCGGAAAAACTCAAACCTATGGAGGGAAATTACAATGATTATCAACCACAACCTTAACGCAATGAACGCACACCGTAACATGGCAATGAACACTACTAACGCAGGGAAGGCAATGGAGAAACTATCTTCAGGTCTCCGTATCAACCGTGCTGGCGATGACGCTGCTGGTCTTGCAATCTCTGAAAAAATGCGTGGTCAAGTACGTGGTCTCGATCAAGCTGCACGTAACTCACAAGATGGAATCTCTATGATTCAAACTGCTGAGGGTGCATTGAACGAAACTCATGATATCCTTCAACGTATGCGTGAACTTGCTGTTCAATCTTCAAACGATACAAACACTGCTGATGACCGTGCTCAAATCCAATTGGAAGTTGCAGATTTGATTGAAGAAATCGATCGTATCGCAACTACTACACAGTTCAACACACAGAACCTCTTAGACGCTACTGGTGGTACTGGTGGAGCATTTGACTTCCAAATCGGTGCGAACACAACTCAAACAATTACTGTTACTTTCGCTGATATGCAAGCTACTGCATTAGGCGTAAATGCAATTGACTTAGGAGCAGATTCAGCAACTTCAACTGCAGCAATCGCTACAATTGATGCTGCTACAAAATTAGTTTCTGACGAGCGTGCACAACTTGGTGCGAAACAAAACCGTTTAGAGCACACAATCAAAAACTTGAATGTTGGTTCTGAAAACCTTCAAGCTGCTGAGTCACGTATCCGTGACGTTGATATGGCTAAAGAGATGATGAACTTCACAAAGAACAACATCTTGAACCAAGCATCACAAGCAATGTTGGCGCAAGCAAACCAACAGCCACAAGCTGTTCTTCAATTGCTCCGTTAATCTAATAACTAAAGATTTATTGAGTTATACTGTAAAAAACCGTGGGGAAAATTCCTCACGGTTTTTGTGTTTCATAATTTCTTAAGCAGTTGACGCAACGAAACCTACGATTATTTTCTATCTCAAGTTTTTATATTTACAAAGTCTAAGAATGACAAATAGTTTATAAGTGCCTGAAACGTAATTTTTGTACTTGTAGCGTAAAGAGGTGAAGACAAATAACCTACAATAACTCTGAATCATCGATCTTGAGAAAAAAGCATATATATAAATCAATTCATCAAATAGCTATAAATTTACTTCATTTATACCGATAATGTTCATGAGAACAAAGAACAACTATATAGGAGGAGTAGAAGCGCATGAACCCGACCATTTCAGAAGTCCGGTTGCACCTACCTTCTTCCGTCTTGCCGTATGAACAAACAAAAAACGTGTTCGTCGAAGCGAATCAAGTAAAGCTTGCTGACGAGGGCATCGTCATTCTTCCGACGCCTCAGCACGTAACAAAGTTAGAGGCGGCTGTCGAGAAGGCAAACCAGTTGTTAGAACAACAGCGGACAGGATTAAAATTTATGAAGCACGAAAAGTTGAATGATTATTACATTCAAATCGTAGATTCCAATAATGATGTAATTCGTGAAATCCCAAGTAAAAAATCTTTAGACTTTTTTGCAGCGTTTATGGAATTTAATCATCTCTTCGATGAACGAGTATAAAGGAGTGATTCGATGACAACACCGATTCGATTAGGTGGTTTAGCCAGTGGGATTGATACAGATTCGATTATAAAGCAATTGATGACAGCGGAAAGAATTCCGGTTGACCGGCTTGAGCAAAAAAAACAACTAACAACTTGGAAAGTTGATGCATTTCGAGAAGTAAATCGCTCATTACTTGCACTAAGAAATAGTGCGGTCGACTTGACATTAAGCAAGAATTTTTATGCAAGAATTGCGACTTCTTCTGATGAATCAAAGGTGACTGTAACCGCGACACCTTCTGCTGGAAACACGTCTATTCAAATTACATCGGTTGATGCGTTGGCAAAGAATGCGTCAACTTATAGTGCAATGCCGAACGGTGTAACAGAAGTGGTAGATCAAAACAATCTAAAAGTAACAAGAGATACTAAGTTAGTAGATTTAAATGGAGTGATTCCATCTACACTATCCTTTAAATCGAGTGAAAGTAACGCTATGGTTTCATTAGATTTAACCGATACGTCCACAGTCGGTGATTTATTAACAAAGTTGAATGCTAAAGGTAGCGGTGTTTCTGCATTTTTCGATGATGCCACAGGAAAGTTGTCTATCACATCGAGACTAACAGGGACTGATGCAACAATTGAATTCAGTGACACAGCCATTACAGATGCCTTTTATTTAACGAACGGAGTAAACGGTTCGAATGCAGAATTTACTGTAAATGGGATGGCAATTTCTCGCCAGAGTAACACTGTAACGATTGATAATGTAACACTTACTTTAAATCAGACGTTTGATACTAGCAGTGCTCCGGTGACGCTCGATACAAAACCAGATACTCAAGCTGTGTTCGAAAACATTAAATCCTTTGTTGAAAAATATAACGAGACGATTGAATTAATGAACTCGAAGTATTCTGAGCGTCAGTATCGCGATTTTCCACCACTAACGAAAGAGCAAAAAGAAGAACTTAGTGAAGAGGAAATTAAGAAATGGGAAGAGAAAGCAATGAGCGGTCTCTTGCGGAGCGATACAAAAATTCGTTCTGGGTTAGATAGTTTAAGAAATGCATGGTCGTCCACGAATGTTACAACTTCTGGTCCTAATCAACTTTATCAAATCGGGTTATCAACCGGCAAAGACTTTAGAGCAGGTGGTAAAATTGAAATTGATGAAACTAAGTTGAAAGAAGCAATCGAATCTGACCCTGATGCAGTTTATAAATTATTTACTGATGCAACAGACGGATTATTAACGAAAGTTCGCGACATCACAAGAGATGTTAGAACTGGTATAAGTAGAGAAGCCGGCGCTGACGGAGGATTATCAAACTCATTTAGCTTAGGTAAACAATTGGTGGCAATCGATACTAGAATCGAGGCTTTAAATCGACTATTGGTTGACAAAGAAAATACCTATTACCGACGCTTTGCAGCAATGGAACAAGCGATGAATCAGGCGAACTCACAAGCTGGGTATCTCCAACAATTTATGGCTGGCGGTATGTAAGAGGAGGAATTTAAATGGTGGCGAATCCATATGCAACTTATCAAAATAATGCGGTCACAACCGCAAACCCACAGGAACTGACGCTTATGCTTTATGATGGGGCGCTCAAGTTCACGCGCCTAGCCAAACTCGCTATCGACCAGGGGAATCCTGATTTAAAGAACACCAATATTCAAAAGACGCAAGCCATCTTCCAAGAACTTCGTCTCACACTCAACAAAGACGTCGCTATCTCGGCGAACTTGGACTCGCTCTATGACTACATGTGGCGTCGGCTCGTTGATGCGAACGTCAAGAACGACACAACCATCCTCGACGAAGTGCTCGACTTCACAACGGAACTCCGTGACACGTGGAAGGAAGCGATGAAACTCGCGAAGCAGTCATGAGACCGATTGATGAAATCATCTTAAAGACACAGCGCTTAAAAGAGTTGCTCGCACAAGTTCCGGAAGAACCGACGTATGATACATGGATGGAACAGATTCATGAGCTCTTGGACGATCGGGAACAGTTGCTCGCAGCACACGGTCCCGATCTGGAGAAAGCCGATCAGACGGTCCTCAGGCAACTCGTCGACGACAGTCAAAAGATTTCTCGTCTCATTGAAGCCGAACATCAGCGCCTCGGGATGACGCTCGGGACGGCTCGGATGGAGCGGAAGACGGTCAAGTCCTACGTCGATCCATATGAGGACGTCGATTCCAACTTTTCCGGTCTATTTGACCAACAGACATAACAAAAGCTCGAAGGCGCATGCCTTCGAGCTTTTGTGTTAAGAGGCGTTGACTTGGCGTCGCATCCGGATGATGAAATAAGAAAAGGTAAACAAGATGAGACCACTTACCGTAAAGTTCAAGTAGAGACGTGCAGCATCGTGAAGTGATGTGATTGGCGTAGCTCCACCGAACCAAAGGAGTGGCAGAATCGTCACGTGCATGATGCTCCAGTGAATGAAAATCTGCTTTTTGAACGACCAATGTCGAACTTCGTAAATGACACTCGTGAGCCCGAGAAAGAAGGCGACCCCGGCATAAACGAGCATAGCGTGTACAGCGTCTGTATTTCCTGACCAGCTTTGATAGAGGGCGAGTATGGCGAATGGTAGAGACCAGATGAGACTCCGTATGATTCCTTTTTTCAATAATTGCATATGAATCTTCCTTTCATCGCATCGTTTTATCTGTATACGTGTAGGGGGAGGGAAAAGTTTCATCTGCAGAGTAGGGGTGAAATGACGTCTGTTTTCCGCTATAATCGGGTAAATATCAATGTAGCCGTTGCTTCTTTTCTGGAAAGAGGAGGGAAACGAGATGCGTGAGAAAGAGTCCAAATCGGTATCGTCACGGAAACGCCGTTATTTCGTCTATGGTCCAGAGGGAGCGTACGATGAATATGTGGAGCGGGACCCGAAACTCGAGGCATATGTCGAAGAAGATACGCCGTTTGAGGATCGTCCCGACCCATACGAGGAAGAAGAGCTGAAATCAAGAGGATAAGTATACAAGTCAAGGTCCAATTATGGACCTTGACTTGTATTTTGCCTGGAACTTTTTCTTTTCACGATATGGATTGCCAATTCGTTATATTCGTCTTAACTACATTGCTTGGATTATGAAAAGGGAGAGATGAAGATGAATATGAAACGATTTGGCTTACTGGTGCTTACTATTCATCAGATGCGTGGAAGAAGATGAACTGAAGACGACGGCCGCGGATACGGAATAAGTGGCAGAGGTGGAAGCGAGTGCGCCTGAGGAATCGATTATTGAGAACGAAGACGTTCAAGAGAGTGAGCTCGGCACAAACAAGATCTATATGAAAAACAAAGCACTCACCATCACGGAGACGATGGGACCGATTCAGTTCGCCATCCACAAGGTACAAACGTAACGTCTAACGGTCGCGGAAGCTTATAGCGACTCATTCGATGGACAAGAAGAGGTGACCGTCGTCGCGATGAATATGTTAGTCGAGAACACAGTCGACGAGACGATGAGTCTCCATCCGAATCAGGCGGCACTCGTGACGAACACGGGGGAGCAAGTCTCTTCTGACTTATGGTTCTCGGATGACGTTGGTGGAGAATTTTTAGGAAAAGTGAAGAAGGAAGGAAATGTTCTCTTCTTCGTCAAAGCAAAACCAGAAGAGTTGACTGATTTGAAGGTCGTCATCGACGGCCCGTTTGATGAGCAGTTCGATAAAGTGGCAGAAGAACGCTATGAATACACAATCGACGTATCGAAATAAAAGGTGGCGTGCCGATATAACTCGGCACGCCATATTTATCTAGTTTAAACTCGAGCGATAGAGGAGAATCAACTTATCCAATCTTTTAGGAGGTCTACCATGAAGAACGTTTATCTACTCAAATACAACCAACAACTCCATTATGAATGGTCGAGTCAAGTCATTGAGGAAACGGATGATTATGTGTTGTTGTATGCAGGTCCTGGGCGAACGCTTAAGCACCATACGCGAGGTGCTTGCTATACATACGATTCGTATTCCCTCGAGTGCTTCATGCGACATGAAGGATTCACGCTTCAACTCGATTTAAAGCATGATGGGACGATGCGTTGGTACTCCAATATCGGACTTCCGCCGACCATGATCGACGAAGCGATTCATTTTGTTGATTTGGATCTAGACTTTGTTGCAGTACAACCAGATGAGTGGCGACTCGTCGACGAAGAAGAGTTCTAGATCAATCAAGTGCGTTACGGCTATCCGGATGCGTTGATCTCCTTCGTCTGGCAGACCGTTTGTGAGGTGGAACACCGGATTCAATATCGACAATTCCCGTTCGACGGTTCGTTCGAGCGACGCCTTATTGAATTCGCTCAACAGGAGACGCCTCACTTCCGTTGATGCGGCAACGGAATCGACAACACATCCCAGTCACTTCCGGCAAATAGCTTCGACAGATAGACGATCTGCCCGACATGGTAGCCATAATGAGACACTTGACGCTCAATCGCATCAATCACAGAGTGCGCTTCCCCTCTAATCATCACGTTCTTCCCTAAGTCATCCGGTACCAGATTGGCTAAGACGTCATCCAACAGCTGCCAGCGCTCGTCCCATACTTTCATGAGTTCCTCACGGGACAGTTGCTGGTCCTCGAACTCGGCATCCCGATTACGGTCCGGTTTCTCGCCATCCGTCGTCAAGAAATCGGTCCAGCGTGACTTCATATTGTTCGCCATGTGCTGAATGATCAGGGCGAGGGAGAGTGTATCCGGTGCGAGCGCCTTATGCAGATCCTCGTCACTCACTTGGACAAGTGCGCGTTCGGCGAGTTGTTTCTGACTTTTGAACGTAGCACGGACGGTGTCGAGATATGCGTTTCAAACATAAATAACATCCTCCTTTTCATATGTATCCATTTTGACTATACCCCACATTCATCTTGGTCAAAAACTATAGTAATATTATAAAATAGGCGTTATACTATTCTTATCGCGCAAGACGCCACCGCGTAGTCGGCATGAGGGTGCCTTGTTTTGGTTTTCACGTGAGTCATGTCGCGTGGTCTCTTTTCGGTTTGAAGGTTCACCCATCAATTGTCCCGATTGCGTTTGTCCGAGAGTGGATGAACGCGATTTTTTGTATGTAAAAAGTGTGAGACACGAGGTCCCACACTTCTGATTACGCATGTTCTAACCGAAACTCTTCCCAATGATCGCGGGCCTGATTCCGGATCCGCTCCGATACTTCCTTACTGCTTAAGAGAATCCCATACCAGCGACGTGCGTCCTCGTAGTAGTCGAGCGCGGCCGACAAGTCGGCAATGCGCAACATGAGCTGGTCGTAAGGTAATCCGGTCCGAATCGGGTCCGTATACGCTTCTTGCACCTCATTGTATTTATCGAGCGTCCGCTGCATCCATTCCTTCTCAGACGCTGTATCCCCAATCAATCGGTACATCCAGACAATCCGCATCCCGAGCATGGCGACGACAGATGGTTTTTGTCCGCTCAATTGGGCCGTCATGACGGCGAACTTATAGAGAAGGATGACGTGCTCATATGAGCGGTCACCTTTCAACACATTCGGATTCACTTGATTGAAGTAGTTCGTCTCAAGCGCTTCCCGGTTATGTTTGCGCACCTTGTCGAACGAGTCGTGGAAAACGAGGTGACAATGTTCACAGACGGTCGGCTCGTATAAATACGGGTTCGGTCCATCATATGTTGTGTAGCCATCTTTTTCTACCTCGAGCGGTCGGATATGACGTGATAAGACGCGATTCGCCTTACTTTCCTGTAAACAATACGGACATTTAACTTTCTTCAAAAATAAATGCTCTGCCATCTCGACACCTCACACATAGACGTTGACGAGCAGTCCGCGAATCTCACCGACCTGGTCGAGTAGGGAGAGGCGAGATGCTTCTCCTGAGATGACCTGATCCGTCAGCGCGAGGAGTTTTTGGTCGACTTGTTCGACTACCTTATAAATCTTCGCGCGACCGCGGCGATTGAATCCGCGTTTGTCCTCGAGACGGAGTGCCGCGTCAACGGCCTCTTTCATAAAGTCTTTAATCAATTGTTTGTATTCGGCGAGCGCCTCGACGGTCTGACTTTCGGCTAGGAGTTCTCCTTGTTCATGAATCGCGGCGATTTGACGCTGGAAGCGTTCATGCTCTCGGTCTTCTCGCTTTTGACCAATCACGTTTTGGAAGGAGACGCCGGGTTCGACTTCGGGGCGCTTTGCCTTGTTTGAGCCGAGGAGCGATTGCGTCTCCATGATGCGACGAATGTCCATATGGGCAACCGTCCTTTCTTTAGGTTGTTAGTTCAATAATTGTAACACGCCTTGTGGTAAAGCGTTTGATTGGGCAATCATTGCCATCCCGGACTGATTCAAGATGTTTAGACGGGCGAAGTCCATCATTTCACGGGCCATATCGGCATCACGGATTCGTGACTCAGATGCCGTTAAGTTTTCAGAACCGATGGCGACGACGCTGACGTTCGCCTCGAGTCGGTTTTGGATGGCACCGAGTTTCGAACGTTCGAGTGACACTTTGTTGATGGCTGCATCAAATTTCGAAATGGCATCCCCTGCGTCCGCCGGTGTCAACACGCTGAGTGCATAATACGTTTCAGTAGGTGTCACCTGATCATTGTCGTGATCGACGGGAGGAAGCTCTCCACCACCTGCTGTCGCTGTCGTGATGTCAAGCGCATGCGCTCGCATATCTTGTACATTTAAGATGACGGCTTCGTTGTTACCGGCACCGATTTGGAAAAATAACGTGCTCTTTCCTTCTTTGTATTCCCCGTTCATGATCTTCTTCGAGTTGAATTCGGTCGTCTCCGCAATCCGCGTCACTTCTGCAGTCAACGCGTTAATTTCTTCCTGAACGGCTTTGGCGTCGTCCTCACTAAGCGTCCCATTCGCTGCTTGGACGGACAATTCGCGCATGCGCTGGAGAAGGGAATGAGTCTCATTCATTCCACCTTCGAGCGTCTGTGTAAGGGAAATGCTATCGAGCGTGTTGCGTTCTGCCATTGAGAGGGAGTCGAGGCGCATCCGCATCTTTTCAGAGATGGCGAGACCGGCTGCATCATCAGACGCTTTATTGATTCGAATTCCGCTCGAGAGGCGGTCCATCGTTTTTTTCATCGATGCCTGATTCAAAGAAAGAGATGTATATGCTTTTAAGGCTTGTACGTTATTGGTAATTTTCATAGCGGTTTCCTCCATTCGGGACAGGTTGTGTCTTGGCACGCGCCATCGCTTCGCTCCACGTTTGATCGAGATCGCTCGCGAGCGTATGTAGTTCGGCGATTTTTTCTTTATCCTGATCGATAATTGCTTCGACGCTTGCGTTTGCCATGTAGAGATAAATCTCATCGAGTTGAGCAGCAATAATCCCGCCACCGTCATGAAGTCCTTGGTGAAGTTTGACCAATAGCTCCCGGGCTTGGCGAAGGTGCCGGTTCCGTTCGGCAATTGTTGAGTCTTGTGCATTTTTGTAGTGATAGACGAGTGCGTGAAGCATTGCCTGTGTCAATTCCTCCGGTCTCATTTCATATAGTTGCGTTGAATTCATTTTTGTTCTCCTTTGATTGAATCAAGTTCCTCTATTAACAACAACACTTCTGCCATCACGTCATAAAGTTGGGGTGGGATGGCGTCCCCTAAGTCAAGATCGAGCAGATGGCCGAGTAGGGAATGATCGTTCTCGACCGCGACCCCCCGGGCACGTGCTTCTTGTAGAATTTTTTCAGCGACGGCGCCTGTCCCGCGGGCGACGACGACGGGCGCTTTGTCTGTCGTTTCATCATAGCGGACGACCGCGGCCGTCTTTCGTTTCGTCAAATCCATGCGTTGATACATCGGGACCTCCTAAATTCTAAAGTCATAACCGGTCGTCGGTGCTACCGTAGGTTCATCGATAACACGCTCCGTTTTCGTGAGTGGTTTGAACTGGGTCGTCACACTCTTATATCCAATCGTCTCGAGCGTCTGTTCGATCTTCCCGAGAAGGGGACGAGCGAGTTGTTCAACCGTCGAATCGTCGTGCTCGAGTGTGAGTCGGAGGTTTCTGTCCTTCGCCTCGAGCTTGATCCCGATCTCTCCAAGGCGAGGGGTATCTAAACGAATGTAGAGGACACTGTTTTCCCAGTCGACGACGTCACCGGATTCCCGGTTTTGGATATGGACATGGATCCCCGTGTCAATTTCCTGTACTTTTGCTGGTAAGGCGAATAAGAGCTGATGGAGCTGCCCCCCGTCGAGACGGTTGAGTGTCTGTTGGACTTGGAAGAACGAAGCGAGACGTTGTGCCTCGGGGTTTGTCGTATCTCCACGTACCGATAGAGCTGATGTCGGTGTATTGGACGTCGCTTGGGCAAGTTGTGCCTGCACCTGCACACGTTGCGCCACTTCCTGGACGTGTCGTCCGGATAACGTCGAATCGAGCTTGAGTGGGGCGACAGTCGGCATCTCGCCGGCGCGTGTCGCCCCGTGCGGAATATATTCGATACGTGCCTGGTTCGGCGCATAGCGGAAGTCATTCAGTGCCGCCCGGACCTCTTTGACGAGTGTCGCGCTCTCTTGTGGTTTCGTCGCGAGCAACGACAACGCGACGTCAAGTTTGGCCGTCATGGTGACCAGTTGTTTTTCTTGCGTCACGTCGGTATGAAGCAAAGCGTCCGTCTTTTGGACGAGTTGCGTTAGACGGGTTGAGACGGTCTCGAGGGCAGGACGTGCCGCATGCGGATTCGTCTCAATCAACGCGGCGACTTGTCCGAGTTGTTTCGTCACGGTCGCTTGCTCGCTTCGGAACGTGTTCGTCACGGTCGCGAGATGTGACGTCACTTCCTTCACCATTACTTGTTTCCCGTTGACTGGAGGGAGTGGCAACGCTTGGCGCGATTCAGATTCAATTGGACGCGGTGATGATGGTGGCGGTGTAAGGTCACGGATGACTCGGTCGATCGTCTCCGGTGTCGGTGTGACGCGTTCACTCACGGGACGTGACAGATTGACGAGCTCGACGTACCGCTCTTTTTGTGGGTAAGGAGCGTTCGTCGCCGGTGGTGTGATCTGTTGTCTCGCTTCATTCAAAGAAAGGATGGCAATCTCCCGAGCCATCTCCCTGGAAACGGCCTCAGTATCGAGCGTCTTCAAATGTAGGATGACGTCTCGCATGTCCCCTTTGAATGCCGTTTCGAGTAGACGCACAGTATCTTCATTCATCGGCAAGCGTCCAGATTGTAGCAGGCGGCTGACCGCGCTTCGTACTTCGGGCGGAAGGGAAGCGAGGAGTGTCTGGATCTTCGCGTCAAGCTTTGACGACGTGGACGCAGGTGGTGCGGATTCAAGTGTCTCTTCCTTTGGAGGAACGACGGTCGCCATCAAGACACCGTCCTGTTCAGCGAGCGTCACTTGGAACGGATTCGTCTTCGGGAGCCCGTCTTTAAATGTGACCTCGACTTCTTCCCCGTTGATCTTGACGATCGCTGAGTCGGGTCCTGTCTGTTTAACGAGCTCGGCCTTGTACGTCCGATTCGTCTGGATGCCTGGTAAGACCGAACTGACGGCGGTCGATTGGGCTTGAATTTGCATGTTTGTCACCTCGACCATAATATCGACCTCTTTTTAAAAAAATGAAGCGAAACAATAGAAAAAAACCTTCCGTCTTTTCGACGGAAGGCGTGTCAGGACTCGAGCACGGGGCTCGCGTTCAATTGTTGGAACCGAGCGACGAGTTCGCCTGTCGCTTTCAGTTGGTTCCGGAGGACGTACGGTGTTGCGTTCGTTTGGATTTGATGTCCATCGGTTGTGAGGACGAGGCCGTTTGGCTCACCCTCAATGTTCAGTATGTCTCGAATATGGGACCAGGCATACCATTCACAATCGTCTCGTTTTGGAGACTTCGTCGGGAAGAAGACGAGCCCGGTTGTCGGTTCAATCACGACAGGGACTTTCCCTTTTACGCCGGCGACGCGTTTGGCGATGAAGATTCTTTCCTCGATCGAGCTGTTGTACTGGCGGCAAGAAAGTTGCAACAACTGGTACGGCCGGAGCGGGGTTGAAATCTCGGTGCCATCCTCGAGAATGATCCGTGACTGCTTCATGATGTCAAAGCAAGGGAGAATCGCCACGGTTCGCTTTGTGATGCGATATTTTTCCTCAGAATAGTAGGAGCGCATACGCTGCACCATCCTCCTCGTATTAGATTTTCAGGATCGGCTAAAGACAAACGGCACAAACCTAAATCATCCCTTCAATGATATATCACAAAAAATGTAAATTCAACAACACAATATGAAAAGTAGGGAAATATAATTCCAATGAAAGCCAAATGACGAAACGTTTACAAATATTTGAGAAAGTATTTGTCACGCTTACAAGAAGGTGGTAAGATTAGCCGTAGAGGAAAACCCTCTGTATTCTCCAATGGTGAAAGGAATGGATTTACACATGGTAGGTAAAGTAAAATGGTTTAACTCAGAAAAAGGTTTTGGATTCATCGAAGTTGAAGGCGGCAAAGACGTGTTCGTACACTTCTCAGCAATCCAATCTGAAGGCTACAAATCACTTGACGAAGGTCAAGAAGTAGAGTTTGAAATCGTTGATGGCGAGCGTGGCCCACAAGCGGCTAACGTTGTAAAATTATAATTTCAAACCACGAAGCCGGCTCCCTTGGGAGTCGGCTTATTATTTTGTCTACATAATAAAAAAAGGCGTTTAAAAATGATTGGAATGGGTATTTTCTTTCTATACCTTCCGCTCGTTCTAGGAAATGTTGAATTCGGAACAAAATTGTCATTATTTTCTGATGATAACGTTTTCAAAAGCGGCGTTTTCGGGGTATAATATGAATGAGCCACCTGGTTCCACTTTCTTTTTTAAGAAATGAAGCAGGAGATTCCGTCTCGTTCGACGAATCATTGGTTCAAGCGGTTATTTTAAGGAGGAGTTCAGATGATTTATAACATTCGCGGCGAAAACATTGAGGTCACACCAGCAATCAAAGACTATGTCGAGAAAAAGCTGGAGAAGTTGACTCGGTATTTCACAACTCCTACGGATGCACAGACGGCTTACGTCAACTTGAAAGTGTATAACGAGAAACAAAAAGTGGAAGTGACGATCCCGATGCCGAACTTGTTGCTCCGTGCCGAGGACATGAACCTCGACATGTATGCAGCAATCGACCTCGTCGTCGATAAATTGGAACGTCAAATCCGTAAACACAAAACGAAACTCAACCGTAAAGGACGCGGAAAAGAAGGTGGCGTCGGCGAGTACTTCAAGTCTCTCGAAGGACCTGATGATGCACCGGTCGTCTATGATGAGGACGAGGCAGAACTCGAACTCGTACGGACGAAACGCTTCACATTGAAACCGATGGACACGGAAGAGGCAATTCTTCAAATGGATATGCTCGGTCACAGCTTCTTCGTCTTCTCAGACGCAGAAACGGGCAACACAAACGTCGTCTACCGTCGTAAAGATGGGAAGTACGGCTTGATCGAACCTGAATAATAAACTTGACTATACACGGCCTCCCGGCTTCGGGGGGTCGTTTCCTTTTGCCTTTCCTTGAAAGGTGGCACCACTTCGGTTAAACTGTACATTAGGGAAAAAACATGCATTTTTTAGTGAGTGCAGAGGAGATATGAGTATGGCGAACTTTTTGAAAGAGTTATTTGCTCCACAGAAACGAATGTTGAAAAAAGCAGAGAAAGCGGCCGACTTGATCGAGTCGTTCGCCGAACCAATCAAAGCATTGTCTGACGAACAGCTTCAGGCGAAGACGGAAGAGTTCCGGGAGCGTCTGGCGAAAGGCGAGACACTTGACGACCTCTTGCCGGAGGCGTTCGCGGTCTGTCGTGAAGCATCAGAGCGTGTGCTCGGTATGCGTCACTACCGTGTTCAACTCATCGGGGGTTACGTGCTCCATAACGGCGACATCGCCGAAATGAAAACCGGTGAAGGGAAGACGCTCGTCGCGACACTTCCAGTCTACTTGAACGCGCTCACTGGTCGTGGCGTACACGTCGTAACGGTCAACGAATATTTGGCGAAACGAGATAAAGAACTCATGGAGCCGCTCTATTTCGCACTCGGTCTTTCGGTCGGCCTCAACGTGTCGAACATGGACCGTGTCGAGAAACAGGCGGCCTATAACTGTGATATCACGTACTCGACGAACAACGAGCTCGGGTTCGACTACCTCCGTGACAACATGGTCCTTTATAAGGAAGACCGTGTCCAACGTGAGCTCTACTACACGATCGTCGATGAAGTCGACTCGATCCTCGTCGATGAGGCGCGTACTCCGCTCATCATCTCGGGATCGGCTCAAAAATCGACAGAACTCTACACACGCGCGGATGCGTTCGTCCGTACGTTAAAAGAGGAAGAAGATTATACGGTCGACATCAAGACGAAATCAGTCCTCTTGACGGACCAAGGGGTCGACCTCGCTGAGAAATTCTTCGGCATCGACAACTTGTTCGCCATCGAACACGTCGCGGTCAACCACCACGTCGGACTCGCACTACGTGCGAACGCGGTCATGCATCATGACATCGACTATATGGTTCGCGAAGGACAAGTCATGATTATCGACCAGTTCACGGGACGTGTCATGGATGGACGTCGCTACTCGGAAGGTCTTCACCAAGCGATCGAGGCGAAAGAAGGCGTCGAGATTCAACGTGAATCCATGACGCTCGCGACAATCACGTATCAAAACTACTTCCGGATGTATGAGAAGCTTGCTGGGATGACCGGTACAGCGAAGACGGAGGAAGAGGAGTTCCGTAATATTTACAATATGCAAGTTGTGACGATTCCGACGAACAAGCCGATCCTTCGGGACGACAAGTCGGACCTCATCTTCAAATCGATGGAAGGCAAGTTCAAATCCGTCGTTGAAGAAATTGCAACGGTTCATGCGACAGGTCAACCGATTCTTGTCGGTACGGTCGCTGTTGAAACGTCTGAATACTTGAGCAAGCTCTTGACGAAGAAAAAGATTCGTCACGATGTCTTGAATGCGAAGAACCATGCCCGTGAAGCGGAAATTATCGAGAACGCCGGACAAAAAGGTGCGGTCACGATTGCGACGAACATGGCCGGTCGTGGTACCGATATCAAACTTGGAGAAGGTGTCGTCGACCTTGGTGGTCTCTATATCATCGGGACAGAACGTCACGAGTCACGCCGAATCGATAATCAGCTCCGTGGTCGTTCAGGTCGTCAAGGGGACCCGGGTAAATCGCAGTTCTACTTGTCACTCGAAGATGAGCTCATGCGCCGCTTCGGGACGGATAGCCTCCAAAGCATGATGGAGCGTCTTGGAATGGATGACACACAACCGATTGAGAGCCGCATGGTATCAAAAGCGGTCGAGTCGGCTCAAAAACGTGTTGAAGGAAACAACTATGATGCACGTAAACAGCTTCTCGGTTACGACAACGTCATGGCTGACCAACGGAAAGTCATGTACAAAGACCGCGCCAGCATCCTTGAGAACGAGTCAGTCACGGATATCGTCCGCTCGATGATGGCCCAGACGGTCGAACTCGGTGTCTTACAATATACACCGATCGAACTCGTGCCAGAAGAATGGAACATCGACGAGCTTGCACATTGGGCAAACCAAACACTCGCACTCGAAAAAACAGTCGAAGGCAAAGACTTCTACGGTAAAGAGCGTGAAGAAATCGTCGAACTCCTCATGGAGCGCGTGAACGAGCAGTATGAAGCGAAGCGTGAACTCGCGCCACCTGAACGCTTTAACGAGTTCGAGAAGATTATCGTACTCCGTGCCGTTGACTCGCACTGGATGTCTCATATCGACCATATGGACCAGTTGCGCCAAGGGATTCACCTCCGCGCTTACGGACAGAACGACCCGCTTCGTGAGTACCAAGCGGAAGGGATCAACATGTTCGACGCGATGAATGCGGCAATCGCAGAAGAAGTGACAGGCTTCGTCCTTCGTGCCGAAGTCGGGGACAACCTCCGACGCGAGAAAGTCGTCGAAGAGGAAGTTGCCGTCTCTGGCAAGAGCGATGCGCCGGTCAAGAAGAAACCGGTCCGTCGTTCGAAAGAAGACAGCATCGGCCGGAACGACCCGTGCTGGTGTGGTTCTGGTAAGAAGTTCAAGAACTGTCACGGCAGACAACAGGCTTAATTATTGAAGAGGCGGGTCCGCTCGCCTCTTTCCTACGGAAAGGTGAATCACACTATGGAAATTTCAGATATTCGGAACGAACTAGAGGCGATGGCGAAACGCCTCGAGAATTACAGAGCATCACTCAACTTGACAGAGAAAGAGGCACGTATCGCCGAGCTCGAGAACGAGATGACGTATCCTGACTTCTGGGACAACCAGGAGAAGGCTCAAAAAGTCATCGACGAATCGAACGGCCTCAAAGCGATGGTCGACAAGTATCAAGACCTCGCGACCCAACATGAGGACGGCGAAGTGACGCTCGAACTCATCAAGGAAGAGCCGGATGCAGAGATGCAAGAAGAGCTCGGAGAATCGATTCAAGCGCTCAAGAAAGAGTTTGATGACTTTGAACTTGAAATTCTATTGAACGGACCATACGATGCGAATAACGCCATCCTTGAATTGCACCCGGGTGCGGGCGGTACCGAGTCACAGGACTGGGCATCGATGCTCCTTCGGATGTATCAACGTTTCGCGGATAAACAGGGCTGGAAAGTCGAGACGGTCGATTACCTCCCAGGAGAGGAAGCGGGCGTCAAGTCGGTCACGCTCCGCATCATCGGGCATAACGCATACGGCTACTTGAAAGCGGAAAAAGGGATTCACCGTTTAGTCCGCATCTCGCCGTTTGATTCGTCAGGTCGTCGTCACACGTCGTTCGTGTCATGTGACGTCATGCCGGAATTCGATGACGACATCGAGATCGAAGTACGGACAGAAGACCTCCGCATCGACACGTACCGCGCGTCAGGTGCCGGCGGACAGCACATTAACACGACGGACTCTGCCGTCCGAATCACGCACGTGCCGACAGGCGTCGTCGTCTCATGTCAGACAGAGCGTTCACAAATCAAGAACCGTGAGTCGGCAATGAAGATGTTGAAAGCGAAATTGTACCAACGCGAACTCGACGAGCAACAACGTAAACTCGATGAGATCCGTGGAGAGAAGACAGATATCGGTTGGGGTAGCCAAATCCGTTCATACGTCTTCCACCCGTACTCGATGGTTAAAGACCATCGGACGAACCACGAGGTCGGAAACACAAGTGGTGTCATGGACGGGGATGTCATGCCGTTTATCGATGCTTACCTTCGTAAAACAAATATGTGATGCATGTGGCTCAAAGACTCCCGTCTTTGGGCCACGTTGTCTGTAAAGGAGAATTTCTTTAATGAAGCAAATCGTCAAAGACTATCTGTATTTGTTGACGGGTTCGGTGTTCGTCGCCTCGGCCTTCAGCCTATTCCTGTTGCCGAACAACCTCGCATCGGGCGGGGTGAGTGGGATCTCGGTCATCACGTATGAACTGTTTGGCATCTCGCCAGGTGCGTTTCAGCTCGTGGCAAACGTACTACTCCTCATCGTCGGATGGGCAATCCTCGGACTCGGGTTCGGCGTGAAATCACTCGTCGGCTCCATTTTCTTGCCAGGTGTCATTCTTTTTTACGAGGCGATTGATGCCGGGGCTGCCGTGAACGACACGTTACTCGCTGCCATCTTCGGTGGAGTTGGCGTCGGTGTCGGGCTCGGTCTCATCTTCCGCGGACGCGCCTCGACGGGTGGGATGGACTTGATCGCACAGATCTTACATAAGTTCACGCACATCCCGCTTTATCTCTGTATCGCCATTCTCGACGGCATGGTCGTTTTGACCGCAGCTCTCACATTCTCGTTCTCGACTGGGCTTTATGCACTGATTGCACTATTCATCACGGTCAAAATGATCGACTTCGTCCAGCTTGGGTTCACACAGGACAAGATGGCGTATATTATCTCGGAGAAACGGGACTTCATCGTCCGGGCCGTCTTTGAGGAACTCGATCGAGGTGCGACGGAGATTCAGGCGATCGGGGCGTACTCACGTCTGGACCGTCCGATGCTCATGATTGTCGTCCGTCAGAGTGAAGTGAGCCGACTGAAAGAAATCATTCGTCGGATCGACCCGGAAGCGTTCCTCGTCTTTAGCGAGGCACACGAGGTACTTGGACAAGGGTTTACGTCAGATAAGCGTTATATCAACGTGCCGTAAGTTGTGGAATCTTTGTGTACTTTTCGTGAGATTAGGTTAGAAAGGATACGTTTACGGCTATAATGGTAAATGTAGGTGATTTCTACAACTTAGGAGGGGAACGCGGTTATGAAAAAATGGATGATGGCCATTGGCCTCGGCGCCATGTTGACGCTCGGAGCATGTGGCGGCGGTGAAGAAGAAGGAACGTCGAGCGACGGGGATACGGGCTCGAACACAGCATCGATTGATGCAGAAGCGGTCTTCGCGCAAAACTGTGCAGCGTGTCACGGTGCGAACCTCGAAGGAATGAGTGGTCCGTCACTCGAGCAAGTCGGTGCTCGTTTGTCGGCAGAAGAGATTGAAAATGTCATTCGAAACGGTCAAGGCGCGATGCCTGCGAACGTCCTCGAAGATGATGAAGAAATCACGGCGGTCGCCGCTTGGCTCGCTGAGAAAAAATAAGTGTTGGAAGCATGAGGCGAACAGGTCCCTCATGCTTTTTTTGTTTGGGGTCCTAAGGCTTAGGGAATTATTTTTAAGGTAATAGGAGATGTTATGGAAATGGAGTGATGACAATTGAAGACGAAGTTGATTGACTGGCCGACTTTTATCGGCTCGTTCGTATTACTGTTAGGGGTGACGCTACCGCTCATCTTCTTCCCGGAGACAGGGAAGGCATGGGTCGGCGCGGCGAACGAATACATGACCTCTAACTTTGGGATGTTGTACTTAGCGATGGGGTTAGGCGCATTCGGATTTTTGATCTTTATTGCCTTCAGTAAGAATGGGCACATCAAATTAGGTCGTGAAGATGAAGAACCCGAATTCAGTACATTCTCATGGGCGGCGATGTTGTTTGCTGCCGGCATCGGGTCGAGTATCCTGTATTGGTCGGTCATCGAATGGGTGTATTACTATGAAGGACCACCATTTGGATTGACACCCGAGTCACCGGAAGCCATCCAATGGTCGACGGCATACGGGATGTTCCACTGGGGACCGATTGCCTGGGCAATTTATACGTTACCAGCCTTACCGATCGCCTATTTCTTCTATGTCCGCAAGAAGTCCGTATTGAAGGTAAGTGAAGCGGTACGTCCCGTGATTGGCAGATGGGCGGATGGTCCACTCGGCAAGATTATAGATATCTTATTTATTTTTGGATTATTGGGTGGGGCCGGGACGACACTCGCGCTCGGGACACCGATGATTGCCGAAGGGGTCAACGAATTAACCGGAATTCCTGTCACGCTCGGCATGCAAGCCGTCATCATGTTAATTTGTACGGTGATCTTCGCCATCAGTTCATATATCGGACTAAAGGGCGGAATCAAAGTACTAAGTGATTTGAACATCTGGCTCGCCCTGGGGATCTTGACGTTCGTCTTCATCTTCGGTCCGACACGCTTTATCTTGGAAACGACATTTAACGGAGTCGGAATCGTGATGGATAACTTCTTCCGGATGGCGACATGGATGGAGCCGTTCGGTGACTTCGGAGGGTTCACCTCGACGGGATTCCCAGAATCATGGACCGTGTTCTATTGGGCGTGGTGGCTCGTGTATGCTCCGTTCGTCGGACTGTTCGTTGCTCGAATCTCACGTGGACGTACGATTCGGAATATGATCTTTGGGACGATGGTATATGGGACACTTGGTTGTATCCTCTTCTTTGGGATTCTCGGAAACTACGGGCTGTATCTTCACTTGAGTGGCACGTTCGACGTCGTTGGATATATGGCGGCGAATGGACCGGCCCCGACGATCATCGCCATCATTGGACAGTTGCCGTTCGGGAAAGTCGTCATCGGCGTCTTTACCCTCCTCGCCATCATCTTCTTGGCGACGACGTTCGATTCATCGTCTTACATCTTGGCATCGGTCACACAAAAACACGTCGAAGACGAGCCAATCGTCTGGAACCGACTCTTTTGGGCGTTCGCCCTTGCGATCATGCCGCTCACGCTCATGTTCCTAGGTGGTCTCGATACGCTCCAAACAGCGAGTATTGTCGGGGGCTTCCCGCTCATCTTTATCATGTTCCTCTTGGCATGGTCGTTCGTCCGTGTCTCGAGCCAGGATATACGGGCTTCTGATGACTATGAGTCCTCGACGATTCATATCAAATATCGAAAACGAAAGAAATCACCATTTGATGCCTTGAAAGAAAAACCACGCGACTAATATTGTCGAATTTGTGAAGGGTGTTCCTTAGGGAGCACCCTTTTGAAATGCGGTTTCAGCCTCACGAAGAACAGGGTGAAAGTCAGGTTCATCGCGACATTTTCACACGGAACGCTATTCAACTGAAATACTCCTGTAATGGTGTTTTAAAAGTTGGATTGATATAATTGTAGTCGCTTCAGCTTTGCCCTAGATGTTTTTTTGACCAGGCTATTACCAATCAATGAGACCTTGACAGAGGGAATCAATTCCTGTAAAAAAGACTCTAGGCGAAATATACAGTAACTAAAACAATTGATTCAAATTCGTCATAGATGCTTAAAAAAATTTTAAAAAGGGTAGGGAATACGTTATGATCTCGATGCAAAAAGTCAGTAAAGTATATCCGAACGGCGTCGTTGCCATGGATGACCTCGATTTAGAGATTCGCGACGGCGAGTTTCTTTATGTCGTCGGACCTTCTGGTGCCGGTAAATCGACATTCATGAAGATGATTTATCGCGAGGAGAAACCGACAGCCGGTCAATTATTGATTGACGGACTCGATGTCGGAAAAGTCAAAGACCGTCACGTGCCAAAACTTCGTCGTCAACTCGGCGTCATCTTCCAAGATTTTAAATTGCTTCCGTCACTCACGGTGTATGAGAATGTGGCGTTCGCATTAGAAGTTGTGGGAGCAGACACGTCGTCGATTCGTAAACAAGTCATGGATGTGTTGAACTTGGTCGGATTGAAGAATAAAGCACGCAACTATCCCGATGAGCTTTCAGGTGGAGAACAACAGCGTGTCTCCATCGCCCGAGCAATCGTGAACAAACCGAAACTGATCATCGCCGATGAGCCGACGGGGAACTTGGACCCAGAGACAGCATGGGGCATTATGGAAGTATTTGAAGAAATTCATCGCCGTGGAGCAACGATTGTCATGGCGACACACAACCGTGACATTGTTGATAAGATTCGTCACCGCGTCATTGCGATTGAGAACGGGAAAGTCGTTCGCGATGAAGAGAAAGGAGCATATGGCTATGATGTTTAAGACTGGATTGCGCCATTTGCGCGAAGGGTTCAAAGGAACGCTTCGTAATGGTTGGATGTCGTTCGCGGCAATCAGTGCCGTCACCATCACGTTACTACTTGTCGGTGTATTCGCACTCGTCATGTTCAACGTCAACGAAATCTCAGACAACGTCGAGAACGATGTCGAGATTCAAGTGTTCATCACGCGTACCGCAGATGAGAACTCGGTCGAGAAACTTGGAGAGAATATCGAACAAGTGCCGGGCGTCTCGACGGTCACATTCAGCTCGAAAGAAGATGAGTTACAGAAGTTCCAAGACCAACTTGGGGACGATGCGGCTGCATACGGAACGGTAGAAAAAGATAACCCGCTCCATGCCCGTTATATCGTCAAAGCGCAAGACCCGACAGAATTAGAAGAAGTGGCCAAATCGGTCGGTTCACTTGATAATGTCGACGATGTGAAGTACGGGAAAGACTACATCGATAAAATGTTCGCCTTCTTCAACGGGATTCGCATCGGTGGACTCGCGTTGATCGTCGGTTTGACATTGATGGCGATGTTCTTGATCTCGAATACGATTAAAATGACGATTTTCTCACGTCGTCGTGAGATTGAAATCATGCGACTCGTCGGAGCGAAGAACAGCTTCATCCGCTGGCCGTTCTTCATCGAAGGATTGCTTCTCGGAATGCTTGGGGCTCTTATCCCGATTTTAGTCATTTATTTCGGATATGACGTTGCATATAGTGCTTTACAACCATCGCTTGATCAATTGAATAGTGATATATTTAAGTTGATTGATCCATCGACGCTCACGGTCCAAGTATCATTCGTGTTACTTGCACTCGGTGCGTTCATCGGAATCTGGGGATCGACGACATCGCTCGGTCGTTTCTTGAAAATCTAACTTGAATAAGGAGGAGTTGGCGGATGAAACGTTCGCTTGCGCTAGGGTTGTGTGTATCATTACTTGCCATGCCGGTCATGGCGACAGAGAAAGACACGTTGAAAGCTCGGCAAGACCGACTATCCAATGAATTGGAGGAGTCGGAAAAAGCGCAAGCCAAGACGGATGCCGAACTCGAGGTCACCGAGGCAGAGCGTGATGCCGTGAAGACGGAAATTCACGTCGTCGACGACCGGTTGAATGTGTTGAGCGAACAAATCGCCATTCAACAGCACGAGGTCGATACGGCCCAGGCAGAACTCGAGTCGACCCGCCAACAACTCTCCGTTCAAGAGGAATATTTGGAAAGCCAAAAGGAACTCTTGAACGAACGCCTTCGTGTCTTACAAGTACACGAAGACACGTCTTATCTACAAGTCATTTTTGAGTCCCGTTCTTTCGGAGACTTCGTGACACGGGTCATGACGGCCCGCACGATCGCCGAACAGGACCGGGAACTCATACATAATTATATGAGTGAGATGGAACGTCTAGAGTCGCTCGAGTCGACACAGCGTACCCAACTCTCTTTCATCAAGCAAAAAGAGCGGGAACTTGTCATCACGAAACAAGACCTCGACCGAACGGCCGAGAAGAAGCGTGACTTGTTGGCTGAGCTTGACGAGCAAGTCGAGCAACTTGAACTGGAGAAGATGACGCGTAGCGAAGAGCAGGCCGTCATGGCTGAACAGAACCGAATCATCGGTGAACAGCTCGAGGCGATCGCGACTGCAGAACGGGAAGCGGCCGAGGCGGCGGAACGTGCCAAACGAGAAGCGGAAGCGCGTGCGGCTGAAGAACAGGCACGAGCTGAGGCTGAAGCGAGAGAAGCGGAAACAGAAGTCGAGGCACCTGAAGTGACGGCACCTGCCGACACACCGACGCCGGTATCCACATCGACCGGATTCGTTCGTCCCGTGTCCGGTTATGTCTCTAGCCCGTTTGGTCCTCGGAATAATCCGTTGACGGGAGTCCCTGAGATTCATAAAGGAATCGACCTCGTCAACGCGCCAGGTACACCCATTGTCGCGAGCGCACCGGGAGTCGTCATCAAAGCGGCACCAGCGACGGGATATGGGAATGTCGTTTTCGTCTCACACGTCATGAACGGTGAAGTATGGACGACCGTCTACGCTCACTTGAGTGCGATCACGGTCGGAGCCGGACAATCTGTTTCAGCTGGACAAACGGTCGGGACGCTCGGAAGCACAGGGTGGTCGACCGGTCCCCATCTTCATTTTGAGTTGCACCGAGGAAAATGGGCACCTGGACAACCGAACGCAATTGACCCTGCCCCGTATATTGGCTACTGACAGAAGCGGACGCGTCCCAAATATGTGGAACGCGTCCGCTTTTCCTTTCGTTTTTGCTATACTAATGAAAAGACTTACAAAGAGAAATGAGGGACCAACCCGTGAAAAATTCAACCGCAGGACTACTCGCTGGCACAACATTCGTGGCTGGGGCCGGTGCAGGCCTTGCGACGATGGCGTTTACAGACACATCGCTTCCCGTTCAAACGAATGCGGAAGGCTGGGATAAAGTCGATCAAGTACGTGATTTAATTGAAGAGCATTCCTTACAAGACATTTCAGAAGATGATTTATTGACCGGTGCGCTCGATGGAATGACCGCAGCGTTGAACGATCCGTATTCGGATTTCTTGGACGCAGAAGAAACATCACAATTTACGGACTCGATTGAATCGAGTTTTGAAGGAATCGGTGCGACTTTGGAGAAGAAAGGAGAAGACATTTTAATTGTCGCTCCAATTAAAGGAGCTCCGGCCGAAGAAGCAGGACTACGTCCCGGTGACATCATCACGGCGGTCGACGGGGAATCGATCGAAGGGATGGACGTTCAGGAAGCCGTCCAACTTATTCGAGGAGAAAAAGGAACGACCGTCACGTTGACCATTCGTCGTGGCAGCCAGACGGCGGACTATGAAATCACACGGGATACGATTCCGATTGAGACAGTGTTCTCTGAAGTGAAGGAGAAAGACGGCAAAAAGATTGGGTATCTTCAAATCACCCAATTTTCAGAGCCGACGGCCGACGAGTTTCTTGAACAGTTGGACCAACTCGAATCGGAAGACATCGACAGTTTGATCATCGACGTCCGCGGAAACCCGGGTGGTCTCTTGCCGGCCGTCATCGAGATGTCTGAAGGATTCGTCCCGACATCAAAACCGGTCGTTCAAATCGAAAATGCGGATGGGGACCGTGATGCCCAAAACGGTCGTGCCCGCGAAGCGAAACCGTATGACCTGTTCGTCTTGACGGACGAGGGTTCTGCCTCGGCATCTGAGATTTTGACAGGCGCGATGAAAGAAGGGGCAGGGGCGACCATCATCGGGACGAAGACGTTCGGAAAAGGCGTTGTCCAGACGGCGTTCGATTTAGAGGACGGTAGCAATTTGAAGCTGACGACGAGCAAATGGCTCACGCCAGATGGGAACTGGATCCATAAAAAAGGGATTGAACCGGACATTGAAGTGAAACAACCAGATTATTTCAATGTGACTCGTGTCCTGACCGAGGAAGACGAATTAAAAATTGGCGACTACGGGGATGCCGTGTCGAACTTGCATAAAATTTTAACTGGTATCGGCTATGAACCTGGTGGTCAGCCTGGCTACTATGGGGATACGATGGCCGAGGCGGTCAAAGCGTTCCAGACCGATCAAAATCTTACGACTTCTGGAACGGTCGATGAAGAGACGGCTTCGGCACTCGAATCGAAGCTACTCGAAGAGATTCAAGATGAGGCAAACGATGCTCAATTGAATCGTGCGCTCGAAGAAGCTGCAAAATAACGTTGTATGAAAGAAAGGGTTGGACCGCGTGGAAGTTGTACGAATGAGTGTTACGGCTTTATTGACGTTGTTAGGTAGTCCGCTGTTCTGGGTGACGCTGGTCGCCCTTACATATGTATCGATGAGCCGAGTCAAGCGAGAACGAGCCATGTTTCGTTCAAGACGCCGCTCACCGAAATCGGAATGGAAGCATTTCATTTGGCCGAGTCTTCTACTAGCGGTCCTTTCTTCAACCGCGACGATTTTATTGGAGACGACGATTACGTTCGAATGGGCGGTATCGTTCACGGTGCTCTATACGCTCGTGGTGTTGACGATGCATCCACGGTTCTTCAACCCGGTGCTCCCGCTCCTCGTCATCTATGGTGTCGTCTTGTTGCGCGATGTCGTCGCGTACGGGGCGTTCCGTGATTGGGTAGAAGCACTCGCCAAGGTAGATTGGACAGTCTACGCGCTGACGTTCGGTCTTGTGACACTTGCGGAAGCGATCCTGTTGCGATGGAACGGACCGAAAGAAACGTCACCGACTTTGATTTTATCGAAACGGGGCCAATTCATCGGGGGGCACGTCGTCAAACGCATTTGGTTTTTCCCGCTCGTGCTCTTTTTACCACCGACATTCGGTCTCGACTGGCCGATGGTTCCGATCATTCTTCCGATTCCGATCGGGGTCAGTTTATTGTCGACCGGAGCGTTACCTGGGACGTTGCTCGCACGGTTGAGTTCTTATCGTGGTGTCCTCGCTTTAGTCGCCCTCGGCTTATTCGGACTTTCGTATACATGGGAAGTCCTATACGCTGACTACGTGTTATTGGCACTCTTCGTTCTCTATGAGCTTGGCCTTCAGTGGATCAAACGTGAGAATCGGGGAACGACGCCCGTCTTTATCAATGGGAATCGAGGGGCCGTCATCGTTGACACCCTTCCAAATTCACCAGGGGAAGCGATGCAACTGATTCCGGGTGAGTCCATCTACAAAGTGAACGGAACGGTCATCACCGGAGGGCACAGCTTTTATGAGGCACTCCAGCAGCATAAACCATACATCAAGCTTGAGGTGTTGAATCTGAACGGAGACATCCGGTTCGTGCAACGGGCGATGTATGAGACCGATCCACATGAACTCGGGATCTTGTTCGTCGGAGAGCCGACGAGCCCTCGGGTCCGCCTTCGTAAACTGTAAGAGTATCCGCTATGGATACTCTTTTTTTGCATAGAAAAAGGGCACCCGTGAGGATGCCCGTCTTCTTATACGTCAAGTTTTGAAGGTTTGAAGGCCATGGTCGCTTCGACAGCGTGTTGCCAACCTTTGTAGAGTGCTTCGCGATGAGACTCGTCCATGTTCGGCTCAAACTTCTTATCGAGTTTCCATTGGTCTTTGATTTCTGATTGGTCTTTCCAGAAACCGACCGCGAGACCTGCCAAGTAGGCGGCACCGAGTGCAGTCGTTTCACTCACTTCAGGACGTTCGACCGGAACATTGAGAATGTCCGATTGGAACTGCATGAGGAAGTTGTTACTGACGGCTCCACCATCGACACGGAGTGTTTTCAAGTTGATGCCTGAGTCATTTTCCATCGATGTGAGAACGTCGCGTGTCTGATAAGCGAGCGATTCGATCGTCGCACGGACCAATTGTTCTTTCTCTGTTCCGCGTGTGAGACCGAAGATGGCACCACGAACGTCAGAGTTCCAATACGGTGCACCGAGACCGACGAATGCCGGAACGACGTAAACGCCTTCTGTCGATTCAATGCGTGTCGCATATTGTTCTGAGTCTTTCGCAGATTTCAACATCCGCAATCCGTCACGGAGCCACTGGATGGCCGAACCAGCGACGAAAATGGATCCCTCGAGCGCATATTCGACTTTTCCGTTATAGCCCCATGCGATTGTCGTCAAGAGACCGTGATCGGATTTGACGGCTTCTTCGCCCGTGTTCATGAGCATGAAGCAACCCGTTCCGTAAGTGTTTTTCCCTTCACCTTTTTCAAAGCACGTCTGACCGAATAAGGCAGCCTGTTGGTCACCGGCGGCTCCGGCAATCGGTACTTCGAATCCGAAGAAGTGATACGGGATCGTGTTCGCATATACTTCACTCGAAGGTTTGACTTCAGGAAGCATCGATTTTGGTACTGACAAGATGTCGAGTAACTCGTCATCCCATTTTTGTTCGTAGATGTTATACATGAGTGTACGTGATGCGTTCGAATAATCCGTCACGTGGGCTTTTCCACCTGAGAGTTTCCAAATGAGCCATGTGTCAATGGTACCGAAGAGAAGTTCGCCGTTCTCGGCCTTCTCGCGCGCACCTTCGACGTTGTCGAGAATCCATTTGACTTTCGTACCTGAGAAGTAGGCATCGATCAAGAGACCTGTTTTGTCACGGACCATGTCAGAATGACCTGCCGCTTTCAACTCTTCACAGATATCAGCAGTTTGACGGGATTGCCAAACGACGGCGTTATAGACAGGGCGGCCAGTCTCTTTTTCCCAGACGACTGCCGTTTCACGTTGGTTCGTGATCCCGATTCCAGCGATCTCATTCGGGTCGATATCAGCTGAACCGAACGCTTCCGCCATGACGGCGAGGACAGAACCCCAAATCTCATTGGCGTTATGTTCAACCCAGCCTGGTTTCGGGAAGTATTGTTTGAATTCGCGTTGTGCGACTGTGACGATTTTTCCATCATGATCAAAAATGATTGCCCGTGAACTTGTCGTTCCTTGGTCCAATGCTAAAATGTAACGTTTTTCTTTCGCCATATGTGAGTTCCTCCTTCAAAATTATGTGTTAAGGGACGAGAATGCCATAAACGAGAGCGGCGATGACGGCACCGATGATCGGACCAACGACCGGGATCCATGAGTAACCCCAATCTGAAGAGCCTTTTCCTTTAATCGGAAGAAATGCGTGTGCGATACGTGGCCCGAGGTCACGTGCAGGGTTGATCGCATAACCCGTTGTTCCACCGAGTGAGAGACCGATTGACACGATCAAGAAACCGACGATGAGCGGATTGAGTCCATCTGCGAATGTGTTTGCCCCGAATGACAATAATGCAAAGACAAGGACGAATGTTCCGATAATCTCACCAATCAAGTTCGATGGCGTGTTGCGGATTCCTGGAGCTGTCGAGAACGTCGCTAGTTTCAAACCAGGATCGTCTGTCGCATCATAGTGTGGCTTGTAGTGGACATAAACCAAACATGCCCCAATGATGGCTCCAATAAACTGGGCAAGGATGTAGAGTGGGACATCGGCCCATGGGAATTCGCCTGCTGTCGCGAGACCAATCGTGACGGCAGGGTTGATGTGTGCGCCTCCGTAAATACCGGCTGCGTAGACCCCGACCATAACGGCAAGACCCCAACCCATTGTGATGACAATCCAGCCAGAGTTTTCCGCTTTGGAATGGCGGAGGACGACGCCGGCGACGACACCGTTACCGAGCAGAATCAATAGCATCGTACCAATAATTTCACTGACAAATGCTGACATGTGATACTCCCCTTTCTCCCTTATCAAATTGACTTACCACTTCATTATATGCCCAAAATGTAAGCGTTTTAAAACAGTGTTTTTCAAAAATCCTACTTTATTCCTACAAATGTTCACATTTACAGCTGTAAACTTCACAAAAGAGGTAAGGGACAGAGCGAAACGTTCACGAAGTGGATGATTTTTTAAAAAATTTCAGGCGTTCCACTTCATTAGGAACATAGTCCATTCTGTAATCTGTAATCCCTTATGCCACAAAAGTGATTCAGTTGAAATCGTGTTGTGATGATTTGACTGTAACAGGATGTTTCTTTTGAGACGGTAAAGGAAAAAGAAATGAACAGTAGATCGAATGTAAAAAAGAAATGAAATTCATTAGTCTAAAAGCTAATAAGCGAATATTTGTTCGTGTCTATGGTATAATCAAAGCACTTATGAAATGAGAAGGTGAGGAGTATCTTATGGAATCGATTCCGTTTGCATTACAATCTGAATTTCAACCAGGAGGCGACCAGCCTGAAGCGATTCGACAGCTTGTCGAAGGCGTGAATCGGGGTGACCGGTATCAGACGCTCCTCGGTGCGACGGGGACGGGGAAAACGTTTACCGTCTCAAACGTCATCCAAGAAGTGAAGAAGCCGACACTCGTCCTCGCTCACAACAAGACGCTCGCCGGTCAGCTCTATTCGGAGTTCAAAGAGTTCTTCCCGAACAACGCCGTCGAGTACTTCGTCAGTTACTATGATTACTATCAACCGGAAGCGTACGTACCATCGACGGATACGTTCATCGAGAAGGACGCCTCAATCAATGATGAAATCGATAAGCTGCGTCACTCGGCGACGTCGGCTCTCTTTGAGCGCGATGACGTCATCATCGTCGCATCCGTCTCCTGTATATATGGTCTCGGTAACCCGGAAGAATATCGGAGCCTCGTCTTGAGCCTTCGCGTCGGGAAAGAGATGGGGCGTGACGAGATGTTACGTAAACTCATCGACATTCAATATGAACGGAACGATATCGACTTCCAACGTGGACGTTTCCGTGTCCGCGGGGATGTCGTCGAAATCTTCCCGGCATCGCGTGACGAACACTGCATGCGCATCGAGTTCTTCGGGGACGAGATCGACCGCATCCGGGAGATGGACCCGTTGACGGGGGAAATCATCGCAGACCGTGACCACGTTGCCATCTTCCCGGCTTCCCACTTCGTCACACGTGATGAAAAATTGCAAAAGGCAATCGTCAACATCGAAGCGGAACTCGAAGAACAGCTTGAGAAGTTCCGGGAAGAAGGGAAACTGCTTGAAGCGCAGCGACTCGAGCAACGAACGCATTACGATTTGGAAATGATGCGTGAGATGGGGTATTGTTCAGGAATCGAGAACTATTCGCGCCACTTGAACTTGATGCCGGAAGGTTCGACTCCATACACGCTACTCGATTACTTCCCAGAAGACTTCTTGCTCGTCGCCGATGAGTCGCACGTGACGCTCCCACAAGTACGGGGGATGTATAACGGGGACCAGGCACGGAAACAAGTGCTCGTCGACCATGGCTTCCGTCTCCCTTCGGCGAAGGATAACCGTCCACTCAAGTTTGATGAGTTCGAGAAGAAAGTCTCACAAGCCATCTTCATCTCGGCGACACCAGGGCCATACGAGCTCGAACATACACCGAATATGATCGAACAGATCATCCGTCCGACCGGATTACTCGATCCGACAATTGAGATCCATCCGATCAAAGGTCAGATTGACTACTTGATGGATCAGATTCGCGAACGCATCAAGCGTGACGAGCGGGTGCTCGTGACGACGCTCACGAAGAAGATGGCAGAAGACTTATCCGATTACTTGCGCGAAGCGGGAATCAAGGTCAACTATATGCACTCTGAGATCAAAACGCTCGAACGAATCGAAATCATTCGTGACCTTCGTCTCGGAAAATATGACGTCCTCGTCGGAATCAACTTGTTGCGGGAGGGTCTCGACATTCCAGAGGTCAGTCTCGTGACGATTCTCGATGCCGACAAGGAAGGGTTCCTTCGTTCGGACCGCTCGCTCATCCAGACGATTGGACGAGCGGCACGTAACGCGAACGGACATGTTATCCTGTTCGCAGATAAGATGACCGACTCGATGGCACGTGCCATCGAAGAAACGGATCGTCGTCGGTCGATTCAACAGGCTTATAATGAAGAACATGGCATCACCCCGCAGACGATTCGTAAAGACGTCCGTGGTGTCATCCGGGCGACGGTCGAGGCGGAAGAGGAAGCACTCGAATCGCTCAGTACGATGAAGCCGGCCGAACGCGAGGCGGCGATTGCCAAATTAGAAGAAGAAATGAAGCAAGCGGCGCGCGACCTCCAGTTCGAACGCGCGGCCGAACTGCGTGACTTAATCTTGGAGTTGAAGGTAGGGAATTAAATGGCTGAAAAGAAAAATGCGATTGTCATCAAAGGGGCACGCGTCAACAACTTAAAAAATATTGA
Organism: Exiguobacterium sp. s63; assembly: GCF_018617335.1. GTDB lineage: Bacteria > Bacillota > Bacilli > Exiguobacteriales > Exiguobacteriaceae > Exiguobacterium. Next base: position 681,011 of record NZ_JACSKB010000001.1, on the reverse strand, counting down.
CATCGATATCCCCCGTGACCAGCTCGTCGTCTTGACGGGCTTGTCCGGCTCCGGAAAATCGTCACTTGCGTTCGATACGATTTACGCGGAAGGACAGCGACGCTACGTCGAGAGTTTATCTGCCTATGCTCGTCAGTTCCTCGGACAGATGGATAAGCCGGATGTGGATACGATCGAGGGACTTAGTCCGGCCATTTCAATCGACCAGAAGACGACGAGTCGTAACCCTCGCTCGACGGTCGGGACGGTAACAGAGATTTATGATTACCTGCGTCTATTGTTCGCACGAATCGGAAAACCGGTCTGTCCGAACCACGGCATCGAGATCTCGAGTCAAACCATCTCACAGATGGTCGACCAAGTGATGGAATTGCCGGAACGAACACGCCTTCAGATTTTGGCACCGATCGTATCGGGCCGAAAAGGGACGCATGTGAAAGTATTCGATTCGTTGAAAAAAGAAGGATTCGTTCGCGTTCGCGTCAATGGGGAAACGATTGAATTGACGGATGAGATCGAGCTCGATAAAAACAAAAAGCATTCCATTGAGGTCGTCGTCGACCGTCTCGTCGTCCGACCCGATGTCGAAGGTCGTCTTGCGGATTCACTCGAGACGGCATTACGTCTCGCTGACGGACGCGTCATCATCGATAAGATGGACGGAACCGAGCTTCTCTTCAGTGAGCATCATGCCTGCCCAATCTGTGGTTTCTCAATCGGTGAGCTTGAACCACGTATGTTCTCGTTCAACTCGCCATTCGGGGCATGCCCGACGTGTGATGGTCTCGGGACGAAACTAGACGTCGACCCAGAACTCGTCATCCCAGATCCGTCGAAGACGTTGAAGGAAGGGGCGATTGCCGCATGGCAGCCGACGAGTTCCCAATACTATCCGCAACTGTTGGCTGCGATGTGCCAACACTTCAACATCGACATGGACGTGCCGTTCGAGCGCCTATCGAAGCGTGACCAAGACCTCGTCTTGAACGGGTCTTCAGAGGAATCGTTCCTTTTCCGCTACGAGAATGACTTCGGTCAAGTACGGACGAACACCATCTTCTTTGAAGGCGTGCTCCGGAACATCGAGCGCCGTTACCGTGAGACGACATCCGACTACATCCGTGAGCAGATGGAAATGTATATGGCGACACATGCGTGCCCGACATGTCACGGTTATCGCTTGAAAGAAGAGTCGCTCGCCGTCAAAATTACGGGCCAGCACGTCGGACAAGTGACGGAGAAGTCGGTCGTGAACGCGCTCGCGTTCTTCGAGGAACTTAACGAGCAGTTGAGCGAGAAAGATATCGCCATCGCGCGTCTCATCCTTCAAGAGATTCGGGAGCGACTCAGCTTCTTGAATAACGTCGGTCTCGACTACTTGACACTCTCTCGTGCCGCAGGGACCCTCTCCGGTGGAGAAGCACAGCGGATTCGTCTCGCAACACAAATCGGATCTCGCCTCACAGGTGTCTTGTATGTCCTTGATGAACCGTCAATCGGTCTTCATCAACGTGATAACGACCGATTGATTGCGACCCTTAAACAGATGCGGGACATCGGCAATACGCTCATCGTCGTCGAGCATGACGAGGACACGATGATGGAGGCCGACTATTTAATCGATATCGGACCAGGCGCCGGGGAACATGGCGGACAGGTCATCGCGGCCGGGACACCGAAGCAACTGATGAAAAATAAAAACTCACTCACCGGTCAATATCTTGCCGGGAAGAAGTTCATCCCACTTCCGGCTGAACGGAAGATGCCGGACGAGCGTTTCTTAAAGATCGTCAAGGCAGAAGAGAACAACTTAAAAGATGTCGACGTCTCCATTCCACTCGGGATGTTCGTTGCCGTAACGGGCGTCTCGGGATCGGGTAAATCGACCCTCATCAATGAGATTCTCTATAAATCACTCGCCCACAATATGAACCGTGCGAAAGCGAAACCTGGGAAGCATAAGAAGATTGAAGGGCTCGAGCATATCGATAAAGTCATCGATATCGATCAATCCCCAATTGGGCGGACCCCTCGTTCGAACCCGGCGACGTATACGGGCGTCTTTGATGACATTCGCGACGTCTTCGCATCGACGAATGAAGCGAAGATGCGCGGCTATAAAAAAGGTCGTTTCAGTTTCAACGTCAAGGGTGGTCGTTGTGAAGCATGTCGCGGTGACGGGATCATCAAAATCGAGATGCACTTCCTACCGGACGTCTACGTTCCGTGTGAGGTCTGTCACGGGAAACGTTATAACCGGGAGACGCTCGAAGTGAAATATAAAGGGAAGACGATTGCGGACGTCCTCGATATGACAATCGAAGAGGGGCTCGACTTCTTCGATAAGATTCCAAAAATTAAGCGGAAGATTCAAACAATCTATGATGTCGGTCTTGGCTATATGAAACTCGGTCAGCCGGCGACGGAACTCTCCGGTGGGGAAGCCCAGCGTGTCAAACTTGCCTCAGAGCTCCACAAACGGTCGACCGGGAAGACAATTTATATTTTGGATGAACCGACGACTGGACTTCATGTCGATGATATCGCGCGCTTGTTGAAAGTGTTGCAACGCCTCGTCGAGAACGGGGATACGGTGCTTGTCATCGAGCACAACCTCGACGTCATCAAGTCGGCCGATTATTTGATCGACCTTGGACCAGAAGGCGGCGATGGCGGGGGACTCATCGTGGCGACGGGAACGCCGGAAGAGGTTGCCGAAGTATCAGGTTCCTATACCGGTAAGTATTTGAAGCCGGTTCTTGAACGAGACGCCGCCCGTGTGAAACCAAAAGCAGGAAAAAAGAAATAAGTATAGAAATGGTGAGAAACGGGAAGGTAATTGACGTGCAACCAAATTGAAGGGGGAAAATGAACGTGAAACAAGAAATGCGTGAACTGATTCTCCAGCAAGTGAAGGAAGGCAAGATGACGATTGAGGAAGGGATGACACAACTGGAGCGTCTCGAACGACTTGAGCCGGAACAGGTCCAGTCTCTCGAAGCGCGACAGGATACCGAAAAGGTGGATGCCTATTCGGTCGAATCGCTCACGACGAAATTGACATCTGCAGTGGAGGGGCTCGTCACGAAACTTCGTGACAGCGACTTCTCCTTCAGCTCGAACTTTGGACCGGAAGTGACGTATTCAAAGTCGTTCCCATTCACAGGCAGTGAGATTTCGCTCGATCTCTTCAACGCATCGGCGACGATTGTCTCGTCAGATGCCGAAGATTGTGAGCTGATCGTCACAGGTCGTCCGCTTCGTCAACAGGATGCAGACAAAGCGCTCGAACAATTACAGTCGGCGGTCAAACATTCCGTCATCGGCGACCGTCTCGTCGTTTCGCTTCGTGACAAACTCGTCCGTGCCCACGTGGAACTGTACGTCCCACATCATCATTTTAATCATCTGCATGTCCAAACGTTGAACGGAGAAGTCCGTGCCGATGGACTCGATGTTGATAACGTCCGTGTCCAAACGGCGAACGGTCGTGTCGTTCTCCATGACGTGCATGCGTCGGAACTCTTATTGAATACCGGAAACGGGACGGTCGAGGTTGAAGGCGTCGAAGCGGAACTCGTTCATGTGCGTACCGGAAACGGTGCTGTCATCGTCGGTGGGAAGTATGATAAAGCATCCCTCAAGACGGGGAACGGGAACATTCGCGCAGAACTAGCGACAGCTCGTCCAGCCAAGTTCGAACTCGCCTCACTCGCCGGAAACATTCGACTCGTGTTACCACATGGCGTCGAAGTTGAAGGGGAGCTCGAGACGAACTTTGGTGGTCTGCACTGCCTGCTCGATGAACTCGAGATCATTCGTGACCGCAAGGACGTCGCGCAGCGTCGCCTTGAGTTCTTGTCCGGTCGTGGTCAAACCCCTCGCATCGAAGTCGAGGCAGGAACACGTACGGGTACGATCGATTTGGAGCATGGTTCGGTCTATACGCCATCCACGTTCCTTGACGAAGAGAAGACGGAACCGTCTGACCCGGTCGATCCCGTTGACCCGGGCGATTTGAACAATCCGTTCCATCAACAATAAACGAAGCCCCGAAGGCGATCGCCTTCGGGGCTATTTTGATCATTGATTCGCTCGTTACTTAATACTGTTGCCAGTCCATCATCTGAGAATCAAACATGGCAAAGGAACTAATAACAAATACGATAAAGAGCACCGGCCCGATAATTAAGAGAATGAACCCGAGCAGTCGCATCGATCTCGAGCGGTTCCAGTAGAAGATGATGGCGACGATCATGGAGATGAGCGCGCCCGATAAAAAGAAACCAATGATGTTTAAAATGAACAGGAGTAAAACCGTTTCATTTTTTGTCGAGGCATATTCCGTCCACATGTCAATCAATGATTTGATGATATAGACGAGTGAGCCGAGCCCGATGACTAGCGCAAATAAGATGACAATGCCAAAGAAGCCTTCCATTCTTTCACCTCCTGTTAAGTCTGTATCTTACATACGAAGATCAAGTGGGAAGGTTTCAACAATTTTTTGACACGTTGTTCATCACTTCCCTAGCCCTTCCTCGAAAGAGCTATGATACAATAATGAGCGTGAAAGGGGCAGATACTGATGCAAAATATCGTACGTACAGCTCAAGTCGTTGAGCGTTTTAAACTTCAAGTCATTGCGGGAGAAGAGGGGCTTCATCGTCCGGTCGCGACACCTGACCTGAGTCGACCGGGTCTCGTCCTTGCCGGCTACTATACGCACTATGCGAAGAACCGCCTGCAAGTGTTAGGAAAAACAGAGTTAACGTTTTATGCGAGTCTCTCAGAAGAGAAACGCCGGGAGCGTGCCCGCATTTTATGTACGGAACAGACACCTGGGATTTTGATCACACGCGGCTTTGACATTCCGAAAGAGATCGAAGAGGAAGCGGAAGCGGCGAACGTCCCTCTCATGCGGACGAATGCGGTGACGACATCCATCGAGTCACAGATCACGAACTTCTTGGAGATGGAGCTTGCACCGATGACGGCGATGCACGGCGTGCTCGTCGACATTTACGGTGTCGGTGTCCTCATCAAAGGACAAAGTGGTGTCGGTAAATCGGAGACCGCGCTTGAACTCGTCAAACGGGGGCACCGTCTTGTCGCGGATGACTCGGTCGAGATTCGTCAAACGGGTGACCAACTCCTGGTCGGGTCAGCGCCGAAGCTCATTCGTCACTTGCTTGAGATTCGCGGGATCGGCATCATCGACGTCATGACATTGTTTGGTGCGGGTGCGGTTCGATCACATAAAAAGATCAGTCTCATCGTCAACTTGGAAAACTGGGATCCGGGCAAAGTGTACGATCGTGTCGGACTTGACCATAACACGATGAAAATCATCGATAGCGAAGTCCCGCTTCTGACGATTCCTGTTCGACCTGGTCGAAACTTGGCGGTCATCATCGAGGTGGCAGCGATGAACTATCGTCTGCAAAACATGGGAATCAATACGGCTGAAGAGTTTGCGGAACGTCTCGCGAACGCGATTCAGGACACTGAAGGAGACTTGTGATCATGGTAGAACCGACATTTGATCGTGTAGCGTTTGAGATTGGCTCTTTACCAATCTATTGGTACGGCATGATTATTGCCTTTGGCGCGATGCTTGGACTCATCCTCGCCTTATTCGAAGCCAAACGAATCAACTACGACTCAGAACGACTCGTTGATGTCGTCATCTGGTCGATTCCAATCAGTATCATCTTCGCCCGGATTTATTATGTGACATTCCAATGGGATTACTATTCAGAAAACCTTGGTCAAATCATCGACATCCGTCAAGGTGGGATTGCCATCCACGGGGCCATCTTTGGCGCACTGCTTGTTGTCATCGTTTACTGTATGCGAAAATCGATGTCGTTCTGGAAAGTGACGGACATCTTGGCACCATCGCTTCTCTTGGGACAAGCCGTCGGACGCTGGGGAAACTTTATGAACCAGGAAGCCCATGGCGGCGAGACGACGCGTAGTTTTCTTCAGAATACGCTCATGCTACCGGACTGGATCGTCAATCAGATGTATATCGACGGGGCTTACTATATTCCGACATTCTTATATGAAAGTGTGTGGAACATCATCGGGGTCATCCTCCTTGTCGCATGGCGCATGATTGGAAACCCACGACGCGGGTACATTTTCTTGTCTTATCTCGTCTGGTACTCGATTGGACGTTTCTACATCGAGGGACTTCGTACGGACAGTCTCATGTCAGGCGATTTGCGTGCGGCCCAAATGGTGTCCATCGCTATGATTCTGTTCGGGATTGTCATGATGATCCTTCGTCGCAATGCGAAACGATACAACGACCCATCAGAGAAAGGACTGTTTGATTAATGGATACGCTCTTATTTGACTTAGATGGCACATTGCTTGATACGAACCCGCTCATCATCGCAAGTTTTCGTCATACGTTCGAATACTATTTTCCGGAACAGACATATCGGGACGAAGACATCTATCGCTTCATCGGACCTACACTTGAAAAATCGTTCCGGGAACTAAATGAACCGGAGTGGAAAGAGATGCAGGCGTTCTATCGGAGCTTCAATATCGCGATGCATGACCAACTCGTCGCAGAGTACCCGGGTGTGATTGAAGGTTTATATCGACTCCATGCAAAAGGCTATAAGATGGGAATTGTCACGTCGAAAGGGCGTCCTGTCGTCGAACGTGGGCTCCGCCTGTTCGACATCGACCACTTGTTCGATGTCGTCGTGACGGCGGACGATGTGAAAAACGAAAAGCCGCACGCTGAGCCGGTCGAACGTGCTCTCCAAGCACTCGGTTCGTCAGCGGAACGTGCCGTCATGGTCGGAGACAACGACACGGATATCTTCAGCGGGAAGAATGCAGGAACGAAAACGGTCGCTGTCGGCTGGGCCCTCAAAGGACGTCCGTTCCTCGAATCGCTCGAACCTGACGTCATCATCGACTCGATGGAACATTTCGAGGCATGGCTCGACGAGGTCGGCGTTCATGCGTAAGACAAAACGGTATCGAATCGATGGACCGAACCCGCTATGGCAGATGTATCGGACCATTCGATTCCTACGTGTCTTCAAAAACACGTCAGTCGTACTCATCGGACGTTACTTTCCGTCTGTGAAGGCGAAACGTTGGCTTTACCAGACGTTCCTCGGAATGAAAATAGGCGAGCATAGTGCGCTCGCCCTTATGGTCACACCGGACGTCATGTTTCCAGAACGCATCACGATCGGCCGTAATACGGTCATTGGCTTCAACTCGACGATTCTCTGTCATGAATATCTCGTCGACGAGTATCGGATCGGAGACGTCATCATCGGTGACGAGGTGTTGATCGGGGCGAACGTCACCATCTTGCCGGGCGTGACAATCGGAAACGGGGCCGTGGTCGGCGCGGGTGCGGTCGTTCATCGTGATGTCCTACCGGGAGAACGGGTCGTCGGTGCAAAGCTTCAATCGTTGACACATATTTGACACAATTTTTCGCAAAATGATTTCACCACAATTTTGTTTAGATATGATCAAGAATACTTGAGCGGTATCACTTTTTTTAAAAGAGATGCCGTTTTTTTATGGATAAATGTACAGAAATGCCGTCATCATATTTTCGTTCAAAAACAATTTTTGGACCTAGTAAAAAATATTCATTATAGAGGGAATATAGTCGCAATTTTTTTTAACTTTTTCAGTTGCTCTCGTTGTTCGAGTGCGGTATTCTTATCCCTGCAACTAAAAAAAGATTTAGAGATGATGTGGAGGATTTAGAATATGGAAGCGAACTATGAAGCAGTATTGACGCTACCCGAACCAGAATCTCCGCTCGCTGCGGAGCTCCACTACTATAGAGGTCGTCGTGCGTTACGAGAAGGTCGCCTAGATGAAGCGACTTTTTTCATGGCTGAAGCGACAGCGGCAGCCACGCATCGCGTCGACTATCATAAACAGTATGCAGAACTGTTATTTGAAGTAGGGGAGGTCTACCACGCCAATGATGTGTGGAAACGAGTATTAGAGCTCGATGAGACCGCAACAGAGGCGCTATACCATTTAGCCAGTAACTGTGCCTATGTCTCTCAATATGAAGAAGCGGCGAACTATGCGTCCGAATACCTTGCGCGTGACACAAAAGGTCACTACACGGAAGCCGTGCAGTCCCTTCTCGAACTGATCGAACTCGAACAGGAGCTCGAAGACGAAGAGGAAGACGAATTGATCACGTGGCATACGGAAGCACAACGTCAAATCGATAAAGGACGGTTGTTTGCGGCGAAAGCCACGCTCGAACGTCTGATTGGACAGTACCCATCGTTCTGGCCGGCCTATAATAACCTATCGGTCGTCAGCTTTTACCTCGGTGATGATCAAGCGGCATTCCGGACACTCGAATATGTGCTCGATCAAAATCCAGGTAACTTGCATGCCATCTTGAACACGATTCTCTTGCTTCATGAAGCGGGACAATCGGAAGCCGCGGTGCAATTGTCAAAACCGCTCACACATGTTCGGCCGCTCCAATTTGATTTACGTTATAAATTGGCGACGACACTCGCACTCGTCGGGCATTACGACCGTGCGTATGAAGAATTGCGTCTATTGAAAGACCGTGGATTCCGCGGGGACCCATTGTTCGGGCATTGGCTCAGTGTGTCTGCCTATAAGACAGGACGATTCGAAGAGGCGGCCACTTACTTGAACAAGGAAGAAATGAAACAGTTTGAAGAGAAACAGAGCTTCGATATCCGAGAAAATCTCGAATTTCGTTCGGCGCTCGTCCAAGGACTGCGTCAAGAGAGTGATTTAGCTCGAATCGAGATCATCCGAATCATCTCCAACTTAAAGGATGACGAGGCGTTTGAAGCGCTCGCGTTGACAAACGTAGTGACAGAAAATGAAACGGTCCGTGCATTCGCCGAGATGTGTCGTGCCGACCTTTGTCAGCAACCGTTCACAGGCGATGCTCGGGTCAAACGCGCGTTTGAAGCACTCGTATTGGCGGAAGCGCATGTGTCAGAAGCGGAACGAATGAGCCTTGAAGGTGATTTCTATGAGCGTTTCGCGACACTTCTCATGTCTGATGAAGCATTTATGAACGTAACGGCATCGGCCGCTGCGCTCGTCTGGATGTTCTATACGAAACGAGATGCGTTGATTCTCGAAGACTGTGCAAATGCCTTCCACCTTTCAGTCGACACGTTGACGGAAACGGTCCGTTCGTTCAAACAGACACTCGAACAAGCATAAAGATAGACGATACCCATACAGGTTTCTTATACTAAAGGCAATCAATTTCTTGCAGAGGTGGAATCAACATGACAGAAGAAAAAATTTATGACGTCATTATCATCGGTGCCGGTCCTGCCGGAATGACCGCTGCGCTATATGCTTCACGTGCGAACCTTTCTACGCTTATGATCGAACGCGGGATTCCAGGTGGTCAGATGGCCAACACGGAAGACATCGAGAACTATCCAGGGTACGACAGCATTCTCGGTCCTGACTTGTCTCAAAAGATGTTCGACCATTCGAAAGCGTTCGGAGCGGAGTATGCATATGGGGATGTGCAACGCATCTCGGATGAAACAGAATATAAAATCGTGCATGCGCACAACCGTGACTATAAAGCACGTGCGATCATTCTCGCCTCTGGTGCTCAGTATAAGAAAATCGGCGTACCGGGTGAAGAAGAACTCGGTGGCCGTGGCGTATCGTATTGCGCGGTATGTGACGGAGCCTTCTTCAAAGGAAAAGAGTTATTCGTCATCGGTGGTGGCGACTCGGCTGTTGAGGAAGGTGTCTTCTTGACACGTTTCGCGGATAAGGTGACAATCGTTCACCGTCGCGATGAGCTCCGTGCGCAAAAGATTCTTCAAAAACGTGCGTTCGACAATGAGAAAATCGACTTCATTTGGAACCACACATTGAAAGAAATCACGGAGAAAGACGGTAAAGTCGGTGGCGCTCGACTCGTTAGCACGGTCGACGGTACAGAGACAGACTACGAGATCGATGGTGTCTTCATCTATATCGGGATGAACCCGATCACTGGATTTGTCCAAGACCTCGGCATCACAAACGAGCAAGGCTACATCGTCACGAACGAGGCGATGGAAACGAATATCCCTGGGATCTTCGCTGCCGGTGACGTGCGTGAGAAAACGCTCCGTCAAGTCGTCACAGCGACGAACGACGGATCGATTGCCGCTCAGAACGCTCAACACTTCATCGAGGGGCTCCTCGAATCGTTGCAAGAACAAAACGCATGATTCAAGACGGGAGGACTGCGGGGAACCGCGGTCCTTCTCTTTTTTTCGGACGTTCGTTATACTAGATGGAGAGAGCTACACACACGGCTCGGTTGTCAATTTTAAGGGGGCGTCAGCGAGATGGAAGATTTTAAAGGATTAGAAGAATTGATCATCATCAGTGGGATGAGTGGGGCTGGGAAATCAGTCGCCATGAATAGTTTTGAGGATCTTGGCTATTTCTGTGTCGATAACTTGCCACCGGTTCTCTTGCCACAATTGATTGATGTCATCAGCTCGGTCCGACCGAAAATCGCGGTCGCCATCGATACACGTACGAGAGACTTTATCGATAGCCTGTTCATCGTCATCGACGATTTAGAAAAGAAAAATGTCCATCCGCATCTCCTATACTTAGAGACACGAGACGATGTGCTCGTCCGTCGCTATAAAGAAACGAGACGGTCCCATCCGCTCGCACCGGAAGATGCACCACTCGTCGGCATCAAGATGGAACGTGAGCTGTTAGAAGGATTCCGTGACCGAGCTCACACGCTCTATGATACGAGTGAATTGAAGCCGCAGATGTTGAAGGACCGCATCCTTCAACAATTCAATGAGGAACGAATCCCGTTCACGGTCAACTTTATGTCGTTTGGTTTCAAACATGGAGTGCCGCTCGATATCGACTTGTTGTTCGATGTCCGTTTCATCACGAACCCGTTCTACATTCCGGAACTCCGTCCGCTTACGGGTCAGACGACAGAAGTGCAGGAGTATGTCATGTCCCATCCAGAGGCGCGAGCGTTTTATAAGAAGTTGATCGACATGTTAGAGTTCCTCCTCCCGCAATATAAGCGAGAAGGAAAGACGCAAGTCGTCGTGGCATTCGGCTGTACCGGTGGGAAGCATCGGTCGATCACATTCGCCGAGAAAGTATCGGAACATTTCGCTGAGCGTTATAACGTGAAGACGGTTCACCGTGACCTCGCTCATGCGACAAAGGAGAAGTGACATGAGACGAGAACGGAAAGTAGTCGCCATCGGTGGGGGGACAGGATTGTCCACTCTTGTCCGTGGACTGAAACATTATCCGCTCGATATTACGGCAATCGTCACGGTCGGGGACGACGGTGGAAGCTCAGGGCGGCTTCGTGACGAGTTTCATATGTTACCGCCAGGAGACATTCGTAACGTTATCTTGGCCTTATCGGAAGTCGAACCGTTAATGGATAAGATTTTGCAATATCGCTTTGATACCGGATATGGCTTAGAAGGACATTCGCTTGGGAACTTGATGCTCACGGCAGCGACCCACATCTGTGAGGGTTCGTTCGTGAAAGCAATCGATGTCATGTCGCAACTCTTGAACGCGCAAGGAAAGGTATTGCCTGTGACAGAGACGCTCATGACGCTCGCGGCCGAGTTTGAGGACGGTACCATCATCAAAGGGGAATCCAAGATTCCGCTCCATCAGCAACCGATTAAACGTCTGTTTTTACTCGAGGATGGCATCGAGCCTGCCGCGGGTGTCGTTGAGGCCATTGAAGCGGCGGACGTCATCGTGCTCGGTCCGGGGAGTCTTTATACGAGTATTATCCCGAACCTGCTCATCCCAGCGGTCCGAGAAGCCATCGTCCGCTCAAAAGTCCCGGTCGTCTACATTTGTAACGTCATGACACAGCCGGGTGAGACGAAAGGCTATGATGCGATGAGGCATTTGAAAGTCATCGAATCGTATCTTGGGAAGGCATCGATCGATACCATCGTCGTCAATAATGAGCCGATTGATGAAGAATATTTAGAGCGTTACCGGGAGGACGGATCGGAAGAGGTCCGTTTCGACCGCAAGAAACTTCGGAACTATGGCACGAACGTCCTCGCAGGGGACATCGTCGATTATAACCGGGAGTACATCCGTCACGATTCCGACGCCATCGCCGGACTTGTCATGCAACGGGTGCTCCGCATCAAGAAGCCACGCTCGTTTCAAGAATTAGAATTGAAATAAGGAATGTTAGAAAGAGAGAAAGGAGGGGGACTCGATGAGCTTTGCATCAGACGTGAAAAAAGAATTAACACAACTTGAAGTGAATGACGCTGAAGCGAAAGCAGAATTATCGGCACTCGTTCGAATGAACGGCGTCATCTCGCTCGCCCTTGGACGAGGCATGACCCTCGATGTCTCGACAGAAAATGCCTCAATTGCCCGTCGCATGTATTCATTGATGAAACGCTTGTATGATCATCCGTTAGACTTGTTCGTCCGGAAGAAAATGCGTTTGAAAAAGAATAACGTCTACATCGTCCGGGTATCACAGCATGCGGAGACGATGCTTCGGGACCTAGAGATTCTCGGGGAGAACTACGAGATGATCCGGACATTGAATTCGGATATGACAGGTGACGAGAACCTGGCGCGTGCTTACTTGCGTGGCGCATTCCTCGCGGGTGGTTCCATTAATCATCCGAAAACGTCGTCGTATCACCTCGAAATCTATAGTTTATATGAGAACCACAACCATTCGTTACGTGATTTAGCGAATCGGTTTGAGCTGAACGCGAAGACGCTCGAACGGAAAAAAGGACATATCCTATATATGAAAGAAAGCGAGAAGATCTCAGACTTCCTCAAGCTGATTGGGGCGACCCGAGGCATGCTGGAGTTTGAAGATGCGCGCATTATTAAAGATATGCGCAACTCTGTCAACCGCCTCGTCAACTGTGAGACGGCCAACTTGAATAAAACGGTCGGGGCGGCTTTGCGTCAAGTCGAGAATATCAAATTCTTGGAACGGACGGTCGGGCTTGACGTCTTACCGAAGAAATTGCGCGAAATCGCCGAACTGCGTGTCACGCACCAGGATGTCTCGTTACAGGAACTCGGTGAAATGCTCGAATCCGGTCCGATTTCGAAGTCAGGAATCAACCATCGACTTCGCAAAATTGATCAGATTGCCGAACGTGTGCGTAGCGGTGACGAAATCGCATCCTCGTGACGCGGTTGCACCAAAACCATTCTTCCTATATAATAAGCAATTGTGTATAGGTTTTATGAAAAGCGAATTAAAGGAGCTTCATCATTATGTCGAATGAAAAGAAAAGATTATCGCTCACGATTGACGCTAAGCTCGACCAGGTCATCACAGAGCGCGCAAAAGAAATCGGGATTCCAAAAAGTGCACTCGTCACGTTTGCCACTAGCCTCTTCTTGAATCAGCTTCGTGCGGAAGAGTTGTTGAATGGAGATAAGAACGCGATCTACGAAGTCATTCGTAAAGACTACGAGTTGCTCACAAGCGTAAAGAATCTAGATAACTAAGTGAAAGGTTGACTTCGGTCAGCCTTTTTTAGTTGCATCTCTGTTGGAAATTTGGAATAGTGGTGGTAATGAATTTGAACGGAGGTCGATTGAATGGGTCAGATCTTACTCATCCTACTGCTACAACTTGTTTACGTTCCGGTATTAACGCTACGGACCATCATGCTCGTGAAAGGGAAGACCGTCATCGCCGGTTTATTTGGAACGCTAGAAACGCTCATCTATATCTTTGCGCTCGGGATTGTGTTCCAAGATTTGACGACGGTCGGAATGATTGTGTACGCGGTCGGATTCGGACTTGGGATTTTACTTGGTGGCTTTGTCGAACGGAAGCTCGCCATCGGTTACAACATGATTCAAGTGCATACGAAAGAATATCCGGCGGAACTGATCCAACAGATGCGCGACAATGGATATGGTGTCACGCATTATCAAGGGCAAGGACGTGACGGGGTTCGTTATCGTCTCGATGTATTGGCGGCTCGGACACGAATGAAAGAGTTGCGTGAACTCGTTGAGAAGCATGAACCAAAAGCATTCCTCGTCGCATTCGACCCGATCGACTTCAAGGGCGGTTATATGATGAAAGGACTGCGTCGTCCGAAATGACGCAACGGACTCACGAAAGTGGGTCTTTTTTTGTGGAAGTAGGGATTTTACGTCTTCACAGGGAACTAGTGAAGAAAGGAGATGAGACCGTGAAGCGTAATCGACGTTTTTGGATTGTCCTGCTATGTTTACTTGTTGGGGTGGGCGTCATCTATTTTGCGGTGACGTTGTATGGTGACGGGGAAGATCCAGTCAAACCACCGCTCCCGACGGTTCGGGTCGGATCGGTGACAGCGGAAGTAGAACAGTCAACGTATTGTTGGGAATCCGGTAATCAAGCGACATGTGCAGACTATGGGATGCCGGAAGCGGATGACCTTCAACTGATTACCGTCAAACCGGGCGACCGAATCGATGTTGTCTATCATGCCGACCCGATGGAGTCGAGTTTCAATCGAATTGAGGATGGCGAACTCGTCCCTTCAGAAGCAATCGTCCCAGATGAACCTGGGGTCTATCTGTATGAAATCGGTGGGGAGTGGAAACAAGGCGATAGTCGTTATGTATTTGGTGTCCGAGTTCCTGAAAAGTAAGCCTTGACCTGCCTCTAAGGGACGACTGTACAGTGAAGATAGGAGGTGGGAAAACAGTGATTCCGGTTGGGAGAGTGGCACATGTGACCGGGTTGTCGGTCAAAGCGATCAAATTTTATGAAGAACGTGGATTAGTCCGTCCGACACGTACCGACAATCAGTATCGAATGTACGGAATGGAAGAAATTCGACGGTTGAGTGAAATTAAGCGATTGCGCCAAATCGGACTCCGTCTAGAACAAATCCAGTCGGGTCGATCGATTGGAGTACTATTGGAAACACGATTGGATGAAGTTCAAGCAGAAATGGAACGCCTTCATCGAATCGAGAGGCAGATTCGATTGATGCAATCAGGAGGGAACGACATGAAGATTCGATACGAGACGTTGAATGAAGCCACCCCTGTCTATGGATATGGTGGTACATTAAAGGAGATTCCGAAATTGTGGGGCAAGCTTCAACTAGAATTGACGACGGACGAGTCGTATGGGGTTTGTCTTCCGCAGGAGAACGGTTATGTCGCGGGGATGACAAAGCCGGTGTCGGCGGAAGGCGCGCGCTGTGTTGAACTGACGACAGGGAACTACATCGTCGCCACGGTGGAAGGAGGCATCCCGATGATCCAATCGACGTATGAACAGTTGTTGAACGTTCCGGACGTGACGTTACGAGATGCGGTCGACTTTGAACGGTATATCCACGGGCAAGGGGGAGCGGACGACATCATTGAGATTTGGATGCCCATCGAATAGAGAAAAGAACGCATCCACTGATGCGTTCTTTTCTTAAAGGAAATGATGGAGATGTAACGTATTTTTAGCTTGCTCCGGAGTGAGATGGAAGGCATGCTCAGTAGCGCCCTCTAGTAAATTCTGTTCAATTGGTTCTAGTTCATATGTGTAAATCCCGTCCTTGAGGTCGGGAGTTCCGATGATGGTTACGGGAATCGGATGTTCTAGCGATTTCATTAGAATGGAGAACTGTAAAAAATCGTTTGGCGGTAAGAATAGTGTTGTATACAACTTGAACGACTTGTTTTCTTCCATCGATACTAAAGCCGGTGCGCGGCCCAAATCAGACAGGAACGACTGGATGCGAGAAAAAATCATTTGAACGGGAATCAGCATCGTGTGACCATCGAGTGAACTCACTTCCGTTGGGGGTAAATACGTTTGGTCAAGAAGACGAATCATCTGCTCGCTCTCGACTGGCGGACTGAAAAGATAACCTTGAATCGTTTGCACGCCATGGTCTCGCAACCAGTTCAAGTCACGGAAACATTCGACACCTTCAACCACAACCTCCATGCCAAACTCTTTCGCAATATACATCAAGCTTCGGACGATGGCCTGTGATTTCACATTTTCATGAATGCCATGTGCAAAAATCCGATCAATCTTAATAATTTGGACATTATAATCCTGCACGTATGCGAGTGAGGAGTAACCGGTCCCGAAGTCATCGAATGACACAGTGATGCCATAAGAATTTAACGTCTCAAACACGGCCTTCATTCGATCACGGTTTTCCAGCAGCGTCGATTCCGGAATTTCAATTTCTAAATAACGAGGAAGGATGTTGTGTTTCGTATAGGATTGCTGAATTTGTTGCATATAGTTATCTAGATAGAAATAGGAAGCCGGAATATTTATTGAAATCGGGATGCACGTAGGTAGCTGATTCATAAATCGACATACTTCTTCGATTAAAAAATCCGTCAGTTCCACAATCTGTTGGTTGTGCTCAATCAAGGGAATAAACTCAACAGGCGAAATAGGTCCCCAAGTCGGATGCATCCATCGCATTAGTGCCTCAGCACCAACAATTTTGCCTGTCCACGCATGAACTTTCGGTTGATAGACAACAAACAGTTCTCGATTCTTGATGGCGGTGCGTAAATCATTAATCAACGTATAGCGACGCAAGGATGGTAAATCGACACTCGATGAGTAAAATGCCAAATTAGAATGTCCTTGTGTGTAAGCGTGATTCGTCACCTGAACGGTATGGGCAATCAGTTCGTTTGCCGTCATCCCGTCATGTGGGGAACGACAGACAC
This sequence comes from Exiguobacterium sp. s63, assembly GCF_018617335.1. Classification (GTDB taxonomy): domain Bacteria; phylum Bacillota; class Bacilli; order Exiguobacteriales; family Exiguobacteriaceae; genus Exiguobacterium. Next base: position 664,250 of record NZ_JACSKB010000001.1, on the reverse strand, counting down.
CGACAGAAACGTGTGGGAAGATTTCATATTCACTGATGCTATAAGCGCGTTCAGATAAGGTGATTAACTTTTCACCGAAACGCCGGGTTCTCTCGTCCGTCCAATAACAAGGAATGACGATGCAATATAAATCCTCATAAATGACAGCTAATAACGCATCATCTGGGACGTAAGGTTGGAGCTCGGCAATCGTTACTGCATTCCATTCATCTGCCAATTCAAAGCCGAGTGTCTCTTTCACCTCTGTGTAGTGATTGAAAGAAATTCCGATCATGGTGACGGATTGCGCGTCTCCTAACAGTTCTTCGATGTGTGTCTTTAATGTATCTCGATTGGTGATTCCCGTAATCGGATCTACTGTTCGTAATGTGGTGATTTCTTGTTCCTGTTCTTGCAGTCGTGTAATATTTTTTAAATAGGAACGGTAACCGGTTACATTTTTATCTGGATCCCATAGCGGTTCACGCTTCTCTTCAACCCATTTCAATTCATCGTTCACATATACGCGGTATATGTAAGTACCGGATTCACCCTTTAACGTCTCATGACGAGAGGAGATGAGCAGTTCCAGATCTTCCGGATGAAGAAATTGCTTCCAAAATTCGAGAGTGATGTCAGCGGGCTCGATCTCAAATCCGATCATACGGAATAGACCGGGGGAAACGTGTTGGAATGTATCGCTCTGGAAGTCAAACTCCATCATCCCGGCTTCGATAAACTGATTGAACTTCTCAATCTTCTCATTGTCGGTTTGGTAGATGGATTGATCAATCACCGCGCAAGTGAGTAGTTTTCGATCCGTGGATAAATGACTACGTACAATGAAGGGATAGTATTGCGACTCATCCAAATGAAAGATGCGCACAACAGACTCCCGCATCTCCATCTCAGGGTCAATCATCAACTCACCAAGAATCTTTAAATACACATTCAAATCATCAGGATGGAGTAACTGTTTAAAGAGTAGTGGTGTATGTGTTTTAGATGAAAAAGAGGCGAGTCCGAACATATTTTTCAATGATCCAAATGTTTCGAAATAGTGAGTCTCTAAATTGAACTCAAATAAGGCGAGACCGTGGATGTCGCCAAAAACTTGACGATAAGCATCGAAGCGTATGCGTTCTCGTGCGAGCTCAATCGCATTCGTTCGTTCCATCACTGTGAACACCATAGTGATTTCAGGGTAGACGGAGACAGGGACGGGCATCAATTGAAATAGACGGTTCGACGATTGAAGATGAACTTGAATCTCATCGCCTACCGTGGGATTTGATTCCGCTAATGGAATCAAATCGTTCGAAAGTGTTTCAACAAATATGTCGATTGATTCTGAAAGCAACTTTTCGAACGAAGGATTGACGAGCAAAATTCCGTCATCTTTGGTAAGGGCACATATGGCTTCAGGTGAATGCATCCAATACTCCAATAATGAGACATGACCATACGAATCATCAAACGGAATAATTGAACTGAAATGTAATAATTTTTTCAAAATAAACCTCCCGATTTGGCTTATATAATCTATTTATTCCTATTTATTATAGGATTATCGCTCTAAAAAGGGGGTCAATATCTTTTTGAACTGTAGATTGTCCAGTTTGATCTAAAAAAAGACACACATCCAATCAGGATTGTGTGTCTTCAGAAAATTAACGTGTCATGACCTTGTCGATCAGACCGTAGTCTTTCGCTTGGTCAGCTGCCATGAAGTAGTCACGCTCTGTATCGCGCTCGATGACTTCAAGTGGCTGGCCAGTGTTTTCTGCCATGATTTGGTTTAACTTTTCACGCATTTTGATGATGCGTTCCGCGTGAATCTTAATGTCTGACGCTTGGCCTTGCGTGCCGCCGAGCGGTTGGTGAATCATGATCTCTGCGTTCGGTAATGCGAAGCGTTTTCCTTTTTCACCGGCTTGGAGCAAGAAGGCACCCATCGATGCAGCCATTCCGATACAAATCGTCGACACGTTTGGCTTGATGAAGTTCATCGTGTCATAAATCGCCATACCCGCTGTAATCGAACCACCTGGGCTGTTGATGTAGAGTGAGATGTCCTTCTCTGGATCCTCAGCTGCGAGGAAGAGGAGCTGTGCGACAATCGAGTTCGCCACGTTGTCGTCAATCGCACTTCCGAGAAGGATGATACGGTCTTTGAGCAAGCGTGAGTAGATGTCATACGCGCGCTCCCCACGGCCTGTCTGTTCGATAACTGTTGGAATTAACATTGAATCTGCCTCCTTTATGTAGGTTGTAATTTCATCATACCTGTATAGTCAATGTTGGTCAAACGATAGTCATCGTTTTTCACCTATTCCACGATTTTTGCGTCGTGAAACGAAAAAGAGGCCAGGCAATCTGCCTGACCTCAACATCTGATACACCCGGAGAGATTCGAACTCCCGACACCTGGTACCGGAAACCAGTGCTCTATCCCCTGAGCTACGGGTGCATATGTGTGACACGAATTTATTATACATTTGTTTTATTAAAAAAGCAATCCTGTTCGTTATGCTTTTTTGAGCATGAAGGAAGCGGGTTCGTTACAATGGAAGTGAGGGGGGAGAGCGATGCAACGGCAAGAGCAAAAACAAGTCCAACAGCAACAGATGACGCAAGATCTCATGCAGCGGTTACCGGTGCTTGAAGCGGACCGTCTCGCACTTACGTTTCGTCTAGCGCGTTTGGCGCGACACAATTCAAACATTCATGTTGGGAGTGGGGACCTTGGATGGGTCGCGGATGCGGCGAGCGCGTTCGAAGAGAAGTTGTTCACCCAGATCCGGGAAGGGAGCGGGAGCGAATCGGAACAAGAACTGAGACGACAACTTGTCCTCTTGCTCGACCATCGGGGATTGTTGCCGGACACGAATGAGGTGTTGGCGGAACGACTCGGTGTCGACGTCGCCCAAATCGAACAGGCGAGACAGGCACTCTTATTCCTTGAACCGACGGGGATCGGAGCAAAGACGGAACGAGAGTGTCAGTATCGGCATGCGATTGAACATGAGGACCCTCGTGTCGTCGATGTATTCGATGCGATTGAGAGTGGGGTAAGCTATCAACAGATGGCAAGCGTACTCGAAATTACAGATGAAGAGATCGCACGTCTAGAGCGCATCGTCGCGACACTTCCAAAACGTCCTCTATTATATGAAGAAACGGGTCAGGTTTTTCCAGAAGTTGAAGTACGATACGAAGAGGGAAGACTTGTTACAAAATGGCTCAGTCCGGAACTCGACGAAACACGTGTCGGGAATGACCGTGAGGCGAAATGGTGGATGACATCGCTTGCGATGCGGAATGAGACGTTACGTGAGATTTGGTCAGTCATCGAGTCTCGTCAGACCGAGTGGCTAAAAGGTGAACTCGTGCTCCATCCGCTGACCCGCCGGACCGTAGCGCAACAAATCGGAAAGCATGAATCGACGGTCGGGCGAGCGATTCAAGGGAAGTTCGCTAAGACTGAGGGTGGCATCATGGAGTGGCGACACTTTTTTGTCCGTTCGACGAGTCATGGGCATTCGCCATTTATGATCAAACGAACGCTCGCAGAACTGATTCAACGGGAAACGACACCGCAAAGTGACCAGACACTTGCGAACGAGCTCGCTCGATACGGCTATCACGTAACAAGGCGGACCGTGACGAACTATCGGGAAGAACTCGGATTCGGTAACTCGCGTCAGCGCGAGCGACAGTTGTGGAAGGGATGACAAATATGAAATTTACATTATATAAACGTGACAATTGTTCACTGTGTGACGAGGCGCTCGTCATGCTCGAATGGTTACAAGAAGATTATCCAATCGAACTCGAACAGGTTGACATCACGGGAGACGAGGTACTCGAAGCGAAGTACCTCTTCGAGATCCCTGTTCTCATACACGAAGGGGAAGTCATCAGTCAAGGGCGATATGATGACAACAAAGTTGAAGATTTTGTTAAGTATACGCTTACATCGAAAAAAAACGTTTGAAGGGGTTGCCAGACGGAAAAGTGATTGATAAGATGAACTCGTAGCGGTGGGACGCAAATAAAAAAGTGGGACAAAAGTTGTCCACACTGAAAGTCGAGGGGGTAAGAGCATGATCCAGCAACTGATTCACGTTCAGAAGCAAATTGTCCCTGACCTGCTCGATACGCTCCGACATCGTTACGATATCTTACATTATGTCCGCTTGATGCAGCCGATTGGCCGCAGGACACTCGCAACGAGTTTGGGACTGACCGAACGGGTACTCAGACGAGAAGTCGACTTTTTGAAAGACCAAGGTCTTCTTTACGTCGCTACTCAAGGAATTTCCCTCAGTGAGACGGGACGAAACGTCTTACGAGACTTGCACGAGATCATGGGAGAACTTCTCGGAATCTCAGAAGTGGCAAGAGAGCTCGAAGAGAAATTAGGGGTTCGCCAAGTCGTCATCGTACCGGGTGACTCGGATGAGACATTCTGGGTTCAACGCGATATCGGACGTGCGGCGGTCACGCAACTA